>CAZSUH010000005.1:0-6099 GCA_964609905.1 uncultured Verrucomicrobiota bacterium
CCACCAGCCAGTCCGTGATGCGCCGCTTGGCTTCCGGCACGGGCAGGCCGTTCAGCGACACCTCGGCGTTGGCGGAGTTGACCAGCGGGCCGTCCCCCTCGTAGGCCTGGCGGGACAGCTCGCCGCCGGCGACCACCTCCACGATAGGCAGGCCGAATGTTTTGGCGAAGGCATAGTCGCGCTGATCGTGGCCGGGCACGGCCATGATGGCGCCGGTTCCGTAGCCCCACAGCACATAGTCGGCGATCCAGACGGGGATGCGCTGGCCGTTGACGGGATTGATCGCGAAAGCGCCGGTGGAGACGCCCGTTTTATCTTTTTGGAGCTCGGTGCGTTCCAGGTCGCTTTTGCGGGCGGCGGCCTCGCGATAAGTCTGGACGGCGGCTTTCCGGGCGGGCGTCACGAGCTTGTCCACGAGCGGATGCTCGGGCGCGAGGACCATGTAGGTGGCGCCGAAGAGCGTGTCCGGCCGGGTGGTGAAGACGCGGATGGTTTCGCCCGGCAGGCCGGCCACGGCAAAGTCCACCTCCGCGCCCTCGGATTTGCCGATCCAGTTGCGCTGCATCTCCTTGATGCCCTCGGGCCAGTCGAGGGTGTCGAGATCGGCGAGGAGGCGTTCGGCGTAGGCGGTGATCTTGAGCACCCACTGGCGGAGCGGGCGGCGTTCGACGGTATGGCCCTTGGCGCGCCACTCCTCCACCTCCTCGTTGGCGAGCACGGTGCCGAGGGAGGGGGACCAGTTCACGGGGACTTCGGACTCGTAGGCGAGCCCTTTTTTGAAGAGCTGGAGAAAAATCCACTGGGTCCAGCGGAAGTAGCCCTCGTCGGTGGTCGCGATTTCGCGGTCCCAGTCGTAGGAAAAGCCGAGCATCTGGAGCTGGCGGCGGAAGGTGGAGATGTTCTTTTCCGTGGTTTCGCGGGGGTGGGTGCCGGTTTTAATGGCATATTGCTCGGCGGGCAGGCCGAACGCGTCCCAGCCCATGGGGTGCAGGACGTTGAAGCCGCGCATCCGTTTATAGCGGCAGACGATGTCGGTGGCGGTATAGCCTTCGGGGTGGCCGACGTGGAGGCCGGCGCCGCTGGGGTAGGGAAACATGTCAAGGACATAGACCTTGGGCTTGGCCGGATCGGGTTGATCGGGGGTGCGGAAGGTCTTGTGGGCGAGCCAGTATTGCCGCCACTTGGGCTCGATGGAGGAGAACGGATAAATGGCCATATCACACCTTGCTTTTTGAATCCGCTACTATAAGGGAAAAACGGACGGAGCGCAAATGCGGATACGGAGCGGGGGCAGGAATGTCTTGAATCCGCAGGCGGCGACGGCGTACAGTGTTTGTGTGCATGCACCGTGAAATTACGCATGAACAGGGGGGTCAGTCATGACGGCCGAGACAGGCGGATCGATGATGGTAATGGCGTTTCTCCTCATGGGATTGGGTGTGCTGGTATTCACGGCGGGGAGCATCTGGCTGCTGGTGCGCGCCTTTCACACGAGCGTGGGCTGGGGGCTTGCCGTGCTGTTGCTGCCGATCGCCAACCTCGTGTACGCCATCACGCATTGGAAAACCGCGAAGGCGCCGTTTCTGCTGTTCCTGCTGGGCGCGGCCCTGATCGTCGGAGCGCTGGTCGCCAGCGCGGCGGGCGGCTTTTCCATGATTCGGTGGCCGGATGGGGAAGGCGACGGCGCCATGACACGCGTGACGGGCTCCGCCGTTCCGGAAGCGGTGGAGGAGACGGGTATTCCCGCGACCGACATGGAAAAGGTGGCCGATCTGCTGGCGGACGCGGGCATTGATCCGAACAATCCCCGCACCTTCAAAGGCCGGACCATCGAGCAGATGACCGAGGCGCTCGGGAAACCCAGCGCCACGCTCAAGGCCGGCCGAACGACGACCTTTATTTTCTTCAACTGCTTTCAGGTGGACTCGGAAGACGGCGGGAAAACCGTGTCCGGGGTGCATTATATGGGGAAATAAGGACCTGCGATGAAAGTCGGCATCATCGGCGCCGGACCCGCCGGCCTGACCTGCGCGTACGAACTGGCCAAGCGGCAGATCGACGTCGAGGTTTTTGAGTCTGCGCCCTGCGTCGGCGGCATGGCGCGTTCGATCGAGTTGTGGGGGCAGACCGTGGATCTCGGCCCGCATCGCTTTTTCTCAAGCGATAAGCGGGTCAATCGGCTTTGGCTGGAAGTCGCCGGGCGGGACTACGTCATGCTCAATCGGCTGACGCGGATTTTCTACCGGGGCCGTCTTTTTGTCTACCCGCTCAAGGCCATGAACGCCCTGGCGAATCTGGGTTGCCTGGAAGCGTGCCGTTGCGTGTTCAGTTATCTGGGGGCGCGCCTGGCGCCGGCGCCCCGGGACGACACCTTTGAAAGTTGGGTGACGTCCCGGTTCGGGAGCCGCCTGTTCAGGATATTTTTCAAGACGTATACCGAAAAACTCTGGGGCATTCCCACCTCCTTGCTCGATTCCGACTTTGCCGCCCAGCGCATCAAGGGCCTCTCGCTGTTCGAGGCGGTGAAAGACGCCCTGTTCGGCGGCGGCGGTGGCAAGCACAAGACGCTCGTCAACAGCTTCGCCTATCCCCTGGAGGGGACGGGCATGATTTACGAGAGAATGCGGGCCCGGATCATCGATCACGGCGGACGGGTTCATCTGAACTCCCCTGTAAACGGGGTGCTCGTGCAAGACGCGGTTTGCCGCGGCCTCCTTCTTGAAAACGGGGAACGGCGATATTTCGATCATGTGGTCTCCACCATGCCGTTGACCGGGATGGTCGAAAGCATCCCGGAAATCCCGCCGGCGATTCAAACGCATCTGAACGCCTTGAGTTACCGGAACACCGTTCTTGTTTTTCTTCATGTCGAAGGCGACGCCCTGTTTCCCGACAACTGGCTTTATGTTCACGAGAACAGCCTGAGGACCGGGCGCATCACCAATTTCGCCAATTGGGCGCCCTCGATCCGGAACGGGAAGCGGAACAGTATTCTGGCGCTCGAATACTGGTGTAACGACGACGATGCGGCCTGGTCCTGGAGCGACGAGCAGCACACGCGCACGGGTGTTGACGAGATCGCGCGCACCGGTCTGATCCAGGGCGCCCGCGTGCTGGATGCGTCGGTCATGCGCCTGCATCGCAGCTATCCGGTCTATCATCGCGGCTACAAAACGCACCTGAATCCGGTTCAGGACTGGCTGAAAACCATTGGCGGCCTCTCGCCGATCGGCCGTTACGGGGCCTACAAATACAACAACCAGGATCACAGCATCCTGATGGGGCTGCTGGCGGCCGAGAACATCGCGGACGGCAAGCGCCATGACCTTTGGGCGATCAACACCGATTACGACCAGTATCAGGAAGCCGCCATCATTAATGAAACCGGGCTGGTGGAGCAAGGCCGCTGAATGCCGGCCGCGGCCGGCCTCCGCGGCCCGTGCCGGATTTACCGGGCCTTCCGGACCGCCGTTGAGCGGCCGAATGCCGTGAACACCTTGCGAATGCCCGCGGCCGTTTCGCGCACGTTCTGCTCGGTATAGAACCGTTTGAAGCAGCGGATCATGATCGCCGTATCCAGCAGCTTCTTGTGGACGGGCACGCTGTCGTAGCCGTAGGTATAGGAGCGGCCGTCGGGCTGGATAAACGGATAGAAGCGTGTGGCGCCTTTCATCCAGGGCCGGGCCAGGCGCGTCTGGAACACCGGCTTCTGGATGAGATCGTACTTCCCATAGGTGTCCGCGGGAACGCCTTCGGCCTGAAGCGCCTTCAGAATCCGGTCCCGGCCGGCGGTCAGGCGGCGCGGATCGATCCGGAGGATGGTCCACCAATAGGTGCCGTATCCGCCGGGGAGGACGGGAACCAGCCCGCATCCGGGCAGGTCCCGGAGGAGGCGTTCAAACAGCGTGCCGAGCCGGTGGTGATGCGCCGTGATGGACCGGACCTGCTCGAGCTGGGCCAGGGCCACGGCGCCTTGCAGCTCGCCCATGCGGTAGTTCAGGCCGTGATGGCGGCCGGCCCAGCTGTGATCGAAGAGCCGGTCATAGAACTTGTCGGAATAGTTGGCGACGCGGCGATAGAGCGCGGCGTCGCGCAGCGCGACGAAGCCGCCGTCGCCCACGGAGATGTGCTTGAAGTCGTTGGCGGAATAGGCGCCGGCCAGGCCGAAGGTGCCGACCAGGCGGCCGTTCAGTCGGGCGCCCCAGGATTGGGCGCAATCCTCCACCACGCCGATGCCGTGCCGGTTGCAGAGCCGGACGATGGCGTCCACGGGCGCGGGATATCCGGCGAGATGGACGACGACCACGGCCTTGGTGCGGCGGGTGAGGCGGGCCTTGACGGTCTTGACGGTCGGCTGGAGCGTGACGTCGGTGTCGCAGAAAACGGGCACGGCGCCCTCTTCGATGATGCCCAGGACCGAGCCCGAGTCGGTGTTGGGCGTGCAGATCACCTCGTCGCCCGGCCCGATCCCGGCGGCGATCAGGCCGAGATGGATGGCGGCGGATCCGCTGGAACAGGGCACGATATAGGGCATGCCGGTGTAGGCCTTCATTTTTTCGCAGGCCTTTTTGACGAACGTGCCGAAGCCGTAAAACAGGGAGTTCTGCTCGAGTGCGGCCTTGAGATACTTCCCTTCATTGCCGGCGAAGCGGTTGCCCGTGCCGAACGGATGGACGACGGCCCTGGGGCCGCCCTCGATCGCGAGCGCGGGGACGGGTGCGGTTGACTTTTTCATGACGGGCTCCTTTTAAAAACCGCGGCTTTTCAGCCATTTGACGCACAGCGCGGGCCATTGGCCGACGATCGGGTCGTCCGTGGCCAGTCCCAGCCCGTGGGCGCCTTTCGGGAACACATGCAGTTCGAAGGGGATCCGGTGCGAGGCCAGCGCCTGCGCGAAGAGGAGCGAATTCTGCACGGGCACGCCGGCATCGTCCGCCGTGTGCCAGAGGAACGTGGGCGGCGTGGCGGAATCGACCTGTTTTTCCAGGCTGAATTGTTCCATCTGGGCGGCTGTGGGCATGGGCCCGAGCAGGTTGTTCCTCGAACCCCGGTGCCCCCACTCGCCGAAGCTGATCACGGGATAACAGAGGATCGCGGCATCGGGCCGGGCGGAGAGGCGCGCCACGGGGTCGGCGCTGCCGGCGTCGCCGTGATCGGCGTGGACGGCCACGCTGGCGGCGAGATGGCCGCCGGCGGAAAAGCCGAGGATGCCGATTTTGTCCGGGAGGATGTTCCAGGCGGCGGCGTGGGCGCGGGCGAACCGGATGGCGCGCATGGCGTCCATCTGGGGAACGGGCCCGCGATGGGGGGAGACGCGGTAATGGACGACGCCGGCCGAGATGCCGGCCGCGTTCAACATGCGGGCGATGGGTTCGGCCTCGTGCGGAGCGCGGCCGCCATAGCCGCCGCCCGGGCAGACAGCCACCCAGCCGGTCGGTTTGCCGCCGGACACCGGATAGAGCTCAAGACGGGGCGTCTCCCGGGGCGGGGTGACGCCGTCGGGGGTGGGGATGTGGCCGTCGGGCCAGAGGGGAATGGCATTTTGCATGAGTGACTCCGAATTGGTTTTCAAAATAGAACCTATAAAATTTATAGGACCTATTGTTTACTTGCACGCCTTGTCGATGGCCTGGAGTTCCGCCTCGGTGAGCGGCGCGGACTGGAGGGCCTTGACGTTTTCCTCGATCTGGCCGGGGCGGCTGGCCCCCATGAGCGCGGACGTCACGGTGGCGCGGCGCAGCACCCAGGAGAGCGCCATTTGCGCGAGGGACTGGCCGCGGGCCCTGGCGATGGCGTCGAGCGCGCGCGCCTTGGCGAGGAGCGCCTCCGTGACATTCTCCTTCTTGAGGAAGGTGTCGGGCTTGCCGGCGCGGGAACCCTCGGGGATTCCCGCGAGGTAGCGATTGGTGAGCAGGCCCTGGGCGAGGGGGCAGAAGGCGATGACGCCGACGCCCTCGGCGTCGCAGGCGTCGAGCAGGCCGTCCTCGACCCCGCGGTTAAAGAGGCTGTACCGGGGCTGGTGGATGAGGAGGGGGGTGCCGAGGGCGCGGAGGACGGTGGCGGCGCGGCGGGTCTCGTCGGGCGTGTAGGAGGAGATGC
>CAZSUH010000005.1:6109-23013 GCA_964609905.1 uncultured Verrucomicrobiota bacterium
TAGAGGGCCTTGCCTGAGCGGACGATATGGTCGAGCGCGCCCAGGGTTTCCTCGATGGGCGTTTCCGGATCGGGGCGGTGGTGGTAGAAGATGTCCACGTAATCGATACCGAGCCGTTGGAGGCTCTGGTCGAGGCTGGCGACCAGGTATTTGCGGGAGCCCCAGTCCCCGTAGGGGCCGTCCCACATTTTCCAGCCGGCCTTGGTGGAGATCACCAGTTCGTCGCGTTTTCCGGTGAAATCCTTTTTCAGGATGCGGCCGAAGGTTTCCTCGGCGGAGCCGGGAGGGGGGCCGTAGTTGTTGGCGAGGTCGAAGTGGGTGATGCCGAGATCGAAAGCCGTGCGGATCATGGCGCGCCCGTTTTCGAAGGGGTCGGCGCCGCCGAAGTTGTGCCAGAGGCCGAGGGAGAGGGCGGGGAGCTTGAGGCCGCTCCGTCCGCAGCGATTGTAGATCATGAGTCTTCCTTTGCCAGGGCCGGTTCCGGCGCGGCGGCCGGCCGCGTGCTCGTTTTTTCCCGGTGCCGGGCCAGGGTTTGAGCGGAGGGGGGCAGGGAACGGATGAACAGCGAGAGGGGGCACTGCTTCTGGCGCGCGCACTCGTGTTCGCAGAACCGGGTGCGGACCTCTTCGGCGAAGCGGTCGAAATGGTTCTGGAGGAAGTCCTGGGTGGCGGCCTGTTCGCCGACATCGCGGCCCGTGCGTTCGCTGAGGTACCACTTGTTTTCGTCCAGGGCCTGGCGGAGGCGGCGGCGGAACTCCTCCAGGTACCGGCTGAATTCGGGGCAGGCATGGGGTGAATTGGTGTTCATAAGCCCTTTGTGATGGCTGAAGATGGATAATATATTTAAGCTTATCACGCTCGTTCGGAACGTGTATAGTGAAAAAGTGGAAACCGGCTGGCCGGCGGGAAGGAAGGAGATGGACGTGGAAGCGACAAAGCGGGCGGGGGGCGAAAGCGCCGAGCCCTTGCTGTGCGAAGTCTCGTGGGAGGTTTGCCAGCAGGTGGGGGGGATTTACACCGTGCTGCGGTCCAAGGCGCCGGCCATGGTCAAGGCGTGGGGCCGCCGGTATTGCCTGGTGGGCCCCTGGAATCCGCAACTCTCCCCGGTGGAGTTCGAGGAGGCCAAGCTGGGCGGCGCGCTGGGGGACGCGGTCCGGGAGCTCCAGGCGCGGGGGTTCGGGGTGAAGGCGGGCGCATGGCTGGTCACGGGCCGGCCGCACGTCGTGCTGCTGGACCCGGCGAGCGTGGCGGACCGGCAGGGCGAGATTGAGTACCTTTTATGGGAACATCACCACATCGGCATGCTGGGCGCGGAGCCGCTGGCGCGGCAGGCGGTGGCGTTCGGTTTTCTCGCGGGCCTGTTTTTCAAGGCCCTGGCCGCGGCGGCGGGCGGCCGGCGGATCATCGGCCATTTTCACGAATGGATGGGCGGCGCGGCGATTCCCGAACTCCGGCGCGAGCGGGTGCCGGTGGCCGTGGTGTTTACCACGCACGCCACGCTGCTGGGCCGGTATCTGGCCATGCACGATCCCGGCTTTTACGATCATGTGCCGTTCGTGGACTGGCGGGGGGACGCCCGGCGGTTCCGGGTGGAACCGCAGGTGCTCCTGGAGCGGGCGGCCGCGCATGGCGCCCATGTGTTCACGACGGTGAGCGACATCACCGCCTTCGAGTGCGAGCACCTGCTGGGGCGCAAGCCCGACCTCGTGCTGCCCAACGGCCTGAACATCCAGCGGTTCGCGGCCGTGCACGAATTCCAGAACCTGCACCGGCTGTACAAGGAGAAGATTCACCAATTTGTCATGGGTCACTTTTTCCCCTCCTACACCTTCGACCTGGACAAAACCCTCTATTTTTTCACCTCCGGCCGGTACGAATACATCAACAAGGGCTTCGACCTGACGCTGGACGCCATGGCGCGGCTGAACGCGCGGATGAAGACGGAGGGCGGGGGGCAGACGGTGGTCTGTTTCATCGTCACCCGCCGGCCCTGCCGGTCGATCAATCCCGAGGTGTTGCAGAAGCAGGCTGTGTTGAAGGAGATCCACAGCACCTGCGAGGCGATCCAGAACCAGGTGGGCGAGCGGCTGTTCGTGGCGTCGGCGCAGGGGGAGTGGCCGCGGCTGGACGAGCTGGTGGACGAATATTGGCGGCTGCGGCTGCGCCGCACGCTGCTGGCCTGGAAAACCCCGCGTCTGCCCGCGGTGGTGACCCATGACCTGGAAGACGACGCGACCGACGAGGTGCTCAACAAGATCCGGGCCTGCGGAATGTTCAACCGGGCCGAGGATCCCGTCAAGCTCGTCTATCATCCCGACTTCATCTCCAGCACCTCGCCCCTGTTCGGCCTGGACTACGACCAGTTCGTGCGGGGCTGCCACCTGGGGCTTTTCCCGAGCTATTACGAACCCTGGGGGTATGCGCCGCTCGAGGCCATGGCGCTCGGCGTGCCCGCGGTCACGAGCGATCTGGCGGGCTTCGGCACCTACGCGCAGCGGGAGCTGACAGGCGGCCGCAAGGGAGGGGTTCAGATCATCCACCGCCGCCAGAATTCCTTTGACAGCGCCGCTCAGGAACTGACCAATGGATGCCTGGATTTCGTACGGTTGAACCGCCGGGACCGGATCGCGCTGCGCAACGACGTGGAAAGCCTGTCCGGGCAGTTCGACTGGGGCCACCTGGGCCGGTTTTATGCCGAAGCCCACGAGCTGGCTCTGAAACGGGGCTGATCAGGGGCCGGGCTTGAAGATCATCCGGATCTGCCGCAACTCTTCGGGCGGCGCGATCCAGAGCAGGCTTCGGTCCGGCACATCGGCCGACACGGTCCGGCCCTTGACGGTCAGGGCGGCGGCGGTCCCGGTCAGGGGTTCCGCCACGGGTTTGTCCGGGCCGGCGCGGAGGAGGCGGGCCGCGGGATCGACGAGCCAGCCGCGGTCGATGGGCAGGCGGTAGCGGATGACGGCGTTTTTCCCCAGGCACTCGCGGCAGACGCCCCGGCCGCCGCAGGCACCGCACGTTTTGGCGCCATGGCAGGTGGAGCAGGTTTTGGCGCCGTTACAGGCGGGGCAGGGATCCAGATAGCGGCCCTGGCCGTGGCAAATGGGGCAATCGGACTTGCGGCCCAATCCCCGGCAGGCGCCGCAGACGCCGGACGCCCGGCAGGCGCCGCACGCCTGGCGGCCTGAGCCCTTGCACGCGGCGCAGGGATGCTTGATGGTGCTGAACACGCCCTTGGCGCCGTTGCAGCGGATGCACTTCATGCGGTACCCGGTTCCGTTTGGCCCTTTCAGGCCTTCCTTGTAACCCAGGCCCCCGCAGGAGGGACACGGTTCGAATTTCTTTTCCGTCTGCCCAACCCCCGAGCCGCCACAGGTGGAGCAGGCGGAAAACCGCCGCCCTTTGCAGACCGCGCAGACCCGGGTTCCCCCGCAGGTCGCGCAGAGGCATGTGACGCATGGCTTGAGCTCGCCGCCGGTTCCCTTGCAGGCGGTGCAGAGACCGCTGCCCTCGCATGTCGGGCAGGCGCCGTGGCCGAGACAATCGGGACAGGCGCCGTCCGCGCAGGCGGAACAGAGCGTGGCCACCAGCAGCGTCAGACGGTCGGCGTCGGGCAGTTTTTCCGTCCAGAAGGGATCGTCCAGAATCTCGCCGCGGAGACTGTTCTTCAACGCGGAAAGATTGGCGTGCGCCTGGATCAGGTCGCCCGCCTGAAGCTGCTTCCTATATTCGGCGAACAGCGCGTTCGACTTGGCCTGTTCCTCCGAGACTGTGTCCACGTCCGGAATCTCGGGCGCGGCGACGGCCGCCGGCGGCGGGGCCACGGGCTGTTCCGGCAGCGCCGGCGCGGGGGGTTCCGGCTTGGAGCAACCGGCGAACACGATCAATCCCAGGCCCAGCCAGACCGGCGCTGTCAGAATCGAACGGGATATCATCCGGCGCTTCCCTTCCACACGCAAAAACGAGCATCCGCTGAACATGTGTGATACTATAGGATTCGCGGGAACGATGCGCAATTGTTACTTTTCGGATTCTTCCGAAATCAGCCAGCGGGAGAACGATTGGCCCTCGACGGTCAGGGAGCGGGGCGAGCCGGCATCCAGGTCGAGGGCGACCAGGCGGGTCCCGTTTGTGCTGGCGATCCGCACCGCGCAGGCCTCGGTTTCCGGCACGGGCTTGCCGTTTTGCAGGACGGGCACGGGCGCGGCGGAGGCGATTGCGCCGCGGCCGGAGAGGTCGAACACGCTTAGAAAGAGGGTGTGTTCCGCCTCGCGGCGCTGCAGCACGAAGGGCACGGCGTCGTTCGTGCGGTAGCCGATGCCGGCGCCGGTGACGACGCGGGTGCGGAAATCGGTGTTGACGCCCCAGAGGCGCCAGAACGACCCGTCTTCGAGCGTAAACGTGAACGGCACGGGCGGATTGGTGCAGACACCGTCCTTGAGGCCGGTCAGGTGAAGGTAGCCGTCTTTTTCCCCGAGCGGTTTGAGGCGGATGCGGAGTTCGGGGGGCGAGGCGAGCGCGCCGCGCCCGTGAACGATCCAATCGATCCGCCTGAGCGAGGCGTCGCGGACGGAAAAGGCGTCGATGAGCAGGTCGTCGGCGAGGACGACGAAGCGGCGGAGGGTGGCGCCGGGATAGGCGCCCTGGCTGATGGCGAGCGCGCCGGCGGCGGCGGGGGTGTCGGCGAAAAAGAGCAGTTGTCCCGTGTCGGGGCGCTGGTCGCGGGCGTCCACGACCACGGTGTTGTGGGCCACGGTGGTGCGGCACCAGGATTGGTATTCGGGAACGCGGTAGGAGATGCGGCCCGGGTCGAGGAGCAGTTCGCGGCCCAGGGCGTAGAGCACGACGTTGAGTTTGTCGGGGTGGCCGTGGTGGTCGCCGTGAAGGCCGTAATCGAGCATGAGGCAGGAGGCGGCGGCGCCGGCGCCGCGCCGCAGCACGGCGACGCCGATGCCCGCGAGGTTGGTGCTGGCCAGACCGGCGGGCGAGCCCTGGGTCAGGCTTGGCTCGTGAAAATAGCCGGCGCCCCACTCGAACAGGTTTTTGTACTGGTCCAGGCGGGCGGGGTCGCTGTCGTGGAAGACGGGGCATTGTCCGTTGGGATAGGCCATCTGGAGCGGGCCCAGCCACAGCGATTTCAACCGGGTGTGGTCCGAAAAATTCCAGCCGACGCGGTCGGCCGCCTCCAGGGTGCGCACGATCGCCTGCACGGCGTAGAAATGGTAGGCCATGGTGCCCTCGTACCAGAGGCCGTCCTGGGTCACCGAGGCGTCCAATTGCCAGAGCAGGCCGGCCTTGCCCAGGAACGCGAGGCGGAGGAGCGCCTCATCGCCCAGCACGAGGCCCGTGACCGCCTTGGCCGCGTTGAACCAGGCCTGGTGGTTGTTGCGGGAGCCGACAAAAAATTCGTATTTGTCGATTTCCCCGACGGGCATGCGGAAGAGTTGCTTCTCGATGAGCGCGCGATCCTCGGCCGCGAGGCACGGGGCGTCCGCGATCAGGTCCCACGATTCGGCCAATTGGATGAGGCTGTTGGCCTCGTCGAGGAGCTGGCCGAAACGGCGCCCGCCGACGACGGCCAGCAGGCCGGACCGGCCCCACCGGTCGTGCCGGGTGAAGGTGGGCCAGGCGCGGGCCATTTTGAGCATGGCGTCGCGGACGGGCTCCGCGTAGGCGGGGTTGTCCGTCAGGGCATAGGCCTGGGCCAGGATTTTGAGTTGGCCTTCGAGCCGGCGGTAGAGGATGGTGCGATAGGATGCCGCGGTGCGTTCGTCGGTGAGAACCCGCTTGCAGACCGGGCACACATGCCGGTATTCGGCTTCCGCCTTCAGGCTGGAGCCGTCCTCCGGGCAGGCGTAGTAAAAGTACCAGTTGCCTTCCTTGTCGGGGATGGTCAGGCCCTCGTCCTTGAGGCGGTCGGCTTGTTGGACGAGGCGGGTTCGTTCCGGGGCGCGGGCGGGATCGGCGCGGAACGCCTGAAGCGAGGCGGGGGTGTACAGCAGGCGGGGGCGCGGCGGGAAGCGGATCGGGCCGGCGAGGGGATCCTCCGCGGCGGCGAGAAGCGGAAGCGCCAGTCCCAGCAGGCAGGCGATGCGTGTCATGCGGTTATTCCGGTGGCGGTGCGACGGGTTCGGGCTGTCCGGTTTGGATGGACCGCCGGGCGGCGATCATCATGGCCAGCCCCTCGAAGGAGGTTTCAAGGGAAACGGGCGCGGGCCCGCCCTCGAAGAAGGGGCGCAGAACCCGCAGGAGGGCGGCATAACTGGAAGGCAGGGTGAAGGCTTTCATCAAGGGCTTGCCGTCCCGGTCTTTTCCATGCGCGCGGCCGCCGTAGAAGTAGCTGCCCGGCACGCATTCCACCACACCCTGGCGGCCCGCCCCGTAATCGATCATGGCCAGCGTTTCGGCCTCGCTCTCGCGGGCGAAGACGGACCGGGCGCCCGGTCCCATGATCCGCTGGAGGGTTTCGAAGGTGTGGACGCCGTACCAGACAAGGGAGTCGCCGGCGGGCGCCTGGCCCAACTCGCCGTAGACGTGGGCGAGATGAACGCCGGCGAACGGCGCCAGCGCGTCGGCCAGGGCGGGATTAAAGGGAAGCGACGAGCCGGAGCAGGCGCGAGTGTGGTGTTTCCGGGCCAGGCGGATGATGTCGCGGGCGTCCTCCAGCGTCGTGGCAAACGGTTTGTCCACGAAGACCGGCTTGCCGAGGGCGGCCACTTTGCGGAAATAGTCAAGGTGGAAGCTGCCGTCGTTGATGGTGAGGAGATACGCGTCGCAACCGGCGGCGGCCGCCTCGAACGATGTGGTGACGGAGACGCCCCAGGCCTCGAGCTGCCGCTGGCGCTGGTCAAGCCCCGCCTGGTTCTGGAACGGAGTTTCAAACCGAAGGCAGGTGACGGCGCGGTAGCCGGGCACCCGCTCCGCTTCCGGACAATCGGGCGCTTGCATGCGCCGGACCAGTTCGATGCTGTGGCTGGTGTCGAGGCCGATGATGCCGACCCGGATCATGGGGATCTCCTGAAAGGAACGGGCGGGGCCCGTTCCGGGGTTTCCGTGCGATGGAAAGACATATACCGGAAACGGGCGGAAATGGCGACTTCAAAATCAACCTGTTCAAAACAGTTGCGACGGATTGGGGATTTCCGTAAACTTTGCGCCCAATCGTGAAAGAAGGGCGGTCATGAAAACTTACAACGTGTGTGTCGTCGGCATCGGGGCGGTCGGAACCGAAATGGTCCGTCTCCTGAAAAAGCGCCGTTTTCCGGTCAAGAGCCTCACTATCCTGGCGCGCTCCGAACGCACGGAAGTCATCGACGGCGTGGATTATCCGGTCAAGGTTGCGTCGCCGGAGGCGTTCGCGGGGATGGATTTCGCCTTTTTTGCGGGCACCGAGGGTTCCAAGGGGGCGTCCCAGATGCTGGGCTGGGAGGCGGTCAAGCGCGGGTGCGTGGTGATCGACAACGGCGACGATTTCCGCATGGATCCCCGCGTTCCCCTGGTGGTGCCGGAGATCAATCCCGAGGCGCTCCGGGGGCACCAGGGGTTCATTTCGAATCCCAACTGCAGCACGATCGTGGCGCTGATGGCGCTGGCCCCGCTCCACAAAGCCGCCGTCATCCGCCGGTTCACGGCGGCCACCTACCAGGCGGTCTCCGGCACCGGCGCGCCGGCCATCCGGGAGCTGGACGCGCAGGTCCGGGCCTGGGCCGCCGATCGGCCGATGCCCAAACCGGAGCAGTATCCCCATCCGATCGCCTTCAACGTGCTGCCCCAGATCGGCAGCGTGAAAGACGATTCAGGGGAGACCACCGAGGAGGCCAAGATGCGCCGGGAGACGTGGAAGATCCTGGGCGATCCCTCGATCCGCGTCTGCACGACCTGCGTCCGGGTGCCGGTTTTCAACGCGCATGCCGAGGCGCTGTTCGTGGAGTTCGCAAAGCCGATTTCCGTGGAGCAGGCCCGCGACATTCTGTCCCGCGCGCCGGGCGTGAAACTGATGGACGACGTGCAGCGCGCCGTCTATCCGATGCCCCTCGAAGCCTCGGGCCAGGCCGAGGTGCGCGTGGGGCGCCTCCGCCGCGATCCGAGCGTGGAGCATGGGCTGGCGCTGTTCGTCTGCGGCGACAACATCTGGAAAGGCGCGGCGTTGAACGCCGTGCAGATTGCCGAGTTTCTGATCGGCGCCTGAACGCCGGCTTACGGATTCAAGCCCGGCAGGGTGGGGACGCCCTCATTGGGCGAGCCCACATTCCACGGGATGTCGGAATCGTCCGGATTGCCGGACACGCAACCGGTCAAGGCGGCCAGCGCCAGGGCGAGCAGGCCGGCGTAAAACCAGGAACCGGGACACCGACGGTTCATATCAGACCAGGGGTTTGTAAAACTGAATTTCGAGCGCCTGAAGAACAACCAGCGCGATGAAGCAGAGGGTCGCCAGAATGGCCAGGACGGCGTAGATCTTAATAGAAGACATAATCGCCCACCTCCAGGTCGGCCTGTTTCCAGTCGAGCAGAATATCGCAGATCGCGAGCTTGTATTGGTCGTTCAAGTCGCTGACCTTGATTTTGCCGACCAACTGATCGTCCCGTTGCACCAGGAGCTCAACGCCCATGGCCACGGGCGTGCCTTCGTTCACGGAAACGACCGCGAAATTCCACTGCGTGTTGACGAGGATGATCTGGCCCTTGGTGCCGGGCTTGATGTCGACATTCTTGCTCGTCCCGCCGCCGCCGGTATACTGGGCGATCTTCTCCTCCAGCTTTTTAATCGTTTCATCCAGCCGCTTGAGCTGATCGTCCTTGTCGAGAAGGTCGTCCTTGAGTTTGGCGATCTGGGACTTCTGGTCGTCGATCGTGCTGGCGGCTTCTTCCAGGGAAACGGTCAGGCTTTCGATTTTGGCTTTCCGTTCGGCCAGCTCTTTTTCGAGCGCGGCCACCTGGTCCTGGAGTTGCTTCTTTTCCTCTTCCAGCCGGACGATCGTGGCCTCGAGCTCGGCGATTTTGTTGGTGGCGACGTCGAGTTCCTGGATTTTCTGGCTCAAGGCGAGGCGCGTATCGTTCAGCCGGCTGGCCTGGATGTTGGCCTTGCCGATGAGCTGCCCCATGATCTGCACCATGGGCGAGTTGGTGTCGGCCCGCCGGGTCTGGGGATCCAGGCTGTAGCCGAGCAGTTGATCGCGGGTCACCACCTTGTCCATCCGGGGCAGGTCGGTCTGCGTCAAGTCATCGACCTGTTCGGCCTCGACATGGCGGGAGAGGGACAGCACGTTTTCGGCCAGGTCCTGGACGTGGCCCTTGAGCGTTTCCCGCTTTTGGAAGAGCATGACCCCGAGCGCCAGGGCGGCGATACCGAGCAGGAGAAGCAAAACCACGAGCACGCGAAGCAACTTACCCATGCTGACTCCTTAACGTACAGGACAAACGAGAGTCGAACTCGCAAATGATGAGCCTACTATAGAAACCGGCGTGATTGATTGTCAACGAAAAAGAGGAAAATAGAGAAGGGCGCCAGTTGGGGGCCGGCTTTGGCGGGCGCTCTTTTTTTTCCGAATCGAGATTGAATTCCGGTGGCCGGCATGGTACAAACGCATATTTGAAACCAGAAGGGACGGCGGCTTCGTGACTCCGGAAAACGATGAAACGAAAAACGAGGTGCTCCTCGATCTGAATTTTGTGCCCACCTGGGCGCGGAAGCCGCCCGAAGCGAGTCCCTACGGAGGGGATTTTGCGCGACCGGAAGGGGAAGGCGGGCGTCATTCCCGCCGGTCGGACGACCGGTGGGACGGCCGTGAAAAGGAGCGATTCGACCGCCGCCGCCGGGATGGAGGAGGCGGGAGGGGGCCCGGCCGGGAGGAGCGCGGCGGGCCGCCGCGCGGACCGCAGCCGGAGCGTTTCGCGGGGGCGCCCCCGGCGGGGGATCGGGAACCGGCTTGGGCGGGCGACCGGGAGCGCGGCGGACCGCCGCGCGGCGCGCGGCCGGAGGCGCTGCCGCCGCTGATTCCGGTGGAGGTGTCGTTCATCCCCGACCGGTCCGGGCTGATCACCATTGCCCGCCGGATCGCCAAGATGAGCCGCGCGTTCTCGCTGTTCGACGTGGCCTCCCTTTTCCTGAGCCAGCCGGACTACTTCACGCTCAAGCTGGCGGCCGCGGATCCGGCCGCGGGCGGAGGGAGCGAGACGGAACCCGACCCGCTTGCCCTCTGCCAGTGCCGGGAGTGCAAGCAGATTTTCGCGGATCTTGCCCAGGGGACGGCCCACGTGATGGCCCGGCACCTGGAAACCTTTTACCGCCGCGAGGAGCAGACGGTCGAGCCTCCGCAGGGCGCCTTTGTCTGCGTGGCCCGGTGCGGCTATTCGGGCGAGCTGCTGGGGCCGCCCAACTACCACAGCTATAACGACCGGGTCATGGAGTTGCACCGGACCCGCTTTTCGCATCTGTCGCTGGACGACTACCGGCGCCGCATCGAGAACGTGCATGACCAGGCGTTGCTGGACCAGTGGAAGGAACAGATGAAGAAGCGGACGGTTTACCGCGTGGTGGCCGCGCCGGAGCAACCGCCGCTGGAGAGTTTCACGGAGGTCGAGAACCATTTTCTCGCGCATTATGCCGCCGAAGTGGTCAAGCCGGGCGCCACGTTCACCCTGCCCGGCGCCGTCTCGCGGGAGCTGGAGGACCGGCGGTTGCGCCGGGCCGTCATGGAAGCCTGGCACCGGGAGAACCGGTTTCCGTTGCGCCTGTCGATCACGCTCCGGCTGGCCTTCCGGCACTTGGGGTTGCACACCTTCAAAACCGCGACAGGCGGCAACTTCGTCACCGCCATTGTCCCGCAGGCGCTGGATCCGGAGACGGCGATTCCTCTGATTAAGGAGGTTTTGCAGGCGCTGGAAGCGAATCCCGGCCAGGATCGGGGCCGGTTGCTGGAGGTGCTGCGTCCGGGCGAAGCGCCGGATTCCCCGGCGGCCCACGACCTGCTGGCCCAGTTGCGCTGGCTGGTGGACAAGGGGCACGTGATCGAGTTTTCGGACGGCCGCCTCGCGGTTCCGCGCAGCGCGGTGCGCAAAATCCAGCAGGCCAAGCGGGAGGAGCGGAAGCACGGACGGCCGCCGGGCCGGCCGGAGGAGGAGCAGGCAGGATGAGCCGACGCGGAACAGGACGGGCATGGGCATTGGCGGGGCTGGCGTTGGCGTTGGCGCTGCCCTCTCCCCTGGCGTGGAGCCAGACGGCGGATGCGTTGCAGCGCGAGCTGGATTTCTGTTCCGGCCTGGTCCGGTACCGGTTCCCCGATTACGCGAACCGCATTCTGGACAACCTGGAGAAGGCCAATCCCGCCGCCAAGGGCCGCATCGCCCGCGTGCGGGTGGAAGCGTTGACCTCGCTGGGCAAGGTCGATGAGGCCAAGGCGTTGATCAAGACCTTTCCGGCGGACAGCCTGGACTCCTACGCCATGCTCCTGGCGCTGGGCGATCAGATGTATTACATGGGCAGGATGAATGAAGCGAGGACCATTTATCGCGATTTTTTCGGCAAGTTTCAGAAAGGGCCGCCACCCGAGATCGCCACGTTTTACCAGGAGTCCGCCTATAAATACTCCCAGATGATGACGTTGACGGGCAACGACAAGGAAGCCCTGGCGGCCTACGAGTTCGTGCTGCTCTCCAAGCCGGAGCCCGATGTGGAGCGGCGCCTGCAGGTGGAAATGGCGGAGTTGTACCTCAAGGTGGGCCGCGGGGAGACCGGCAAGAACCGGGACGCCTATTTCGCCCGCGCCAAGAAGCTGTGCGAGCTGGTGCAATGGAAGGGGCTGGACCTCTGGTTCGGCCAGTCGGTGGTGATCCTGGCGCACATGGAGCAGCTCAAGGGCAATCCTCGCGGCGCCATGTCCACGATCAACACCTATCTGCCCATGCTCAAGGAATTGGACGAGGCGCTCAAGAAGGAGGGGTATCCCCTGAAGCTCAGCCCCATGGCCCAGTGCCGCTACATCCTGGGCTCGCTCTACGAGGAGGAGGCCCGGAGCCTGCTGGCGGAGCACAAGCGCGAGGACGCGATCAAGTCGTTCAGCCAGGCGCTGACCCACCTGTATAACGTGTTCGCCAAATATCCCGAGTCGAGCTGGGCGCCCGAGGCCGGCTCGCGTTCGCAACGCATGGCCCGCGAGCTCCAGGAGCTGGGCTTCAAGGTCAAGCTGCCGGAGATCAATCTGGCTCCGGTCATCGAGGCGCAGCTCCGGGAGGCCCGCGCGCTCTTTTCCCAGCAGGACTTCAAGGGCGCGGCGGCCAAATACCGGGTGGTGCTCAACGTCTTTCCCGAGCAACCCGGCTCGGCCAAGTCCCTGGGCGAACTGGCCCAGAGTTACCTGAACCTGCAGGACAAGCTGTTCCTGAAGGTGGCGGTCCAGGAGCTGACCGACCGGTATGGAGCCCGGCCCGCGTTCCGCGATGAAGCGGGCGCCGCGCTGGTGCGCCTGACGCGGACCGCCGAGGAGATCAACGACAGCGAATCCGCCTCCTGGCTGAACCAACTCTATTTCGAGAGGTTTCCCGATCATAAACAGGCCGCCGTCATGCTTTTCCAGGCCGGCGAGCGGCAGTGGGAGAAGGGGAATTACGACCTGGCGGCCGGATATTACGAAAACGTGACGACGGCGTTCACCAATGCCTCGGTTTATCTGGCCTCCCTCAATCGCCTGGCCGCCTGCCGCACCAAGCAGAACGACTGGACCAACGCCGCCGAGGCGCTGACCCGGTATGTGGCCGAGCTGTCGTACAGCCCCCAACTGGCGTCGGCGCGGTTTCGCCTGGGGGAGGCCAACCGGCAGCTGGACCGGCTGGTGCCGGCGATCAACGAGTATTACAGGCTCGTGAAGGGGCTGACGGACGAGGAGTCGAAATACGGCTCCACGCCCGAGGAGAAGGCCGGCAACCGGGCCATTCTGGAGCAGGCCCTGTTCTGGAAAGCCTACTGCTACTCCCGGCTGCGCGAACCGGTCGATAAAATTCCGGCGCACCAGGCCAAGGCGATCGAGGATTACACCGCCTTCCTGAAGGCCTTCCCGAAATCCACCCTCGCGCCCAATGCGCTCAGCAACATGGGCGTGCTGCTGCTCATCCTGAACCGCAACGAAGAGGCGGCCCAGGCCTACGACCGCCTGTCCCGCGAGTTCCCCGATTCCGAGCAGGCCCGCAACGCGGTGTTCGCGCGCGGCACCAGCCTGCTGGAAATGGGGCAGAAGGAACAGGCCGTCAAGGTGTTCGAGGAGATGTTCGCCAATCCCGGCAAGTTTTCGGCGCCCCAGTTTTACCAGGCCGGCCGCGTGATGCTGGACCAGAAGGTCCCGGACATTGCCGCCCGCGCCTTCGACCAGGCGCTGGCGGGCAAGCCCGACAAGGCGACCGAGGAGGCGATCCGGTATTACGCGGGCGAGACCGCCGCCGCGCTGGGCGATTCCGCCGCCGTGGCCCGGCATCTCGAGGCGATGATGACGATCAACCCCAGTTCCGGCTTCACGGTGTCCGCCGGGTTTTTGCTCAGCCGGGCGTATGCCGAGCTGGCGAAACAGGCCGTGGACGAGAAGAAACGCTTTGACCTGACGAGCGCCGCGATTCGCGTGATGAACCGCGCCAGTCGCGTGATGTCCAAGCCCGAAGAGCGGGCGAAACGCGATTTCGAACTGGCCGGCATCCAGATTCTCCAGGGCGAGGCGGATGGCGCCGTGGCCTCCTACCAGCGGCTCGTGCTGCTGGGCGATTACGGGAATCCCCAGGTGCGTCCCATCATCGAACAGGCGTTCGAGGCCGTCATGCCCATGCTGGCGGAGCGGAAGATGTACCAGGACATGGTGGACGACGCCACGCTGTATCTCCAGCAGTTCCCCGGCGGACGGTTGGCGGTGCAGGCCCGGCAGTGGCGTGAAAAGGCCCAGCAGAACCTCGCCATGGCCGGCGCCACGGCGCCCGCGCCCTGACCGGCGCGAAAGTAAACGGGAAAACGATATGAGCATCAGCTCGGAACACGAGGAAACAGCCATGAAGACACGCATCGGAACCGGTTGGCCGTTGGTCGGGGCGGCCCTGCTGGCGGCCGTGGCCGCGGCCCAGGCGGATCAACTGATCATGAAAAACACCGGCCAGGTCATCGAGAGCAAGTCGATCCGGTATAAGGCCAGCACGGACGAATACATCGTGCTGGGCATGAACAACGAAACCGTTCCCGTTCCGGCCCGAAACGTGGAGCGCGCCATCGTGCCCCGGCCCCCCGAACTCGACCCCGCCATCGCGGCGGTCAACGCCGGCAAGCCCGACGCCGCCATCGCCCCGCTCGAGAAGATCGTGTCGGACTATGAGGGCTTCGAGTGGTCGTTCGTCGCGCGCGATGTGCTGGGCCAGGCGTTCATGGGCAAGAAGGATTTCAAGAAGGCGGTCTCCACGTACAGGACGATCATCGACGGCATGCCCGCCGAACAGATCGGAATGGCCACCCGCCGCCGGTATTGGGACGCGCTCGAAAGCGCCGAACAGTTCGCTTCGCTTAAGAGCGACCTGGAGAAAGCGATCGGCGCGGGGGGGCGCGATACGGCCGCCCAGGCCCAGCTCAAGCGCGGCGACATGTATGCGGCGCAGGGGCAGAAAAACGAGGCGTTGCTGGATTATCTCCGCACCGTCATCCTTTACGAGCAGGTCAAGGAAGTCCAGCCCGAAGCGCTGTTCAAGGCCGCCCGGCTGCTGGAGGAATTGCGTGATCCCCGCGCGGCCGAGCTCAAGAAAACGTTGCGGGAGAATTACTCAAGCAGCCCCTACGCGAAGCAAGTTTCGGGCGGTTAAGACCACGGCCGAGAACACGATTACCTCAAAAAGAACGGATTCAGCGGACAAGGAGAGAAACATGAAGAAACGGATGGCGGTAGCGGCGATGGTGGCGGCAATCACGGTTTGGCTGGGCGCGGCGCAGGCGCAGGAGGCGGCGGCTCCGGCGGACGGCGGCGGCGCGGCGGTGGCGGCGGCTCCGGCGGACGGCGGCGGCGCGGCGGCGCCCAAGATGGAACTGGACAAAACGGTGGCCGAGGGCGAGAAAGAGGCGGCCACGTCCACGTCGCCGGGCTTCATCGACATTGTCATGAGCAGCGGATCCATGGGCGTAATTCTCTGGCTGGCCTTGCTGGCCGCCTTGTTCGCGGGCATCTACTTCATCGTGGACGCCATCATTCTGGTCCGGGTCGACCGCGTCATGCCCCAGGGCCTGCTGGTCAAGGTGCGGGAGGCCATGAGCCAGGGCGACGTTTCCACGGCGCTCGAGAGTTGCAAGAACGATCCCTCCCCCATGTCCAACATCCTGACCGCGGGCTTCTCCCACGTGGAGGAGGGGTTTGACGTCATCCAGGAGGCGATCGCCATCTCCGCCGACTTCGAAAGCGAGCAGATGATGCAGCGCATTCAGTACCTGACGCTGGTGGCGGCGATTTCCCCCATGCTGGGTCTGCTCGGCACCGTGCAGGGCATGATCTACGCCTTCTTCAACCTCGCCATCATGGGTTCCGGCGCAGCGGGAACCGGCGTGCTGGCCCTCAACATCGGCCAGGCCCTGTATACGACGGCCGCCGGCCTGTGCATCACGATTCCCGTGATGTCCGTCTACCACATCCTGCGCAACAAGGCCAACAAGATCATCCTGCGCATGCAGGCCCACACCATGGAGCTGATCAAGGATCTGCGCAACGTGGAAGTGGTGTCCGAGTAACCCTTCGCACGCGCCCACGGAAGGAGGCGGCCTCATGGCCAAGCTCAACAGAGACGACATGTCGATGGACATGACGCCCATGATCGATATGGTGTTCCAGCTCATGATCTTTTTCCTGGTCACGATCAAGATGGACCAGGACCAGGTCAATGAGGAAATCAAGCTGGCCCGTTCCCCTCATGGCCCCGTCATCGAGGAGAAGGATCCCCGCACCGTGATCATCGAGGTGGACAAACGGGGCAACATCTCGCTCGGGGGCACTTTTATGCGCCCCGGTCTGCTCAAAACGATCTTGAAGTCATCCGTTTACCGGATGGGCTTCGGGATTCCCATATTGATCCGCGGCGACAAAGCCACGCCGCACACGGATATCCGGCGGGTCATGGACATCTGCTCGGAGGTCGGCCTCTGGCGGGTCCAGTTCGCGGCCATTCAACAGGATGCCAAGTAGGAAGGCCACCCCATGAGACGGTCAAGACGTGTTGCGCAGGAAGAGGCCAAGCTGGACATGACGCCCATGATCGATTGCGTCTTCCAACTCCTTATCTTTTTCCTGGTGAGCATGAAGTTCGAGGACGTGATCGCCCACCTGGACGTGTTTCGTCCTTCGCCCGATCCCAACGCGCCGCCGCCGAAGGAGAAGATCGACGAGATGGTCACGGTCGGCGTGTTTTCGGACGGGTTCACGATCAACGAACGGGCCATGGGCCTGGAGTCGCTCGATCGCATGCTGAACAAGCTCGCGGGGTACAGCAAAACCCAGACCATCCTGATCAAATGCGCGCCCGACTCGCCGCATGAACGGCTCGTTCAACTGCTGGACCTGTGCGCCAAGAACAAACTGGAAAACCTTTCCGTGCTCAGCATGTAGAACCCGGTCGCACGGCCGCGGCCGGGTTCGGAGCGCTTGTCATTCATGCCGGACCGCCGCATCCATATTCTCCCCGATCTCGTGGCCAACCAGATCGCCGCCGGCGAGGTGGTGGATCGGCCCGCCAGCGTGGCCAAGGAACTGCTGGAGAATGCCATCGATGCCGGTGCCTCCCAGGTGACTCTGGAGATCCGGGACGGTGGCATGACCTTTCTGCGGCTGACCGATAACGGTTGCGGCATGGCACCCGAGGACGCCCGTACTGCCTTTTTGCGCCACGCCACCAGCAAACTGCGCACTGCC
>CAZSUH010000005.1:23023-63080 GCA_964609905.1 uncultured Verrucomicrobiota bacterium
CGCCAACCAGATCGCCGCGGGCGAGGTGGTGGACCGCCCCGCGTCGGTGCTCAAGGAGCTGATGGAGAACGCCCTCGACGCCGGCGCCTCCCGGATCCAGGTGGAGATCCAGGCCGGCGGCATCAAGCGGATCGCCGTCTCGGACGACGGGTGCGGGATGGATCGCGACGACGCCCTGCTGGCCGTCGAGCGGCACGCCACCAGCAAGATCCGCGAGGCGGAGGACATCGCCCGGATCGACACGCTCGGGTTCCGCGGCGAGGCGCTGCCCGCCATCGCCTCGGTGTCGCGGTTCCGCCTGGTCACCCGCCCGGCGGACGCCCTGGCGGGAACGGAACTGTCGATCGCCGGCGGCAAGCTGCAGGATGTGCGCGAGACCGGCTGTCCCGTGGGCACGTCCGTCGAGGTGCGGGATCTGTTTTTCAATGTGCCCGCCCGGCGCAAGTTCCTCCGCGCTCCGGAAACGGAAGCCGGCCATCTGCGCCTCGCCTTTCTCGCCCAGGCCCTCGGCCATCCCGGGGTCTGCATGGCGCTCCAAGCCGACGGCCGGACCGTCCATGCCCTTCCCGCCGGCGGCACGCTGGCCGACCGGATCCGCGATCTTTTCGGCCTCGAGTACCTGGCCGGCCTGCGGCCCGTCGAGCACCGGACCGGCGGCGTTCGCGTCACCGGCTTTGCGGGAGTGCCCGCCGTGGCGCGGCTCGACCGGAGCGAGCAGTATCTCTACATCAACGGCCGGCCCGCCACGGCGCCCACGCTGGCCCGGGCGCTGAGGGACGGGTATCACACGCTGCTCGCCTCCGACCGGAATCCCGTGGTGTTCCTGTTTCTCGAGCTTCCGCCGGACCGGGTGGACGTCAACGTGCATCCCGCCAAGCGCGAGGTGCGCTTCCGGGATCACGCGGAGGCGCGCGATGCGGTGGTGGAGGCGTTGCGCCGGGCCCTGGCGAACGACGGCGCCGCCTTGCTGGCGGCGCCTCCGGAGAGCGGCGATCCGCGACCCGGCGTCACAACCGAACGCACGTCCGCCACGCTGCCCATTTCCGACCTGCCGGAGGCCCGCGCCTTTCGGTATCCGCGGATGCCCTTTGCGCCGCCCGCCGGGGCGCCGTCCGTCCCGGCGGAGGGGGCCGGCGGCACTCCCCCGGCCGCCGCCGCATCCACGGCGGACGGGGGGGCGAGCCCCTGGGCCTGGTGCCGCGTGCTGGGGCAGGTCGGTTCCCTTTACGTGGTGCTGGAAACGGAGGACGGGCTTGTGCTGCTCGATCCCCATGCGGCCCATGAGCGGGTGCTGTTCGAGCGGTTCATCCGGGCGGTGGCGGCGGGCCGCGTGGAGAGCCAGGGCTTGCTGGCCCCCGAAACCGTAACGCTGCCTCCCGCCTATGCGCAACCCTGCCTCGGCCATCTCGATCTGTTGCGGCGGCTGGGATTCGGCATCTCCGAATTCGGCGGCGACACGGTGGTGGTGGACGCGCTGCCGGCCCTTTTCGGGGCCGCCTCCGCGGCCCGCCTGCTGCCCGACCTGGTCTCGGAACTCGAATCCGCCGGGGCGCGCGCGGACCGGGCCCGCTGGAGCGAGGAGCGCGTGGCGCAGGCCGCGTGCAAAAGCGCGGTCAAGCAGCGGGACAAGCTGACGCTGGACGAAATCGAAAAACTGGTGCGGGATCTGGCCTCGGCGGAGATGCCGTACACCTGTCCGCACGGCCGGCCCACCATGGTGTGGCTGTCGTTTAACGAGCTGCACCGCCGTTTCGGACGCATCTGACGCGAAGGAAGGCGCATGATTCGGTTGGGCGATCATCCGTTTGCCAAGAATGACGAGGGGCGGCTCAAGTCGCGCATCGCCACGGTGTTTTTGCGCACGCCGGGCCTGGTGACCACGCCCGGCATTCACGCCACCCAGCGCGCGCTCTGGGTGGAGGAACTCAACCGGCGCCGCCAGGCGGCCGGCCGGCCGGCGCTGACGCCCGCGGAGGCGGAGGCCGAGTGGAGCGAGTCCGTGGATCTCATTCTCGAGCCGGAGGCGATCCTCATCCGGCCGGACCCGGAGGCCATGCCCCTGGCGTTCCGCGCCGACGAGCTGCTCCAGGAGCTGACATCCAAGAATCGGATCCGGTTTCTCTACGTCAGCGATCAGACCGTGCGCGAGGCGTTGCGCGCGCGGGGGGAAAACTGGCGGATGAATCCGCTGCCCCGGACCGCGGAGGACATGGAGGCGATGATCCGCTCCTCCCGCCTCGCGCTGGGCGGCGGCGCGCTCTATTATTACAACCGGCTGACCGGCACCCGGTACGTGACCTGCGCCACCTTTCGCGAGCTGGCCCGGCTCGACGACGAAGCCCTGCGCCGGACCCTGCTCGAAATCCAGACCCATTGCCGCCGGCGCAACCGCGTGGGGAGCCCGGAGATCGACTTCTTTCTTTCCGGATCCGATTTCGGCGAGGCGGACTTCGCGCCGCTCGACCTGGAGACGCTGGAAGGCCCGGCCCTTCGCGCGCTCCACGCCCGCCTGGCCGCCCGCTTTGACCGGGCGGTGCCGCCGCTGCTGCGGGAGGACGATTCCGGCGATATCGAATGGCGGAACCGCATGTTCGCCGCGCTTCTCGGCCAGCGCGACGAGGCCATCAGCGAGGAAATTCTCGTGGGGCTCAGCCCCGAGTTTTACCTGCAGATCGAGTGGCTGCCCGGCGGGCGGATCGAGGAGGGGGAGTTGATTTTCGATTCCATGTTCGACGACTTCGACCGCGCGCCCGCGAACCCCGAGTTGCGGCGCCTGTGCGACCTGCGCGCCCGCTCCTTCATCCTCAATTACATCCGCGAATATGGCGACATCGAGTACGCCAACATCGGCCGGATCAACCGGTCCCTGTCGAAGCGGGTTCAAGCCGGTGAGCGGCGGCACAACGTTTACATGGCCCAGGTCAAGCGGGTGGGACAGCCCGACCCGGTGGTGCATATTCTGCGGGTTCAAAAGCGGGGCGTGCCCGAGTTCCTGGAGGCGGGCCGGGATCTCTTTTCCGCCGTGATGGAGTCGGAAGCCTATGTGGACGATGTGCTCGACCGGCGGCTGGGCTGCCGCCAGCTCGGGATGAACCTGCCCCCGCGCGTGGTTTCCCGGAGGATTCAGGAGCGCTACGACGGACCCGTTGCCGCCTCCACCGGCGCGGTCTATTGGCTCACCTGTTTCGAACGGGACTATATTGACGGCCGCGCCACCGACAAGATGTCGCTGGCCAGTCTGCGCGATCCGGTTTTCGCCATCCGGCTGGCCGGGTTGCTGGGCGAGGCCGCGGCGCCCAACCTGATCGTGGGCTGCAAGCGGTCCGACGGCGAGGTGCTTTTCGATCAGGGCGACGAAATCGTCGTTTTCGATTTCAGGGGCCTGCCGTCGCGGCTTTTCGTGGCGGATCACACGGGCACGTTTGCCGACACCGAATCGCCGTTCGAGGATGCCGCGGCGGCCTACGCGGAGGCCGTGAACAGCCGCCTCGACCGGGTTCCGGATCCGGCCGCGTTCGCCAAGGCGTTCGCGCAGGCGTTTCGGCTGGAGTTCGGACGCATTCAGGGGGAGTACCGGCGGCATCGCCGCGCCTTTCGCGCCCTGTTCCGCTACCGGCCGCGGGACACGGAAGGCAGTTTCCCCGTTCGCTGGGAGCGCGTGCTGGACCGTCTGGAGGCGGCCGATCCCGACGGGGTGACGGCCGCCATCCAGGGACAGATGAACCTGTGAAATCCATTCAGGCCCGGCGGAAGCCGGCGAAGGAGCGTGTGCCGTGACCAAAACCTGGGCGCCGATCGTGTTGCTGACCGTGTCGAACGTGTTCATGACGTTCGCCTGGTACGGCCATCTCAAGTTCAAATCGTCCGCGTTGTGGCTGGTCATTCTGGCCAGTTGGGGCATCGCGTTTTTCGAATACTGTTTCCAGGTGCCGGCCAACCGGCTGGGCCACGGCGCCTATTCCGCGGCCCAGCTCAAGACCATCCAGGAGATCATCACCCTGGTGGTGTTCGTGGCGTTCTCCATTCTCTATCTGAAGGAAGAGTTTCACTGGAATCACGCGGCCGGTTTTGCGCTTATCGTGATCGCGGCGTTTCTTATATTTTCAGGAAAACCCGCCCCGGCCTGACGCCGGGCGCGACGAGGAGCGGACATGCGCACAAGCCGATGGGCACAACGCCGGCGGATCGCGATCGGGACGATGCTGCTGGCGGGGGCATGCGGGTGCGGAACCGTGCCGGTCACGCTGCCGCGGCCGCACGGGATGACGGCGGACCGGGCCGTGCCGGTCATCGACCGGTGCGCCCGGCTCAACGCCCTGGCCACGGCTCCGGAAACCCCGCCTGACGAGCGGCGGCGGGCCTGGGCGGACGCCGAAGGCTGGTACGCGGTGGAGGGCGGACGGATCATCAAGCTCTATTATGCGGACGTGGCGTCCGTGACACGCTGTTATGCCCAGCGCTACGACGTGGCCGCCTCCGCCTGCGTGGCGGGCTTGATGGGCCCGTTCAGCAGCGCGTATGTGGACGTGGCGATGAAGGACGGAACGGTCTGGCGCATGCGGACGGATCCGGAGGGCGATCCCGCGGTGTGTCTCAACTGCCTGCCCTTGTGGCTGGTCACCGTTCCGCGGCCGATTCGAAAGACCAGGGCGATCGGCCGGGCGTTCGAATATATGCGCGCGCGGGAACTCGAAATGCCCTGATTCGCGCGGGCTCCCTCAACCGCCGTACGCGTTGAACCAGGCCCGCTGTTCGAAGGGCAGTTTCTCTTTGGGGGGCAGGGCCGACGCGGGCTTTCCGACCGGCAGCAACACGCGGAGTTCGCGGTTGGCGGGGAGCTTGAGCAGCTCGGCCATGCGGGTTTTGATTTTGGGCGTGCGCAACACCCCGTCCAGCCAGACGCTGGCATAGCCGAGCCCGGTAATGGCGAGGAGCATGTTCTCGACCGCGGCGGCGCAATCCTCGGCCGCGAACGAGCAGCCGCGGTAGGCGGGCGTGGGATCGATGAGGCAGACAATGAAAGCGGGCGCCGTGGCGAGGAAGGGGCGGGCCACGATTTCCCGGATTTTGATCACGGTGTCCGGGTCGTCCACGATCACGAACCCGGTGGTCTGGGCGTTGCACCCGGAGGGCGCCTGGATGCCGGCCTGGACGATCTGGCGCAAATGTTCCCGGGGAACGGGCTCGGGCAGGTATTCGCCGCGATAGCTGTGACGATTTTGAATGGCGGTGAACAGGTCCATGAGCAATCTCCGATTTTCGATGGTTCGGGTGGCAGTATAAAACAATTTTCCAGGGGAAGCGAATGAAAAGGGGTTCTCCGGGACTTACCCGGCGGCCCCGACCAGTCGTTCCATGGCCGCCTCCTGCGCCTCGATGGAGGCGGTCAGGGCAAACTGGGTGCGGCAGCGATCGAGGTTGTGGCCGGCCCGGTGGGTTTTGAAATAGACGTCGCCGGACAGGTAGTCGGTCAGGAACCGGATGCCGATCTCGAAGGTGATCAACTTTCCCGAAAAGGGAAGGTTTTCCCGTTCGGCTGGCGTCAGGAACGATCCGGCCGTGGAGAGGTAGCCTTCCACCAGCTCCTTGAACACGGGAAGCCGCATATGAACCTTGGAGAGATCTTTTTCGTCCTCCGCGGCGGGACTGGTGCAGGTGCGGACCATGTCGCCGAAATCGTAGAGGGCCAGGCCGGGCATGACGGTGTCGAGATCGATCACGCAGATGCCTTCGCCGGTCTTGTCGTCCAGCATGACATTGTTGATCTTGGTGTCGTTGTGGGTGATCCGTTCGGGAATCCGGCCCTCGGCCTGGAGGCGGAGCAGTTCGCCGGTCATGGGTTTGCGGGCCAGGCAGAAGTCGATTTCGGCCTTGCAGGACGCGGCTCGGTTGTGGGCATCGGCCGCGATGGCCTTTTCGAGGGCCTCGAAGCGGCTGGGGGTATGGTGGAAGTTCGGGATGGTTTCCACGAGCCGGGGTCCGGGCAGGTCGCGGAGCATTTCCTGGAAGGCGCCGAAGGCGGCGGCGGCCTGGCGGGCCTGGCCCAGGCCGGTGATGACATCGTAGGTTTTCGCGCCTTCGATGAACACGTAGGTGCGCCAGAACTTGCCTTCTCCATCCACGTGGAAGGCCTTGCCGTCGGCGGCCGGAATGAGGGTGAGCGTGCGGCGATCGGCATCGGCTGCGTGGCGGCCGGCCAGCTTGTGCCGGAGGTGAGCGGTCACCCGGGCGATGTTGTCCATGATCACCGGCGGCTGCTTGAAGATGCGCTCGTTGATGCGCTGGTGGATGTAGCGGACGGTCCGGCCGTTCTGTTCGTAAACGGCCGCATAGGTGTCGTTGATGTGGCCGCTGCCGTAGGGGGCGGCCTCGAGGAAGCGGCCGGGCAGGGCGAAGGCGGCGCCGATGGCGCGCAGGTTGACGGTGGACGCGGACAGACTCATGAGAGGCTCCTTGAAAACCAAAAAGATAGCGCGGGAGCGGTGGGGAAGGCAAGAACGGAGAGGGCCCCCGCAGGGCAAACGCGCCAACAATCTCGCTCGACCGGACTCCCGCTGCGCGTTTGCCGGATGACCGGCTCGACATACCGGCGCACGTTCCACAACCTATTCCAATAAATTCGAAAAAAGGCTTTGACACCGGGCTCGTTTCGGATCATTTTTTCTTCAGACATTTTTAGCCGCCCGCCTTTGGAACAATCGGGTCCACGCATGCTGAAATACACCTATAAGATTGTCGACGGCCAGTTGCAGGACTGTGTGCCGGAACAGGCCAGCGTCTTGATCTACGTGGCGCCGGACGCGGCGGAGCGGCGCAACCTGGTGGAGCAGCTCAAGATCGACGAGCACACCCTGGCCTCCTCGCTGGATCCGGACGAACTGTCGCGGCTGGAGATCGAGCCGGAGCACGTGGCCGCGATCATGAAGCGGCCGAAGCATTACAGCGCCAAGGATAACTTCCTGTTCAAGGTGACGTCGATCGGCGCCTTTCTGTTCAAGGACAAACTGGTGGTGGTGCTGGCCGAGGATGCGATCATCGTGGACAAGGGGCGGGTGTTCATGCGGATCCAGGGGCCGGGGGACGTGTTTTTGCGGATTCTGTACCGGGCCATCTTCCATTTTCTGGAGCATTTGCGGATCGTCAACCAGCTCACGGACGAGATCGAGCGCCAGTTGACCGAGGCGATGGAGAACAAGCTGTTGCTGCACCTGTTCGCCCTGGAAAAGAGCCTGGTCTATTACCTGAACGCCATTCATTCCAACGGCACGCTGATCGAAAAACTGAAGGCGAACGGCGTGCGGGTGGGCTTCTCGGCCGAGCAGATGGAGAGCCTGGACGACCTGATGATCGAGAACAACCAGTGCGGCAAGCAGGCGGACATCTACTCCAACATTCTGTCGGGCATGATGGACGCGCGGGCCTCGATCGTGAACAACAACCTGAACGTGCTGATGAAGCGGCTGACGGTGATCAGCGTGGTGCTGGGTCCGCTCAACATCATCGCGAGCATCGGGGGCATGTCCGAGTTTTCGCACTGGACGCGCGGGACGCACTGGGCCGTGGCCTACAGCCTGTTTGCGGTCGGCCTGGGGGTGGTGGCCTGGGGGACGCACCGGTTGCTGCAGTACACGGGCCTGGATGCGGACGGGATGAAGAAGCGCAAGCGGCTGGGCGATTTCGTGCGCCGCCTCATGCGGCAGCATCCGCCGACCGCCTAGAGGTTGAACAGCACGCCCCTGGGGGCGTCGCCGCCGTCGTCCTGCCACCAGCGGGGCTTGGCGGGGCCGGCGGCGATGCGGTCCACGGCCTTCATGGTCATCTGGTTGCCGCGGGCCTGGACGCCCTTCACGAGCACGTCGCCGGGCTTGAAGATCTGTTGATGGATCTTCTGGCCCTTGGCGGGTTTGTATTTCACGTACAGCTCGGTCACCTCGTCGGCCGAAAAGAACAGCACCTCCGCGCCCTGCGGCGCGAGGAGATAGTCCTTGTTCATGATGGCGCCGCCGAGCGTGAACCGCTTGAGCCAGGTGATCTGTTCCCAGCGATAGACGGCCGTCAGCACGCGGTCGCGGTCGTACTTGCCGCAGAAGAGCAGGTTCGTGTCGGTGAACAGCTTGTCCGGGGGCGGGAAGACCTTGTACCGGGCGTCTTTCCAGAAGGCGACGAGTTTGTCGAGGGAGGAACATTCGAGCAGCAGGTCGCCGTCCACGGCGGTTCCGAGGTAGCCTTTGTCGCGGTCGATCTTGACCGCCAGCTCGCGGGCGGTGAGCTCGCGCACCTCGATGGTTCCGAAAGCGGCCGATTCGGTGCGGCGGGGATAGGCGGGAGCGTAGGTTTTGACGAGATTCTGCAGGTAACGGATGGCGTAGGGAACCAGCGCGCCGATGTTTTTCTCGACCTGCGCAAGCTCGATCACGAGGTCGTCGATCTCCTTGCGGTTTTTCCGGATATCGAACAGGGAGATGCGGCGGATGCGGACGCCGAGCAGCATCTCGACGTCGTCGAGGGTGACATCCCGCCGAAGCTGGGGGCGGAAGGGGGCCAGGCCTTCCCGCACGGCCTTTTGCACCTCGCCGTAGGTGGGGCAGGTTTCGATTTTCTTGTAAATCCGGTTTTCCACGAAGAGCTGGACGAGGGTCTTGGCGTGAATGGACTCCGTCAGCTCCTGCTTGCGGTGCTTGAGTTCCGCGTCGAGCAGGTCGAGCAGCCGTTGCGTGTTGGCCTTGAGGACGGACGGCACATCCATTTCGGCGGGCCGGTTCCCGCGGATGACGATCACGCGGCTGGCGAGGGACTGCTCGCAGTCGGTGAAGGCGTAAAGGGCCTGGACGGCCTGTCCGGGGTCGGCGCCCGGGGACAGGGTGAGTTCGATCTCGGGCTGGGCGGCGGTGAAGTCGCTGATGGCGCGGACGGGAACTTTGCCGGCGCGGGCGGCCTCCTCGATGGAGCCGATGAGCGATTCGGTGGTGGCGCCGAAGGGGATTTCGGTGATGACGAGAACGCCGGGGTGTTTGTCCTTCTCCCGGATGCGGGCGCGGACCTTGACGCGGCCGTTGCCGCCGGCGTATTCGGAGGCGTCCATGAGGCCGCCCTGGGGGAAATCGGGCAGCACGGTGAACGGTTTTTTGCGAAGGATGGCGATCTGGGCCTCGAGCAGTTCGATGAAGTTGTGGGGCAGGATGCGGGTGGAGAGGCCCACGGCGATGCCCTCCGCGCCGAGCATGAGCGTGAGCGGAAGCTTGCAGGGGAGGACGACGGGCTCCTGGTTGCGGCCGTCGTAGCTCGGGATGAGCGGGGTGAGCGCGTCGTGGAACAGCTCTTTGCGGGCCAGCTCGGTGAGGCGGCACTCGATGTAGCGGGGCGCGGCGGCGCGGTCGCCGGTGAACAGGTTGCCGAAGTTGCCTTGTCCCTCTATCAGGTACCGCTTGTTTTCCAGGTTCACGAGCGCGTCGCCGATGGAGGCGTCGCCGTGCGGGTGGTACTGCATGGCGTGGCCGACGACGTTGGCGACCTTGATGAAGCGGCCGTCGTCCTTGTCGTGGAGCGACCAGAGGATGCGGCGCTGGACGGGCTTGAGGCCGTCGTCCAGGTGGGGGACGGCGCGGTCGCAGATCACGTAGGAGGCGTACTGGAGGAAATTGCCGTCCACGAGGCGGCGCAGGGGGCTCGCCGCGCCCGTGGGCGCGTGGCCGTGCGGGAGCGCGGCGGGTGCCGCCTCCCCGGCGTCCGGGGGCGGCGGCGGGGGGGCCTTGGGCGCGGCGGGCTTGCGTTTCCGGGGCCTGGGTTCGGGCGGCGGGGCGGAGAAAAGATCCGGCTGGTCCGGGTCGCTCATGATTCGGGGTCCACGATCAGGTTGTCCATGATGTATTGGCGCCGCTCCGGGGTGTTGCGGCCCATGTAGAAGACGAGGAGGTCGGGGATGGCGTGCTCCTCCTGGATGGCGACGGGGGTGAGCCGGATCGACTGGCCGATGAACCCCTTGAATTCGGCGGGCGAGATTTCGCCCAATCCCTTGAACCGCGTGACCTCCGGAGTGGCGAGCCGCTTGACGGCGGCGTCGCGCTCGGCCTCGGAGTAGCAGTACACGGTCTCCTTCTTGTTGCGCACGCGGAAAAGGGGCGTTTCGAGGATCTCCAGGTGGCCCTCCTGGACGAGCGGCTTGAAGAAGCGCAGGAAGAAGGTGATCAGGAGGTTGCGGATGTGGAGGCCGTCCACATCCGCGTCGGTGGCGAGGATGACGTGGCGGTAGCGGAGGTTGTCCACGGTCTCCTCGATGTTGAGGCTGCGCATGAGATTGTAGATCTCGTCGTTCTTGTAGATGGCGTCGCGGTTCAGCTCGCAGACGTTGAGCGGCTTGCCCTTGAGCGTGAAAATGGCCTGGGTGTTGGGGTCGCGGCAACTCACGATGGAACCGGCGGCGGAGAGGCCCTCGGTGATGAAGAGCTGGGTGTCCAACCCCTTCTGGCGCTTGCGGTCGAAATGGTGTTTGCAGTCCTTGAGCTGGGGGACGCGGATGGAGACGGACTTGGCCCGTTCACGGGCCAGTTTCTTGACGGTCTGGAGCTCCTTGCGCAGGGCGGCGGTATCCTGGATCTTGGCCACCAGCCGTTCCGCGACGGCGGGATCGCGGTGGAGCAGGTCCACCACCACGTCGCGGACCTGCTGCACGAGGGGGCCGCGGATCTCGGCGTTGCCGAGCTTGTTCTTGGTCTGGGATTCGAACAGCGGATCCTTGAGGCGGATGGCGACCGCGCCGATCAGCCCCTCGCGCACGTCCTCGCCCTCGAACTTGCCCTTGGCGAACTCGTTGACGGCCTTGAGCACGCCCTCGCGGAACGCGCTGAGGTGGGTGCCGCCGTCGGCGGTGAACTGGCCGTTAACGAACGAGAAGTAGTCCTCGCTGAAGCGGTTCGTGTGGACAAAGGCCAGCTCCAGCATCTTGTCGCGGAAGTGAAGGGGGGCGTAGAGCTGTTCGCCGTCGGTCTCCTCGGCAATCAGGTCCAGCAGGCCGTTCTCGGAGTTGATGGACTGGCCGTTGTAGGCGAGGGTCAGGCCGGCGTTGAGCCAGGCGTAGAAGCGGAGGCGGCGCTGGACGTGGGCCTCCACATAGGCGGTTTTGCCGAAAATCTCGGGATCGGGCGTGAAGGCCACGAAGGTGCCGTCCTTCGCGGACTCGTCGCGCCCTTTTTTCTGGTCCTTGAGCTTGCCGCGTTCGAAGCGGGCCTCGGCGTAGTGGCCCTCGCGGTGGCTGCGGACCAGGAAGTCTTTGGACAGGGCGTTGACGGCCTTGGTGCCCACGCCGTTGAGGCCCACGCTGAACTGGAAGACGTCGTCGTTGTACTTGGCGCCGGTGTTGATGGTGGAGACGCAGTCGACGATTTTGCCGAGCGGGATGCCGCGGCCGTAGTCGCGCACCTCGACGGTTCCGTCGCGGATGGCGATCTCGATTTTTTTGCCGTAGCCCATGATGAATTCGTCGATCGCGTTGTCGACGACCTCCTTGAGCAGGATATAGATGCCGTCCTCGTACTGGGAGCCGTCGCCGGTGCGGCCGATATACATGCCGGTGCGCACGCGGATGTGCTCCAGGGAGGAGAGCGTCTTGATCTTGGACTCGTCGTAGCCGTGCTGGGGTTTCGCCATGGGTTCCTGCCGGGACATGAAATAAGGGACGATTATACCAGACGGGAGCGGCCATGCAAGATGCGGCACCGGGAATTTTAACCGAACACGCGCGCCCTGGCTAACGGCTGCGGAAATGGTTGACTCCAAGGCCGTTCTGTTTGACTATGCCCCTTTACCGCTTCAACCGGCGCGAGGAGTTATGATCAGAACGAACAAGCCTGTGGATATCGGCAACGGTTTTCGGGATCACGGGGTGGCCGCGGCCATCAGCTCGTCCAAGGGCATCGTGGCCACGGTGGACGGCGCGGGGCGGGATATTGTCCTGATTCTCATCGCGGACCACCGCGGCGGCTACGGCGTGCTGTCCATCGAGGCCGAGACCGGCAAAAGCGTCCTGACGCCCATGCCGTTCGCGCTGAAAGGTGGCTGCGCGTTCGCCTCCATCCTGTCGAGCCGGAACAAGCTCTACACCCATTACGACAGCCACTTCGTCGAATACGACCCCGTCAGCAAGGCGTTCGCCTTCTGCCATGTGACCTTCCCCGCCATGGCCATGAGCATGACCGAGGACGACGCCGGCCGCATCTGGACCGGGACCTTTCCGGACAGTGGCGTGCTCTGCTTCGATCCGGCCACCCGCGCGTTCCGCGACTACGGTTCCGTGTCCAAGCAACCCTGGAAACAGTACCCGCGTAACATCGCCGCCGATTCCGAAGGATGGATCTATTTTACCGTCGGCACCACGGCCACCCAGCTCTTCGCGCTGGACCCGGTCAGCGGCCAGGCCCGGCCGGCGCTCCAGGAGCACGAGCGGAAAACCGGCATGGCCTACCTGTACCGCGCCGAAAACGGCAAGGTGTACGGCACCCCCGGCGACGGAAATACCGACGGCTGGCTGGAATTCTTCCGCGGCTCGTGGACCAGGCTGGCCGGAAATCCGCCCAGCGGCGAAAAGCGGATGGTCGCCGGCTGCCAGGGCTTGTTCCACAAGGAGTTCCCGGGCGGCCGGAAAATCGTGAGGCTGGACCTGACTGCGCGCAAGCTGGTGACCGAAAAATCCGGCGGCGTTCGGTGCGAGGTGAAATTCGACTACCCCACCGACGGCGCCGGCCTGATGGGCGTGGCCAAGGGGGCCGATGGCCGGCTGTTCGGCGCGGCGGCATTCCCGTCGGTCTGCTTCCGCTACGAGCCGAAAACCGCGACGTGGGAAGAAACCCCCAGCCACGGACAGTGGAATGTGCTGGCCACGCACGGGACGCGGCACTATATCGGCGTCTACACCCACGGCTACCTTGTGGAGTGGGACACGTCAAAGCCCTGGGTGGGCGATGAGAAAGCGCCCGACGCCAACCCGAAAACGCTGGTCGAATGCGCACCCGCGATCAACCGGCCGCACGCGTTGCTGGCCTGTCCGGACGGCCGGACGGTGATCATGGGCGGGTCCCCGGAATACGGCTGCACGGGCGGCGGCCTGCTGTTCTGGAACCGCGAGAACCGGACATGGAAGCTGCTCGAACACACGGCGCTGTTGCCGGACCAGTGCGTGATGAGTTTGCAGGCGCTGCCGGGCGGCAAGATCCTGGGCGGCATGTCCACGCGGCCCGGCAGCGGCGGCCAGCGCAAGGCGCCTCAGGCCGAGCTGTTCGTCATGGACGTGGAACGCCGCGCGATCGAGTGGCACGAGGCCGTGTTCCCCGGCGCACAGGAATACACCGACCTGTGCCTGAACGACGATGGCCTGGTCTACGGGCTCGTGGACTTTGTGCCATGGGATTCGCTCCTGCTCGAATATCCCAAACGCTTCTTCGTGTATGATCTGGCCCGCCGGAAGGTGGTTTACGAGCAGGAGACCGAAGCCGAGTTCGGGATCGTGGGCTACCAGCAAGGGCCGCGCAAGTTCATCAAAACCCCCGGCGGGCCGATCTACCTGCTGTTCCAGACGTGCATTGCCCGGGTCGAGCCCGGCACGTTCACGCTCACCCGCGTGGCGGACGCGCCCGTGCCGATCACGGGCGGCGGCGATTTCGCCGACGGCCGCCTCTATTTCGTGCACGGCTCGCACCTGTACAGCGCCGGCGTTCCCGGCTGACGCGGAAACGGGATCGTTCTTTCGGATTGACCCGCCCGGCTTGCGGCCGCGATCTCGGAAACCACGAGGCGGACCGCGGCCCTGACCGCGTCAGACACCGGGTCGCCGAACGCCGCCGAGGCCGGCTGAATGCCGAGGACCGTGGCCGGGCACCCGCAGGATTCGGTCAGATAGGAAACCAGGACGGTGAGGGAAAGCGAGTGCGTTGAGCAGGAAAGCCCCCCGATCGCCTCCGGCTTTACCCGCACGATGGCGCCCGGCCGGCGCCGAAGGTCCGCGGCATCGATCAGCAGGATGTGGCGCGGGACAAACCGGACAATCTCGCCGGTGACGTTTTCAGGGGCGGTCCCGCCGATGGAGACGCCGATGCCGGCCAGGGAGTTCCGGCCGCGGAGTCGCCGGAGTTGACGGGCGACGAGTATGCCGGCGGCATCGTCGCCATGGAGTTCAGACCCGACGCCCAGCACGGCGACGCGGCCGCCGTCACACAGGTTTCTTCTCAGCAACGCCCTCAGCCACGGCAGGCCCTTCGGCTTTCGGACGCTCGGGTTCGGGTTGACGCGGCTCGGCATGGAAGACGACCTTCAGTTTGCTGCGATTCAACTGCGCCAGTTCGAATTCGCCCGTGATTTCGAGCGCCTTCTTCGGACAGGTATCCACGCATTGCGCGCAGTAGATGCACTTGTCCAGATCGAATTCGGCCTGAAACTGCTTGTCGCCCACCTTGGTGATCGTGATGGCGCTGCTCGGGCAGTCTCGCATGCACATTTTGCAGCCGATGCATTTGTTTGCGGAGAACCGGATCCTGCCGCGGAATCGTTCGGGCAGCGTGATCTTCTCATACGGGTAACGCACCGTTGCCGGCTTCTGGAACAGCGTCTTCAGCACTTCATTCACCATCTTGCCCGGTTTCGTCATGACGGCAACACTCCGCTTAGAATAAGGCTGACCAGGAGCTGAAGCAGCGCCGCGGGGACCACGAATTTCCAGCAGAACTCGACCATCTGCTCGATTCTCATGCGCGCCGTCACGGTTCGGAACAGCGTCAACAGCATGATCACGAACGCCACCTTCGCCAGGAACAGCGCGAAGCCCGCGACGGGCCCGAGGGTCAGGCCGAACGGCATGAAGACCGCGGCGAGGAGGGCGGCCCCCACCACCGCCTCCACGTCGATCGCCAGGCGGAACAGGGCCAGCAGCCGCCCGCTGTATTCGGTGAAGGTGCCGCCGACGATTTCCGTTTCGGCTTCCGGGATGTCGAACGGCACGCGTTCGAGCTTGCCTTGCATGGCGATCATCGCCACGACAAAGCCCAGCACGTTGAAGAGCGAATGCGACGGGTGACTGGTGTAGTAGGCCGCGATTCCGCTCAGGGACCATTGTCCGGACGAAAGCGCCGGCGCCAGGATCGCCATGAACAGGGGAACTTCATAGGCGAAGAGCTGCGTCAACGTCCGCGTGGCGCCGATCCGCGAATAGAGCGAGGTCGAATTCCAGCCGCCGAGGAAGAACGTCAGCGTCGGAACGGTGAGCAGATAGATGACGACGATCGAGTCGCCGGGGAAAGCGAAGGGGGCGTTGACGCTCCAGATGGGGATGTAGAACGACGCCGTGACCACGGAGGTCAGGGCGAACACCGGCATGAGTTTGAACATCCGCGGCTCGGCGTCTTCCGGGATGATCTCCTCCTTGGCCGCCAGTTTGACCAGGTCGGCGAACGGCTGGAACCAGGGCGGGCCGATGCGGTTCTGAAGCCGGGCATACAGCTTCCGGTCCAGGTATTCCATGGCCAGAGCCAGCACGACCAGGAACAGGAACCCGGGGAACACGAGAATGTGGAACAAGGAAAGCCCCATATGCTACGCCATCCTCCTGCTCTTCAGTTTCCGGTTGAGCTCCGTGAAATCCAGGCCCTGCCGGCGGTACCAGTTCACGCTGTACGCGCGCAATTCCTTCCACTCGAGCAGGCCGGGTTGGGCGGTCGGAACGCCGTCCACGCGGAGGATCATCCGGTCCGTGCAGGAAAAGCACGGATCGATGGCCGCGATCACGATCGGCACGTCCGCCAGGTTGTTCTGATGCAGCATGGTGGACACGGACTGAAGGTTCGCCAGCGTGGGCGCCCGAATCTTGACCCGCTCGGGCTTGTCGGTGCCGTTGGCCTTGACGTAGTGGACATCCTCGCCGCGCGGCGCTTCGTAACGGCTCAGGGCCTCGCCGGCCGGGATCTTGCGCGGCGCCTTCACCGCGACGGGCCCCTCGGGCATCTTGGCCACGAGTTGCCGGAGGATCCGGTAGGACTGCATGAGCTCGCCCACGCGCACCAGCGTGCGGCCGTAGACGTCGTTGTGATCGCTCACGATGACGTCGAACTCGACCTCCCCATACGCGGCGTAGGGATCGTCCTTGCGGACGTCCCGCTTGATGTTTGACGCGCGGGCGGTGGGGCCGACGGCGCCGAGCCGGAGCGCGTCCTCGTGCGAAATCCGGCCGACCTTCGTAAGCCGCTCGATCAGCGTGATCTCCTCGCTGGCGACCTCGATGTAGTACTTCGTCCGCTCCTCCAGCAGGTCGACCGTCTTCAGGATGACGGCGAGCTGCTCCTTCGTGAAATCGCGCCGGACACCGCCGATGGTGTTGATCCCGTAATTGATGCGGTTGCCCGTCAGCTCGGCCAGCAGATCCATGACGGCTTCGCGGTCCCGCCAGGCGTACATGAGCAGCGTGTCGAATCCGATTTCATGGCCGGCCACGCCCAGCCAGAGCAGATGGCTGTGAATCCGTTCGAGCTCGGCGACGATCGTGCGGATGTAGTGCGCGCGCGGCGGCAGCGTCAGGCCCGCAATCTCCTCCACCGCCTGGATGAAGCAACTGGAGTGCGTGTGGGAGCAGATGCCGCAGACGCGCTCGACCAGGTACATGTCCTGCACGTAGGTGCGGGTCTCGCACGCCTTCTCGATGCCGCGATGGTTGTAGCCCAGCCTCATATCCATCTCGATGATCTTCTCGCCGTTCAGCGTGATGACGAAACTTTCCGGCTCTTTCAGCGCCGGGTGCTGCGGGCCGATGGTGACCTTGACGTTAGACATGGGTGGTCTCCCCGGCTTTTGGGGCCTTCGCGTCGTCGAGCTTGTCGCCCGTCCAATCCTTGCGCAGCGGGAACTGGCACGCGGGCCAGTTGTCCGGCAGCGGATATCGCTTTCCGGGGGGCAGTCCTTCGACCTTCACCCCGAGCAGGTCCTCCAGCTCGCGCTCGTAAATCAAGCCGCCCGGAAACAGGTCCGAGATCGTCTTCAGCACCGGCGCCGATTTGGGCACGCGCGTCTTCAGGTTGAGCACGATGCCGTCCGTCCGCGCCAGATGATAGATGAAGGCGAAGGTCTCGCCTTCGTCGAGTCCCGTGATCGTGCACAGGTGGGAGAACTCCAGCGTCTTCACCGCGTGCAGCAGGAGATCGCGGAACCGGTCGTAGGCCACCTCGACCCAGACGCGCCGCGCCCGCTGAAGCCGGTTCGTGTCGGCGGTCAGCCCGAAGCGGGTCGCGAGGTCCTGTCGGATTTTTTCTTCGTTACGGTACATGGGCCACGGCCTCCGGTTGCGGTGTCGGTTTCGCGGCGGGCTCGGTCTCCTCCAGGCTCGCGAGCAGCTTCACCACCCCGTCCATGATCGCTTCCGGGCTCGCGGGGCAGCCTGGAATATAGGCGGAGACGGGCAGCACGGAATCGATGCCGCCCTTGATGTTGTAGCAGCCGTTGAAGACGCCGCCCGAACAGGCGCACGTGCCGACGGCCACGACGAACTTCGGCTCCGGCATCTGCTCGTAGATCCGGACCAGCCGGTCCTCGATCATCCGGGTGAGGGGGCCCGAGCACACCAGCACGTCGGCGTGCCGCGGCGTGCCCTTCAACTGGATGCCGAATCGCTCGATGTCGTAACGCGGGGTCAGGGCCGCCACGATCTCGATATCGCACGCGTTGCAGGCGCCGGTGTTGAAGTGAATGATCCAGGGCGACTTGATCCTGGCCCACCGGACGATGTTTTGCACCAGCTTCATGGCTTGATTTTACCTTCTAAACAAGATCGACACGCCGACCGCGCAGCACAACAGGTAGCCGCAGGCGATGGACATGGCCCCGATATCCCGCGACGGCACGGTCGCGACCACCAGCGCCAGGACGTGCATGATCGTGAAAAACGCCGCGAAATGGAAAAAATGATCGTAGTCCGGCTGGATTCGGTGATCCTTCACGTCCTCGCCGCAGGCATAGGCCTTGCGCTTGCCCCCCTCGGCCTGCGACGCCTTGGTCCGAGAGGAGAGAAGCCGCATGCCGCGGAGCTGCGCGAGCACCACGAGCAGCACGATCCCGAAGGCGATGGGCGGAAACAGGGGCCAGTTATTCATAAAATGCCTCGACTCAACCTTTCAGCTTCCTGAGCGACCGGATGTCCAGGGTACGGCTGTGCCGGTGGACGCCGATCACGATGCCGGCCATCACGGCGATGACGACCACCTCGATCAGGATCAAGGTGATGATGAAGGTCTGCGCCAGCGCCATGCGGTCGGAGGCGGCGCCCGCCGCGGCGATCAGCAACGTGACCGCCTTGGTCAGGAGCTCGATGCCGATCAGGACCCGAATCATGTTCCGGCTGACCACCACGCAATAGAGCGCCGCCACGGCCAGCAGCGCGATGAAACCCGCGTTTATCCAGAAAAGCTCTTGCATGGATCGCTTACTTCCTGTTCTCCGCTTGAGCCCGGCCCCGGATCTTGAACAACACGACCACCCCGAACGTTCCGCCGAGAACCATGAGTATCTGGCCCAGGAGATCGAACCGCCTCTTATCCCAGAGCACTTGGTGAAAGTCGTCGTCCGGCGTCGCGGCCGGCAGGGGGAAATCGAAGGCATAGCGCCGCGTCAGCAGAATCGCGGTCACGGCGAGCAGCAGAATGGGAAGCAGCGCGAAACGCAGCAGGCGGCTGCGGTCCCGTGCGACCGCCGCCACGCCGGTCAGCGGCTTCGTCAGGCTGATGATGCTGATGAACAGCGACGTGATCAGGCCCGCGCAGACCGAGAGTTCGAACACGCCGGCAATCGGCGCGTTCATGCGGAACAACAGAATCGCCAGCAGCAGGCTGGCGGCGGCCAGCCCGATGGCGGACCGCAGCAGGTTCAGCGTCATCACGGCCCACACGCCGGCCGCCAGGAAAAGGACCAGGAGCGCGATGTCCAGCGGGTGGGTCGTCATAGCAGACTCCTTACCGGCAAGAGGAATGTTCCGAAGATCCAGGGAATCCAGACTCCCAGGCCCGCCGTGACGAGCGCCAGCAGACAGGCCGGAACCGTGTTCCACAACGTGGCTTCCTTCACCGCGCCCAGTCCGTCGGCGAGTTTACCGAAGAACACGCGCCGTTGCATCGTCAGGAAATAGGCCAGCGTCAGCAGGCTCGCGAGCACGCCGATCGCCGCGTAGAAGGGGTCGCCGGCCTTCCAGACGGCCACGATGACGATGAGCTTGCTCCAGAAGCCGGAGAACGGCGGAATGCCCGCGGTGGACAGGAACGCCACCACCGACGTGACGCCCGTCACGGGCATGCGATCCGCCAGTCCGCCGAGTTTGTCCATGTTCCGGGTGCCGGTCTGCTGCTCCACGGCCGCCGCATTGACGAAGAGGAGCGTCTTGAAGATCGCGTGATTGAAGAGATGGAAGACGGCGCCGGCCAGCCCGAGCGCGTTCCCCGCGCCCAGCCCGAGGATGATGTAGCCGATCTGGCTGATGCTGGAATAGGCCAGCATGCGCTTGAAGTCCTTCTGTCCCAGCGCGGCCAGCGCCCCGATGACGATGGAGACGGCGCCGACGGCCAGAAGCAGGGCCCGCACGGCAGGATTGGGCTGTAACACATCCGACACCAGCCGGATGAGGGCGTAGACCCCGGTCGTCTTCGTCACGATTCCCGCGAGCAGGATGGACACGGGCGGGGGCGCGGAGGAATAGGCGTCCGGCAGCCAGCCGTGGAAGGGGATCAGGCCGCACTTGACGAACAGCCCCCCCACCAGCAGCCCGACCGCGCCGAGGACCATCCGGCTGCCCGCCGCGGTGCGCTGGGCCGCGACCAGGGCCTCGAACGTCACGCTGCCGCTCACGAGCAGCAGCAAGGCCAGGGCCGCGAGGATCATCGTCGTGGCCAGCGCCGACATCACCACATATTTGAAGGCGCCCTCGAAAGCGTCGCGCCCCCGGTCCAGGGCGATCAGGATGAACGAGGCCACGGCCGTGACCTCCAGGTAGACGTAAAGCGAGAACAGATCGTTTGCCAGAACGACGCCGTTCATGCCGATGACGGCCAGGAGGAGGAGATTCACGAAATTGAAACGACGGTTGGCGTCCGGGATCGAATGCTGGCCCACCAGAAGCGCCACCAATCCGACGATTCCGATGGAGAGGAACATCACGAGGCTGAGGTTGTCGACGTTGGGTTGGAACTGGAGCAGCGGCGTGGCCCACGAGGAGGACGCCTTCCAGAAGCAGGCCGGGTTGGCGACCGCCAAGGCGGCTTGCGCCAGGCACACGAGCGCGCATGCCGCCGGGGCGAACACGTTCAGGATTCGCCTGCTGAAAGGCAGATTCCCGACCAGCATCAGCATCAGAGGAATAAGAACCAGCAGAACAGGCATCTCAGATTCCTCCCATCACGGAAGCGACCACCAGCGCCATGCCGGCCAGAGCCCAAAGCAGGTAGTCGAACAGGCTCCCCGTATGCAGCGCGTGAATACCCCCGCTCAGCCCGCCCGAAACGCGCACGGCCACGGTGTCATACAGGAAATTCGTCACCCGATCGATCGCCCAGCCGAGCCGGGAGACCGCCCCCACGAGCTTCCACCCGATTTCATACGGATCGAAAAAGCGCCGCTCGGCCAGTTCGTAGAGGCGGCGCAGAACCGGCGCGTGGTGAATGTGGTCCACGGCCCCGCTGCCCTTGCCCGTGCGGCGAACGCCCCACGCGTGATTGAGCAGGGCCAGGGCTATCACGGCCAGCGTGCCGATCACGAGCGTCGGGCTCTTCGGCCAGCCCGCGAAGGTGTGGCCTTCGAGGCGAGGCTCGCCGAGGATCGGCTGGATCAGGCGTTCCAGGGGAAACGCGCTGAAAAGCCCGAAAAACACGCAGAATCCGGCGATGACGAGCATCGGGATCAGCATGGGAACGGGCGCTTCCTTCACGTTCGACAGGGTCTCGTGGCGCTTCCCGAAGTAGACGGCATGCCCGAGTTTGAGGAATGAAGCCGCCGTCAGGAACGAACCGGCCATTGCGGCGATGTAGAACCAGAGGCCCCGTTCCAGCGCGCCGTCGTACACGAGTTCCTTGGAAAAGAAGCCGTTGAACGGAGGCACGCCCGAAATCGAGGCCGCCATCACCACGAAACAGCCGAACGTCACCGGCATGGCCCGCATCAGGCCGCCGAGTTTGTCGAGGTCGGCCGTGCCGGCCTGCTTTTCGACCGAACCGCCCGTCAGGAACAGGCCGCTCTTGTACATCGCGTTGTTGATCATGTGGAACAGGCCGCCGACAATGCCGGCCGGAACCGCGGTTCCGATGCCCAGGATCATGTACCCGACCTGGCTGATCGCGTGGAAGGAGAGAAGCCGCTTGTAGTTCTTCTGCACGAGCGCCATCGCGACGGCCAGGAGGATCGTGACGCTTCCGATGACCATCAGGAGCGTGGACAGCCGCGAGGCCGCCTGCAGCGCGAACAGGTCGAGCGAGATCCGCGCCAGGAAATAGATGCCGAGCAGTTTTTCCAGAGCGGCGGGAACCAGCGCCATGAAGGGGAGGGGGGCGTCGACCGCGGCGTCCGGGATCCAACTGTGGAACGGCATGGAACCGGCTTTGCCGATCGCGCCGATCATCAGCAGGACGAAGGCGAGGCTCTTCAAGCCGCCGGTCTGAAGATGAATGTCGGAAATCGTGGCCGTGCCGGCCAGGTAAATCGTGAGCCCCACGCCGATCATCATGCAGAGATCCGCCACGCCCGAGAGGACGAACGCCTTGACGGCGGTGCGGAAGGCGCCCTTGTGGCCGATGGCGATCATGCCAAACAGCGTCAGCAGCAGGCCCTCCCAGAAGAACAGCATCAGGATCAGGTTGTTCGCCAGGACCGCGCCGTTGGTGAAGCCCAGCGTGATGAGGAAACAGGCGTAAAAATGATTTTCCAGATTCCGGCCGCGCATGAACGCCAGCGAGTAGAGGGAGATCAGCAGTCCGAATCCGGCGGCGCCGATGAGGATGAACGAACTGAAGTGATAGAGCCGCAGCGAGAATTCGAGGCCAAAGCCGCCCCAGGGGACGGCCATGGCCGCCTCCCGCCCCAGCCCCAACACGGCCAGGATCGTCACCAGGTTCACGGCGTTGACCAGCAGCGCGAGCAGCGCGCCGGCCAAACCCTTGTTGCGGGGAATCAGAAAAGTCGCGCAGCCCGCCAGGACGGGCAGCAGGATCGGTACGAGCATGGATGCGTGTGTCATCGGATAAAGCCCGCCATCTGATGCAGCGTCGCCTGCGCGAACTCGGCCGGGAAGCCGATGGCAATGCCGCCGGCCAGCGAGAGCGCCGCCAGAAGGGCCACGCTGAAGACCATCGTGGCCGATCCTTCCCGGATCGCGCCCGTTCCCGCCGGGAGCCTCGACTCACCGAGAAAAACCAGGGTAAAGACGCGGAACAGATACAGGATGGTCATCACGGCGCCCGCCAGGAATGCGAAGGCGACGAACCAATGCCCGCTGCCGGCCGCGCCCGCCAGGACCATGTATTTGCTGAAAAAGCCGCCGAACGGGGGAATCCCCATCACGGAAAAGGCGCAAAGCGCAAAAGACACCGCGGTTACGGGCATGCTGGCGATCAGGCCGCCGAGTTTCGTGATGTCCTTTGTCTTCGCATTCTGTTCCACGATGCCCGCGCAGAGGAACAGGCCGCCCTTCGCAAGGCTGTGCATCAGGATGTAGAGCAGCCCACCGGCGATCCCGATCTCGTTCCCGATCGATAGGCCCAGGAAAATGAACCCGATCTGGCTGACCGTGGAATAGGCGATGATCCGCTTGAGGTCGGTTTCGACGAGCGCGGCTCCGGCGGAGACCAGCGCGCTGACCGCGGCGATCGCGGGGACGACGGTCTGCCAAACGGGATCCACGGTGAAGGTGACCAGGAAAAAGCGGGCAAAGGCATAGGTGCCGATTTTGACCAGCACGGCCGCATGCAGCAGCGCGGTGACCGGGGAAGGCGCCACGCCCGCGTCCGGCAGCCAGGTGTGCAGGGGGAACGACGCCGATTTCGCCAGGATGCCGACCAGGATCAGCAGAACCGCCAGGTTCGAGACCGGCTGTCCGTTCAGGGCCGTCGCGATCCCGATCAAATCGAACGTTCCGGTCTGCATGTAGAGCAAGACAAAGCCGATCAGCATGACCAGCGCGCCGAACACGGTGACCAGAAACGACTTGTCTGCCCGCAGCACATAGGCCTTTTCGCGGAAAAACCCGATCAGGCGCCAGCTGGCGAACGAGGTCATCTCCCAGAACAGGTAGAGAAAGAGCAGGTTTCTGGAGAAAACCAGCCCCATCATGGAGCCCATGAACAGCACGACCATGAAGTAATACTCGTTCCGGTAAGAATAGTGGCTGATGTAGTCGAAGGAATAGAGGACGATGATCGAGCCGACCAGGCACGAAACCAGGGCCATGAAGACGGCCAGCCGATCCGCATGGAAAAGGGCGATGCCCGCCCACTGGACGGTGATCGTGGTTCCGGCCATGACCGCCGGAATGAGACAGGCGGCTCCGACCAGTGAAATCAGGACGAGGAGAAGGGCCCCGGTATTACGCGCCCGCTCGGATACCCGCCCGACCAGGGGCAGGACGAGTGAGCCGATCAGGGGCGCCATCGCAATCGTTGCGACCATGCTTTCGTTCGTGACGTTCATAAACAAATAAGCGCGGAAGTTAGCAAAGCGCCGAAACAATGCAAGTTATTTTATGTTGTGTTTTCGGCCGATCAGACGGCCAGGTTTTCCAGGTAACGGCACCAGGCCTCCATGCCCTCGCCGCTCCTGGCGCTGAGTTCGAAAACGAAAATTCCGGGATGGACGCGCTGGATGCATTGCCGGCATTTGGAGATGTCCCAGTCCAGATGCGGCGCCAGGTCCAGCTTGGTCAGCACCACGACCTGGGCCGCCGTAAACAGGGCCGGATACTTGGCCGGCTTGTCCTCTCCCTCGGTGCTCGACAGCAAGGCCACCTTGAAGGTTTCGCCCAGATCGAAGGCCACCGGACAGATCAGGTTGCCGACATTCTCGATCAAGAGAAGGCGCGTCTTGTCCCGGACCACCCGCGGAAGCACGGCGGCGATTTGCTCCGCATCCAGGTGGCACGAGCTGTGCGTCTCGATCTGCTCCACCGGCACGCCAGTCCGGACCAGCCGGCGCTTGTCGTTGTCGGTTTGCTGATCGCCGGTGATCACCGCGCAGCCGACGCGGTCCCGGAGCGTTTCGAGCGTCCGTTCGAGCAGGAACGTTTTTCCGGTGCCGGGCGACGAAATCAGGTTGAGCGCCACGATCCGGCGTTCGGCCAGCCAGGCGCGGTTTTCAGCCGCCCGCCGGTCGTTACGCGCCAACACCCGCTCCTCCAGCGAAACCGTTCGAACGATCCTGGCGGGTCCGCCCGTAGGCTCGTGTTTCTCGCCATGCCCATGGTCATGGGCATGAACGGCGCCATCGGCATGGGGATGTATGTGGGGTTTCCGTTCCCCGCAACCGCATTCTTTACACATGGGGTTCTTCTCCTTTGCCGGACGGCGCCGCGGCGCCGTCCGTCCTTTCTTCAGCAAGCGCCAACTCCACCGACGAGATCAGAAACTCGCGGCCGGCCGAAAGCCGGATGCGGCTGGATCCGCAGGCGCCGCAGCAAACACACGTGGCGTCCGGCGGACCTTCCCAGCCGCAGTCTTCGCAACGGATCGCGGCGGGCGACTCCCGGGTTACGAGGGTCGTGCGCTCCAGGCTCGTCCCCTCCGCCGCGAGCGGGAACGCGAACTTGAGCGCGTCGGCATCCACGCCGCTCAACGCGCCCAGGGTCACCGTCACCGACAGCACCTCGACGGCGTTCTCCTTCACCTTGATCCGCTCGACCGTGTCGACGAGCTCTTTTGCCAGGGTCAGTTCATGCATGTCAGCAAATCCTCGGCAACAGTTCGCCCTGGGGCACGTCCACCAGCCGCCGGCTTCCCATCGCGGTCTCCAGGACCACGTCGCCGCCCCGGTCGGTGACCTCTCCGATGCGGCGCGCGCGCCGGCCTTCGGGCAGGCGCTGCCAGGCCTCCAGGATCCGGACGCCGGCGCTCGGTTCGCAAATCATGAGCAGACGGCCCTCGCACGCCACGTTCAGCAGGTCCAGGCCCAGCATGTCGGCCGCGGCCAATGTGGCCGGCGCAAATGGCAGGTCGGCCTCCCGCAGCAGGATTCCCGCGGCCTGGCCCGCGACGATCTCGTTCAGGACCGCCGCGACGCCGCCCCGCGTCGGATCGCGCATGAACCGGACACCCCCTGCGCAATCCGCCGCGGCCTCCACCAGGCGATGCACCGGCGCGCTGTCGCTGACCGGGCCGTCCGTGATGCCGATGCCCGACCGCGCGGCCATCACCGCCATGCCGTGATCGCCCAGCGTGCCGCTGGCCAGGACCCAGTCGCCGGGCCGGCTGCGTTCCGGGCCCATCCGGAAACCCGGGATTGGCTCCCCGATTCCCGATGTGTTGATGAACATGCCGTCGCCCTGTCCGCGGGCCACGACTTTGGTGTCGCCTGTCGCGATCTGCACGCCGCAGGCCTTGGCGGCGTCGCGAATCGTGTCCAATACGCGCCGCAGGGTCTCGAACGGCAGGCCTTCCTCCAGAATCAGGCCGAGCGACAGCCAGCGCGGGCGGGCGCCGCTGACAGCCAGATCGTTCACCGTGCCGTGAACGGCCAGGCTTCCGATGTTGCCGCCGGGGAACTCCAGCGGCGTGACGACATAGCTGTCGGTGGTGAACAAAAGGTCGCCGCCTCCGGCTCGAACCCGGGCGGCATCCGGCAAGCCTTCCAGGGGGCCTCCTCCGAAACGGGCCACGATCTCGTCGCGGATCAGGTTGCGCGACAGCACCCCGCCGCCCCCATGGGCCAGTTGCACGTGGGTTTCCCGCGAGCTCATGGCTTTCTCCCCCGTTCATACTTATAATAGGCGGAACAGGTGCCTTCCGAACTCACCATGCAGGGGCCGACCGGATCCGCCGGCGTGCAACGGTCCGCGAAAAGAGGGCATTCCAAGGGGGTGCGCTTGCCCTTGATCACCTCGCCGCACAGGCAGCCCGGCGACTCCCGGCCCGGCCCCACGGTCACGCCGAACCGCTTCTCCGCATCGTACCGGGCAAACTCCTCCCGCAACACCAGGCCGCTGAGCGGCAGCCGCCCCATTCCCCGCCAGTCCGTATCGGCCGGCCGCAGGAACCGGTCCATCAGCGCCCGGGCGAGGGGATTGCCGTCTTCGCGGACCACGCGCGCATACAGGTTCTCCACCTCGGCGCGACCGGCGACGAGTTGGTCGAGAATGGCGCACAGGCCGAACAGGATGTCCAGCGGCTCGAAGCCGGCGATCACGCAGGGTTTTCGGAAATCGCGGGCAATCGGCGCGTAGGTGCGCGGCCCGATGATCGCGCTGACGTGGGCCGGGCAGAGGAAGGCGTCCACCTGGATCTCCGGGTCCGCGAGCACGGCGCGCAACGCCGGCGGGACCAGCTTGAAAGCGGTCAGGAGCGACAGGTTGCCGATGCGCTCCCGGATGGCCAGGTCGACCAGGCTCACGACCGGCGCAATCGTCGTCTCGAATCCGATCGCGAGAAACACCACCTCGCGGTCCGGCCGGGCCAGGGCGAGATCCCGGGCGCTCCGCGGGGAATAGCACACCTCCACGGACGCCCCCCCGGCGCGGCACTCGCCCAACGTTCCCTCCGAGCCGGGCACCTGCAGCATATCGCCGAATGTGGCGATCGTGACGCCCCGGCGGGCGAGCTCGAGGGCGGTATCGATATAGCCGGGCGCGGTGACGCACACCGGACAGCCCGGGCCGCTGATCAGGGACACGTTGCCGGGCAGCAGGTGGCGGATGCCGTAGCGCCCCACGGCCATCGTGTGGCTGCCGCACACCTCCATGATGCGCGCCCGGCCGCCGCGCGCGGCCAGCGCCGCGCCCGCCGCGTTCAACCGGTCGCGCAAGGGCCCCGCGACCGCCGGGTTCCGGAAGGCTTCGAGATAGTTCATGGGGTTTGAGGTTGCCCGAGTTCGGCCATTTCCTTGAAAAGCGCCAGGCGTTCCCCGGCCTCCCGCTCGTCCAGGATCGAAATGGCATAGCCGGCATGGACGATGACGTAATTCCCTACGCGGGGATTGGCCACCAGGGAGAGATCGACCTCGCGCCGGACACCCTCAAACTCGGCGATACCCAGGCCATCGGGGCGGATTTCCCGGATACTCATTGGAACTGCAAGACACATTCTTTTTGTTTTCCTTACTCCATCCTCGCGGCCGGCGCGGGCTTCATGAACCCGCAACAATCGCCTGCCCCAGGGCAATGCAGCCGTCGTTCGGCGGCGTCTCGCGATGCAGCAGGACCGTCGCTCCCAGGGACTCCAGCCTGGGAACCAGAAGGTCGTTCAGGATCCGGTTCATGAATACGCCGCCACTCAGGGAGACCGTTCTGACCCCCGTGCGCGAAAACGAATATTCTACCATTTCCACGGCAGCTTCCGCAATAGCCACATGCGCGGCATACGCCCAGGCCTCCGCTTCTCCCGCCTTCAGCGCGCCGGGCTCCAGCACCCGCGCGAAAGCCTCGCGCCAATCGATCCACAGCATGCCGTCGCGTTCTTCCGCCCGGTATGTCAGCCGTGGCGGCTGGACTCCGGCGGGATGCCGGCCGGCCGCCGCTTCCAGCCGGATCGCCGTTTGGCCCTCGTAGGTGGTCGTGGCGCTGGCCAGGCCCAACGCCGTGGAAAAGGAATCGAACAAACGGCCCGCGGCATGCGTGACGGGCGTGTTGAGCCCCGTGGCGCACTGTTTCAGCCAGACCTGGAATTCCTCTTCCGTGACCTTCAGGCGGTCCCGCAACGCGGGCGGCAGAGAAAGGCCCGCATTGAAACAACGGCCCGCAAGTTGACGCGCAGGTCGGCGGACCGCGGCATCCCCGCCCGGCAGGGGAACGCCCTCAAAGGAAGCCAGCCGCTGGAATCGGCCCGGTTGGAGAATAAGCAGTTCCGCGCCCCATATATGGCCGTCCGGACCCAGTCCGGTGCCATCGAATACCAGGGCCAGCCCTTCACCAAGGCCATGCTCGCCAAGGCCGGCTGCGGCGTGCGCCTGGTGGTGTTGCACGGTCACCAGGGGCACGCCGAGGCGGGCCGCGATTTCACGGCCTAGACGGGTGGCATGCATATCGGGGTGCAGGTCGACGGCCACCGCCTCGGGCGCGCGATTGACAAAGCGGGGCAGCTCTTCCGCGACGCGGCGCAGGGCGTCCACCGCTTCTGGCGCTTCCAGGTCGCCCACGTGAGGGGACAGCACCGCGCGGTCCTCGAAGGCCACGGCGATGGCGTTCTTGAGTTCCGCGCCCATGGCCAATACCGGTCGGTTCAATCGCCGGCCGAGCCGGATGGGATTGGGCGCGAATCCCCGGGCCCGGCGCCACACCTGGGTCCTGCCTGGCTGGACAACGCAGATCGAATCGTCATTGCGCAGATTGATCTCGCGATTGTGCAGCAGCAGAAAGTCCGCAATCCCGCCCAGGCGCGCGCGGGCTTCCCCGTTCGACAGGCAGATCGGCTCGCCGCCCTTGTTGCCGCTGGTCATGATCAACCAGTCGAACGGCGGCACGGGATCGTCCTTGAGCGGTTCGGCGAGCAGGACGTGCAGGGGCGTGGTCGGGAGCATGACGCCCAGGGTCGCGGTGTCCGGGGCGATCCGATCGAGCGGCAGCGCGCGGCGAACTGCTGCGTCGGCCGGAATGGGAAGAATCACGATGGGCGCTTCGACCGAACCCAGCAGACGCTCGGCTTGCGGGGCGGGGGAACAGCCGCGGCGCACGACGTCCAGATTGCGGGCCATGACGGCGAACGGCTTGTGCGGCCGGTTTTTACGCGTCCGCAGCCGGGCCAACGTTTCGCCGTTGCGGGCATCGGCGGCCAGGAGGAATCCGCCGAGGCCTCGGACGGCCACGATGGCGCCGGCGGCCAGCGCGCGCCGGGCTTCGCGCAGGGGATCGCCTTCCACGGGATGTCCCGCCGCGTCTTCGAGGCTCAGGCGGGGTCCGCAATGCGGGCAGGCGATCGACTCCGCATGAAACCGCCGATTGTTCGGGTCCTCATAGTCGCGCCGGCATTCGCCGCACAGGTCGAACCGCGACAGCGTCGTGCGGATCCGGTCGTAGGGCATGCCGTCGATCACCGTGTAGCGCGGGCCGCACCGGGTGCAGGTGGTGAACGGATAGCCATAGCGGCGGTCGGCCGGATCAAAGACCTCGCGCCGGCAGTCCGGGCAGAGCGCGAGATCGGCGGGAATCAGCGCCTGGGCGCGCTCGTCGCCGCCGCTTTCCAGAATCGTGAAATCGCCGGCGGGTTCGGACTCCGGAAGCGGCGTGTTTTCCAGCCACACAGCGGAATCGATTCGCGCGGCGGGCGGCAGGGCGGCGGGGAGGGCATCGAGGAATTCCCGGATGCGGCCGAGCGGGCCTTTGAGCGTGAGGCGCACGGAGGCGAAGCGGTTCTGAACATGGCCGCCGAGTCCGGCGCCGCGCGCCAGCCGATAGAGGGAGGGGCGGAAGCCCACTCCCTGCACAATGCCGGCCAGGTCAACGCTCACGCGATGTCGGGCGGACGGATCCCCCTCCAGCGCGATGCCGCTCATGAAGCGCTCCTGTCTACAGCCCCTTGGCGGCGGCTTTCAGCGCGGCGATCTTCGCCTTGACCTGAGCGCCGGTCCAATCCGGGCTGAGGCTCACGAACAGCGTGCGGCGCAGCAGCGCGAGCGTGCGCGGGCAGGCGGAGTCGCTGTAATCCGCGCGGAGCCCCTTGTTTTTGGCGAAGAAGAAGGGATTCATGTCCTTGCAATGCATGATCCGCTTTTCGCGGAGCGGCGTCCACGCCGTGTAGACGTGCTTGCCATGATCGATGCCCACGTAGCCGCCCACGCCGGGCGCGCCGCCGAAGGCGCGGGCCTTGGCCTCGTTCTCGAACTGGAAAGCCACCACCACGCCGCAGTCGCCCTCGGGATCGTTGCTGGGGGCGATCGTCACGTTCTTGACGCCGACCATGGCCTTCTCGATGGCTTTGCGCGCGCGGCGCAGATCGCGGATGATGCCGTCCATGCGCTTCGCCTGCACGCGGGCGATGGCGCCCATCACCTCGTCGGCCCGGTATTGCTGGGCCACGAAGATCGGGATGGACAGCTTGCCGGCGTTCGGGCGGAACGCGGAACCGGAGTCGGCATAGATCGCGGCCGTTTCGAAAACTTTTTGATCGTTCGTGACCAGCACGCCGCCCTCGCCCCCGGCGGAGATGATCTTGTAATAGTTCAGGCTGAACGCGCCGGCATCGCCCCAACTCCCGGTGCGCCGGCCCTTGAAGGAGCCGCCCACCATCTGGCAGGAGTCCTCGAGGACCTTGACGCCGTGCTTGTGCGCGATGCGGACGATTTTTTCGAGGTTGGCCGGCCGGCCGAGCATGTGGACGGGGATGACCGCCTTGACGCGCGGCCCGATTTTGCGCTCGAAGTCCTTGGGATCGAGGGCCATGGTTTCGTCCACCTCGGCCAGCACGGGAATGGCGCCGACGGTGAGGACGGAGGAGGCGGTGGCGAGCCAGGTGTAGGCGGGCACGATCACTTCGTCGCCGGGTCCGACGCCGAGTCCGGCGAGGCCGCACACGAGGGCCGCGGTGCCGCCGCCGCACATGAGCAGCGCGTATTTCGTGCCGATCTTGTCCGCCCATTCCTTCTCGAAGCGGACGCACTCCTGCAGGTGGCCGGACTTGGGATCGCCCACGCGGAACAGCTGCTTGGAGTTAATGACTTTGGCGACTTCGTCGATTTCTTCCTGACCGATGCGATACATGGCGATTCTCCTGTGAAAACGAGCATACAACTTAGCGAGTTCGCACACGGAAAGCCAGCGCTTTCGCTGCGCCCCAGCCTACCACACCTCCACGCCGAGGATGGCGCACAGGTCCTTGAGGGCTTCCGTGTTGTCGCCATACGAGAGGATGTAGTGCTGGCTCAGCACCTTCTGGGTAAAGTCGGCCATGGGCGTGTCGAGCGTGATTTCCAGGCTGGGCAGTTGCGGGGCCGGCGGCCGCCAGCCGCATTCCTCCCACTTGCGGGGAGTCGCGGCCTTGCCGGTGACCAGGTGCAGGGCGTAGCGGCCGTTCGTGCAGGTCAGCCGCGCCAGCGTCACGGCGCCGGTCTTGACTTTGGAGACGTTCAGCAGGCCCTCCCCAAACTCGCCGAACGCCGTGGGCATCACCTTGACCGGGCCATCGACGATCTCCGTGGGCACGTAGTCGGGCACGCCCATGAGCACGCCTTTCCGCAGAAATTCGTAAAACTCCATATACGCGCCGACCTGGCCCGTGACGTAGCGCGTCATCAACTGCGTCACCGCACCCAGCGCGTCGTTTTCCGGCACCGTGCAGACGTCGTCCTCCTCGTGCAACAGCATGAACGCGCCGGCGGGCGCGAAGTGCATCAGCTTCTTGACGCCGTCCACGTCCTTGAGCGACACGGCCTGGTAGCCACGCTCCTCCACTTTTGCATGGACGCCCAGGTAGAGGCGCACGCTGTTTTCGATCGTGCCGGGCGCGGGCGGCTTGGTGAAGGTCCACCGTTTGCGAATGGCATTGGCGAGTTTTTGAATATCCTGGTCGGACACCTTCTCCATGAGCTGGGCGACCTCGAGCATTTCGAAAACCTCGACTTCCGGACCGATGGTGCCGCGCAGGGACACGCCCTCGTGGAGCGTGCCGTAGAGATTCATGTCGCGGTAGCCCATCATGCCGATGCGGGCGCCTCGCAGGAGCGTCGCGGCGCGCGCGGCCCGGGCATAACTCATGATCGGGGCGATCTCCGGGGTTTCGCCATAGAAGGTGGGCACATATTTGAAACGGAAGCCCAGGTCCTGCATCGGCTTGCGCAGGGCCGTGGTGCCGGCCTGGTCCGCCGTGGTGACGAAGCGCTTGCCCTCGGTCCACCCCGTGAGACCCCAGAGCACCATGGGCTTCTGGCGGAAGGCGTCCGCGATGGCGATCACGGCGTGAGAGGGAATCCAGCCCGCCACGCAGAGGATCAGCAGGTCGAAATCCGCCTTGCCCAGGTCGGCAATCGCGCGGGCCACGTCCTGGCCGGCCGGATCGTCGCTCACCGGCGCCGTGGCGGTCAGCTCCAGTCCGCCGGCTTCGAGGAGCAGGCGCGCCTCCTCGCATTTCCGTTCGATGATGTCGCGCGGCGTGTTGACTTCGCCAAATCCGACAAATCCCGCCTTGATGGTGCGCATGACGATACCTCCTCTATTTCCACAGGTTGCCGATTTCACGGAGCGTGGCTTCCACCAGGGCGCGGCCGCCTTCCTGGCCCACATGGCCGTTCACCGGCAGCGCGCCGTAGCCGCCGCCGCGCACGGCGCGCGCCGAGGGCAGGTATCCGCCCCGGCCGCCCGCCAGTTGAACCACGAATGTCTGCGGCGCGGGGCTGCGCGCCTTGATTTGCTGCCCGTAGTCGAGAAACAGCTCGAAGGGGTTGGTGGCGAAGACCGCGTCGCCCAGCCGCAGCACATGCAGTTCCATGGCGAACCGCGGGGAGCGTTGCCGCGCTTCATGCAGCCGGATCACGCCCTCGGCATTCCGCATCTGCACGAACTTCATCGACTTGTCGTCATAGGGCCCGGCTCCGCCCTTCGCCTCGCGCCGCTTCATGTCGGCCAGGAACAGGGCGAACGCCGACTTGGCCGACCGCTTGTTTTTCGGTTCCGTCGCCTCCAGCCGAGCCAACGCGCGTTTGGCCGCCGCAATCTCCGCGGACGTCACCCGTCTCAGGGGCAGTTCGATGTCCGTGGCTGTATGCGCGAAGGGGGCGGTGAATTGAATGCCGCGGCGCGCGGCGGGCAGGGCCTCGAGCACCGCCTCGGTGAGCTGCCGGCCCCGTTCGACCACGCCGGCCTCGTCCCAGAACGTGGGGCCGCCGCGATCGATGCGGGTCAGGTCGCGGGGCGACTGGTCGCCGGCCGCGCTGACCTGGGCCAGGATGAAGACGGGATGGCCCAGTTGCCTGGGCAGTTGCCTGCGCAGTTCGCCGAAGAAATCGGCCGACACCTGGTAGCGCGCCTCCATGACCTGCGAGGGACAGGCGACGTTCACGATCACGCCCGTCAGTTTTTTCGCGGCGTCCCAGCAGGCCAGCAGTTCCACGCCGTGGTCTTCCGAGCCCTCGAGGCCGATGAAGTCCGGCCGGTCGGTCCGGCCATACATCATGGCCGTGCCGTCCGCGTAGCTGGGGCGGCGGCAGAAGCCCAGGGCCGCGTGGCTGAGCGCCGCGCTGATGCCGCCGGGCCGGCGGGCTTTCCAGGCCGCGGCGGCCGCGGCCACGGTTTGATTCAGCACGAGATCCCGATAACGTTCCTCGGCCCGGCCCGGCTTTTCGAGCCAGGAGATCACGCTTAACTCCGGCGCCGGCGCGGCGTGGGTGTGGGTGCAGTTGACCACGAGCATCCGCGGATCGAAGTCCGGCAGGAGGCGGGGGAGACGCGCCCGCACCTTGTCCTGGAACTCGCGGGAAAGGCAGACCAGGTCGGCGGACACGAAAATGGCCTGGCTGCGCGTGCCGGATCGGCCACCCGACTCCACGGCCCAGGCCGTGACGCGGAGCGGATCACGCACACCGCGGGCGACGCGGTCGTAGTATTGGCCGGAAAGAATGACGCGGCCGGTTGGGGTGATGTCTTTCGAGGCCCAGCCAATCAAGAGTGAATGGTTCTTCATACCGGTGACTTCCTTATGGCTTCGTTCAAGGCAACATAGGTTTCGAATGCCGCTTGATAGGTTTCGCGCGTTTCGGCGTTGGGTTCGATCCGGTCGCGCACGCGCACCATGCGGTCGCGCGCCTCCTCCAGGTTCCGGAACAGGCCGGCGCCCACGCCGGCCAGCATGGCGGCGCCGAGGCTGGTGGTTTCTTCGCAGGCCATGGTGAGGATGGTCTTGCGGCACACATCGGCCTTGATCTGAAGCCAGAGTCGGCTTTTGGCGCCGCCGCCGAGCGAACGGACTTCCGTGATCCGGGCGCCCAGGCTTTCCAGCATGTCCAGATTGTCCTTCAGCATGAAGGCCACGGATTCGAGGATCGCGCGGACGAGATGGCCCCGGCGATGGGCCAGGGTGAGGCCCGAGAGAACGCCGCGGGCGTTCGGATCCATGCGGGGCGAACCGGCTCCGCAGAAGTGGGGCAGGAGCACGAGCCCGTCCGCGCCGGCGGGCGCGGACGCCGCCTCGGCGTCCAGGGTGGAATAGGAGGCGCCGCAGGCCAGTTCGTCCCGGAACCAGCGGAGCGCCATGCCGGCGGTGGGCACCCACGGGAGCAGGGCGTAGCGGCCGGGCGTGGCGTGGGCATAGAGCCCGACGCGTTTGAGGGGATCGTAGAGCGGCTTTTCCAGCGTGGCGCAAATGGCCAGGGCCGCGCCTGTGGTTTCTGTGACAACGCCGGGTTCGAGATTTCCGGCGCCCACCGCGCCCGCGATCTGGTCGATCGGCGCGCCGGCGACGGGGATGCCGGCCGGGAGGCCCGTTTCCGCGGAGGCGGCGGCGCTGACCGGGCCGGCCGGCTCGTTGGGCGCCAGCAGGTTGGGCAGGCGGGCCGGGGTGACGTCGAGGAAATCCAGCATCTCCGGCCACCAGGCGCGACGGACGAGATCGAAATAGAGCGTGGACGGATTCAGGGCGGGATCCGTGGCGCGGCGGCCGGTGAGCTTGAACAGCAGATAGTCCGCCGGGAGCATGAATGTGGCGGCGCGCGCGAAGACGGAGGGCTCATGGTGCTTCAGCCAGAGCAGGCGGGTCGCCGTCCAGGTTGGGGCCATCTCCTGCTGGCCCGTGCGGCGATAGACCTCGTCGAGGCTGAAGCGGCGGCCGAGTTCGGCGGATTCCGCGCGGGAGCGGTTGTCGAGCCAGACGATCGCGTTGCGGAGCGGCTTGCCGGCCCCGTCAAGCGTGATCAGCGTTTCGCCCTGGCTGGTGACACCGATCGCCGCGATTTCTCCGGACGGGATGCCGCTGGAACGGAGGAGCGAGCGGATCACCTCCCGCGCGGCGCTCCAGTAGAGTTCGGGATCCAGTTCGACGAGATCCGGGCCCGGCTTGAGCAGGTCGTATTCGCGGGCGCAGACGGCCCGAGTCTGTCCCAGCGTGTCGAACAGGACGCCTTTCAGCGCGGTGGTGCCGACATCGAGTGCGAGGAGCAAAGGCATGGTCATCTCACCGGCTTTCACGCAGTTGGCGGCCCAGGTCCGTCATCTCGGCGACCAGTTCGTCGTGGATGGCGGCGAAGGGCAGTTCGCGCATGATCATGGGCACCATGTCGGCCGCGTAGCCGCCGGCGGCCGCGGTGACGCGGTCGGGCGCGTAGCCGCGGGTGCCGTTGGTCACGCTCATGACCAGGGCAGACGGATCGCCGAGTTTCTCGCGCACCTCGTTCTTGATGGCCTGGTAAGTTTCGAGGGGGCTGGCCAGCAGGAGAAGCGGGCCGATCCGGAAGCCCTGGATTTCGAGCGGGGCGGAGATCGTTTCACCCCGTTCCATGCAGGCGACGATCCGGCGCAAGGCAAGGGCATAGACCGTCGCCATCCGGACCGGATGGTCGGCATCCGAGGCGCCGGGGGCGTGGATAATGGCTTCCTGTTCCGCGAGAAGGGCTTTCAGTTTTTCGAGGCGGAACGGCTTGCGGCTGAACGCCTTTTCCCGCGACGCCGCGGTCAGGCTGTCCACGCGGATGGGCGCGGCTTCCGCCAGGCCCCGGCGGATGGAGCGGGCAAAACGGCCGGCCACGACGTCGAGCGCGAGCAACGATTCCGTCTCCGGTTTGTGCACGCAGCAGGCGTTGACATCGCCGTTGGCGCCTTGCAGGAACAGGCCAACCGAGCCGGGGTGTTCGCGTTCGATCAGGTTGGTCGCCACGCCGGCATAATCGCCGTGGATAAAGCGGGTCTCGGAGCAGCAGACGACGGGGTGGCAGCCGAAGTAGCTGACGAAACCGATCAGCTTGCCGCCGGCGGTGGCCGTGAGGACCTGGCAGACGGTGTCGGTCAGTTCCGGCTTGGCGGGACGCCAGTCATCCCGCAGCACGTCCTCGAGCGGCGGGGCGTCCTGGTCGTATTGCCGGTTGAGGCCGATGCCTTCGCAAGGAACCGTGGCGCGGCGCAATTCCGCGTCCCGCAGGCTGGCGATCGCATCGAGGGCGGCCCGGGCAATGCGGTCCGGCAGGAGTTCGATGTAGGGCTCGTCTGGCGCGCCCCAGCCGGTGTAGCGGCCGCCGTTCGGCCCGCTGTGCGTGTGGGAGCAGGCCACCATCAGGCGCTCGGGCGCCAGTCCGGTCTTTTCCCGCACAAGCTCGCGCACCTTCCGGGCGATGTCGGCGGTGACGCCGATCAGGTCGCAACTGACGAGGACCAGCCGCTCGCCGTTCTGCTCCACGGCCATGGCGCGGGCCCAGAGCCGGTCGCGCACGCCGACGGAGCGGCGCAGGATGAAGGGCCCGAAGCCGCTCAATTCCACGCCGATGCGCGGCGTGACATCCGTCTTGGCGAACCCGATCTTCATTTGGCCTCCCGGGCCTGTCGGACCTTCCACCAGCGGGCGACCTTGGGAAGCAGGTCATTGACCTTTTCGACGGCCAACAGCAGTTCGTCGATGTAGGCGCCGGAGCCCAGGAGGTGGGTGTGCGAGAGAACGGCCGCCGTTTCGTTGACCGCTTTTTCGGTGTTGGGCAACTTGAGCGCGCGGTAATTCTGGAGGTGTTTGGCGTCGCGATAGGGGATCGGGCTGGTGCGGTCGTAGAGGTTGAGGAGCGGCGCCGCGTAGACGGGCCAGTAGGTGCCGCCGAGCGGGAAACCTTCCGCGTGGAGCGCGTCGGCATACGCTTTGCGGGGGAGGCCCTCCGCCTTGTCGGCGTCGTAGCAGAGCGTCATGGCGTAGTAGGCCTGGCGGGTGACCCGCGGATCGCGGCGCACGGCGCGCAGGGGACCGCCGAGGGCTTCGAGCCCCTCGCGGATCCGGGCGGCGTTTTCCTCGCGCAGCCGGGTCTGCTCGGCCAGGCGGGTGAGCCCGCCGCGGAGCAGGACGGCCTGCATCTCGGTGATGCGGTAGTTGTGGCCGTAGCGGTTGGCGGCGGCGCCGTCGGGGCCCCAGCCGACCTGTTTAAGGGCGTGGGCGATCTTGTAGACCTCGGGGTCGTTGGTGGTGATGGCGCCGCCTTCGCCGCAGGTCAGGGGCTTGCTCTGTTGGAAGGAGAAGCTGCCGGCATCGCCGATCGCGCCGGCGCCCTGGTTGCGCCAGCGGCTGCCGTGCTGGTGGGCGACGTCTTCGACCACCTTGATCTTGTGCTTTTTGGCGATGGCCATGAGGGCGTCCATGTCGCACATGCAACCGTAGAGATGAACGGGAATGACGGCCTTGGTGCGGGGGGTGATGGCTTTTTCGAAGGCCACGGGATCGAGCGCGAGGGTTTCGAGGTCGATATCGGCGAAGACGACATTGGCGCCGATGTCGAACGCGGCCTGGGCGGTGGCGCACCAGGTGAGGCCGGGGACAATGACCTCATCGCCGGGTTCGACGCCGACGGCCTGGAGGGCGCACTGGAGCGTGACGGTGCCGTTGGCGAGGGCGATGCAGTGTTGGGCGCCGATGAAGGAGGCGAACTCGCCGCAGAAGGCGGTTTCGTGCGGGCCGAGCCAGCTCCACTTGCCGCTGCGCACGACGCCGTCCATCCAGGCGGCTTCGAGGTCGCCGGCGATGGGCCAGGCGGGGGAGGTGCGGGTAACGGCGGGGACGCCGCCTTCGATGGCCAGAGCGTTGGAGTTTCCGATTTTCTTTTTCATGAGCGCCTCGCGTGATGGGAGTTGACGAGCTCGGAGAACTGTACCACGCCTTTCCTGAAATGCCAAGTGACCGCTTGCATTCTCCGCCCACTGTGAAATAATGGAAAACGTCAAGGGCGCGAAATCCGCGCCAAGCCGGGGGATCCGCAACCGCCATGATAAACCCGATGACCGCCTTGTTGAGCCTGTGGTTGGCGGTGTTCACCCTCGCCGGCCCCGCCCTCGCGCAGGAAACGATCCTCCAGAACTCGGACGCGGAACCGTGGCGGATCGTCACGGTCCAGGTGCTGCTGGCGCGGGAGGGGTTCAGTTGCGGGCTGGCCGACAACCAGACCGGGGCCCGGACGCGGGGCGCGCTCGACGATTTCATGGCGGCGAAAGGGCTGGCCTCGGAATCGGCGGCCTGGGCGGCGCTGCGCAAGAACGAGACGCCCGTGTTCGGCGCGTATGCCGTCCGCCCAGGCGACCTGGCTTCGATCGGCCGCGCGCCGGCGGATTGGGAGGAGGCCTCGCGCGTGCCGTCCATGGCTTACGAATCGCTGCCCGAACTGCTGTCCGAAACATTCGCCGTTTCCGAACCATTTTTGCAGGCGATTAATCCTGCCGTCAATTGGGCCACGGTCACCGCGGGCGTGGAGGTGGTGGTGCTCAACTGGCGGCCGCCGGGCAAGACGGTTCCGGCCGGGCGGGTGGAAATCGACGCGGATCGCTTCCGTCTCCGGGTTTACGACACGAACGGCATGCTGATTCTGTCGTTTCCCTGCTCGGTCGCGCGCGAACGGGCCAAGATTCCGGTGGGCGAGCTCAAGCTGGTGGTGTTCGCGCGACATCCGGATTACACCTTCCGTCCCGAGAACTATCCGGAAAGCCCGCGCGCGCAGGAAATCGGCCGGCCGCTCATTCTTCCGCCGGGCCCCAACAATCCGGTGGGCGTCTATTGGATGGGGCTGAACAAGCCGGGGTTCGGCATCCACGGCACCCCGCATCCGGCGAGCATCGGCTCGATGGAATCGCACGGCTGTTTCCGTCTGACCAATCGGGATATCCTGACGCTCAGCCGCTGCCTGCGAACCGGCACGCCGGTGCGGATCAAGGCGGCGGACCTCACGCCAACGAACACGGAAACCCCATAAGCGGAAGGAAGAAACGATGAGCATGCGACACGGATGGGTTTCGCTGGTCCTGACGGCTTCGCTGGCCTGGGGGCAGGGCGAGCTTCGCGACCTGGGCAACGGCGGCTGGGTCGACGTGCTGAGCCGCGCGCCGGCGGACGAGTATTTCTATGGCCTGGGGAATCCCAGCAACACGTTTGTGGGCGGCGGCATCGATCGGGCGGCTTGCGCCACCAACGGGTCCGCTCCCAAGGTCAACCAGTCCTACGTGTGGGGCATGGGCAAGAGCGGGAGCAACCTCTTTTTCGGCACCATGGCCAACACGGACACGCTGGTGCTGTCGGGCTATTTGCGCCAGACGAATCCCTTGCTCAACTATTACCGGGTGGCGGAATACGGGGAGGGCATTTTCGGGAAAGCAAACGGGCTGCCGCCCGCGCTGGGCGATTGGCGGCCGCCGCGGCTGTTTCGCTATAATTTGGCCGACGGCACGCGCACGGATCTGGGCCCGGGGCTCCCTCCGGCCGACCAGGCGCGGCTGGCGGCGGTGCTGGGCATCCGGGCGGGCGGGGCGGTGAACCCCGGCGCGCGCAATCCGTCGGGCCTGGCGGTTCTGGCCGGGCCCATGCTCCAGGGCGAGCGGGGCTGCGCGTTTTTCTTTTTCAACGGCACGACCGGCGCGTTCCTGGGCTCCGTCGAAAAGCCGCGCTACACCAATATCCGCCGGTTCGTGGAAGTCAACGGCGACCTCTATTCCGCCGTGCAGCTCACCAACGGAGCGGGCGCGGTGATCCGGTGGGTCAACGATCCGGCGCTGCCCGATTATCCGTTCCACATGATCGAAGTGGGCGCGCTCGACCAGGGCGGGGGCGACATCTGCGCGCATGAGGGGCGGATCTTCGTCACCACCTGGCCGGGCCTGCTCATGGAGGCGCAGAGGCCGGGTTCCGGCGTCTCGCTGCAGGATGTCTATTTGAAGGCCGTGGGGTTGTGGATGAGTCCCGTGGTGCCGGCGAACGGTTTGAAGGCCAAGCATCGCGGC
>CAZSUH010000005.1:63090-63359 GCA_964609905.1 uncultured Verrucomicrobiota bacterium
GAGACGGATAAGATCGCGGCCGTCACCTACGGCGGTGGGGCGTTGTGCTCCTTCGACGGCTGGCTCTATTTCGGCACCATGCACGTGCCGTTGCTGACCACTTTTGCGCACGCCCTTGCGACCGGGGCTTACCAGGGCATCACCAACGCCACGGCCGATGAGATCGCCGGCTACATCCGGGAGATTCTGCCCAGAACCCATCGCGCTGTTTCCCTGTTCCGGGGACGCAACTTTTTCGCGCCCTGGACGATCGGCGGCCTGTCCATGGA
>CAZSUH010000006.1:0-61003 GCA_964609905.1 uncultured Verrucomicrobiota bacterium
ACCGCTCGGTTTCCGTGATGTGGCGTCCGTGCCCGGCCAGGATGACCACCAGTTCATGAAAATCGTGGCTGTGCAGTTCCGTCGTGGCGTGCCGCTCGATGCGCAGGCAGGCGAGCGGAAAACTCCGGTCCGGAAAGACAGAGGATGCCGTCAGTCGTTTCATGATTGACGGAATCGTGCTAAATAATGCCGGTTTTGTCAAGGTCTTTCGGCGGGGCCAACGATAGGATAATGTTTATGAATCAAGCCCGGAAAGACGGCGGACGCTGCTTCCGGGGGTAAGGAGGCGTCATGGCGAAAGCGAAAAAAACGGCGGCCGTCAAGCCCTTGCGGGTCGGATTGGTCGGAATGAGCGGCATTGGAAACACCCACGCCGCGGCGCATGTGGCGGATCCGCTTTCGAAGCTGGTCGCCGTGTGCGACGTGGTGAAGGAAAAGGCCGATCAGGCCGCCAAGACGCACGGCGTGAAGGCCTACTACCGCCTGGCGGACATGCTGAAGCACGAGGAGCTGGACGTGGTGGACGTCACCACGGGCGGGTACGAGAACGGAAGCTGGCACTTCGAGCCGGCGATGGAGGCACTGGCGGCCGGCAAGCATGTGCTGTGCGAGAAGCCGCTGTCGAACGACATCGGAGAGGCGCGGGAACTGGTGCGGGAAGCGGCGGCGCGCAAGCTCTACCTGGGCTGCAACCTGAACCACTATTTCACCCCGCCGGCGGAACGCGCCAAAAAGTACATCGACGAAGGCGCGATGGGCGAGTTGATCTACCTGCTGTTCAAGATGGGCTTCAACGGCGGCGAAGCGACCTATGGCTTCAACAAATCGCCCCGATTCAACCAGCCCTACGCGCATATGAAAGCATTCTTGACCCATCCCTTCAGCGTGATGCGGTATTTCTGCGGCGACATCACCCACATCCAGACCTTCTCGGGCCGGCCGGGTTTCCGGCAGAACAAGGGCGACCTGCTCCTGTCGGTCAACAGCGTGCATTGCAAGTTCGCCAACGGCACGGTCGGTTACCTGCTGAGCCACCGGGGCGAGGCGATGTGGGGCCTGGGCGGCTGGTGGAGCTGCGAAGTGGCCGGCAGCAAGGGCACGTTCTGCATCGAAAACTGCATCGAAAAGCTGACCTACTGGGGCTCGCCCAAGCCGGGCGCGGCGGCGCCGGCGCCCGAGGTGCTGGACACCGGCATCAAGGATTTCGGCGCGACCTTCCCCCGCCGGATCCACGCGTTCCTGGAGGACGTGACCAACAAGGTGCCGCTCGAGAAGCTGCGCTCGTCCGGTCGGGACGCGCTGGCCACGCTGGAGTATATTTTCGCCGTCATCGAGTCGTACGAGTCGGGTGGGGCCCTGGTCCGGCCGCATGCGCTGCCGCTGCTGCACGGGGATCCGCGGACGGAAGTCATCTAACGATTCAGGAGAAGCGGGCATGATCAAGCTAGGGGTTAATTCCGTGTTGTTTCAGAATCATGACCTGGCCACGGCGATGAAGCACATCGCCTGGGCGGGTTATGACGGGATCGAGCTGTCGGCGATCCAGGGCATGTGCGAGCATCTGAACCTGGACGATTGGAAGCCGCAGGTTGAGACTATCCGCGGGCTGGCCGCCCAGTACGGCCTGGCGCTGCTGAGCATCGAGGAGGCGGCGCTGGACGAGGCGCGGCTGATGAAGGCCTTCGCGGCCTGCCAGGCGCTGGGGATCCCGGTGGTCAACATCGGGCCCGGCGGCAAGTCCGAGGTTGAGGAGGACTTCGTGCGCCAGACCGACCTGATGGCGAAGATGGCGGACAAAGCGGCATCCTTCGGCGTCACGCTGTGCTGCAAGGCGCACGTGGGCGGCAGCATTTACAACACGCCGACGACGCTGCGGGCCATGAAGCGGATCACCTCGCCCGCGTTCGGGATCGACATGGATCCCAGTCACATTTTCCGCGCGGGCGAGCGGCCCGAGCAGGCGCTGCCGGGCGTGCTGAGCCGGGTGAAGCACATTCACATCCGCGACTGCAAGGGCCGGGGCCCCAGTCCGGGCGAGCCCAAGAACCAGGCATGCGGCCGGGGCGACATCGACCTGTTCGGCTATTGCAAGGCCATGGTGGACGGCCGCTACAACGGGCCGGTCTGCCTGGAAGTGATCGGCGCCGGCGAGTATGAGCTGAGCCAGCGCGCGGTGATCGCGGCCGAGAGCTACGGCTACATCAACGCCTGCCTGAAAATCCTCCACGCACGGTGACACGGTCCATGGACACCATCCGGGTCGGCATTCTGGGTTTCGCGCACGGCCATGTGGGGATGTACGCCAATCGGTGGCGGGAACAACCGCAACTGGGCATCCGCCTGGTGGCGGGGTGGGATCGCGATCCGGCCCGCGCGGCAGCCGGTTGCGGCCAGCACAGGTTGGACCCGGCGCCGTCGGCGGAGGCGCTGCTGGCGCGGCCGGACGTGGATGCCGTGGTGATCGCCGCCGAAACCGCGCTGCACGCCGGCCTGGTCGAGCAGGCCGCGGCGGCCGGAAAAGCGATCGTGCTGCAGAAGCCGCTGGCGCTGACGCTGGCGGAGGCCGACCGCATGGTGGCCGCAGTGGAGAAACACAAGACGCCGTTCACGCTGGCCTGGCAGATGCGGACCGATCCGCACAATCTCCAGATCAAGTCCCTGCTCGCGTCCGGCCGGTTCGGCAAGTTGTACATGATCCGGCGCCGCCATTGCCTGCCGACGCAGCAGTGGAAGAATTTCGACCAGGCCTGGCACGTGAAGCCGGAATGGAACCACGACATCTTCGCCGACGACGCCGCGCATCCCATCGATTTCATCTACTGGCTGCTCGGCATGCCCCGGCGCGTGGTGGCCGAACTGGGCACGCTGCTGAATCCCGCCATCGTCAACGACAACGGCATCGCGATCTTCCGCTATGCCAACGGGGCTTTTGCCGAGGTCTCCTGCTCGTTCGCGGCGGTGGCCGGCGAGAACACGACCGAGGTGGTGTGCGAGAACGGCACGATTATCGGCAATTTCGGCGAACTGGTCAGCTCGATGAATCCCCGCCCGCCGGGCGGCATTCAGTTGAAATGGTTTCTGAAAGGCGATCCCGGCTGGACTGTTTGCGACCTGCCGGAGGTGATGAAGCATAGCGACCGGATTGCCGGGTTGGCGGGCCCGCTGGCGGAGTTCCTGCGTGGCCTGCGCCCGCCGGTCGCCACGGTGCGGGAAGGCCGGGATGTGTTGAAAATGACGTTGGCCTGCTACGACTCGGCGTCGCAAGGCAGGACCGTGAGCATGGACGAGTAAGGAAAGCGAAGGAAAAAAGGAAAAACGCATGGCAAAGAAACCGAACCTGATTCTGATCGGCATCGACAGTCTCCGCGTGGACCACATGAGCCTGTATGGCTATGGGCGGCAGACCACGCCGCACATCGACAAGTATGCGGCCCGCGGCGCGGTGTTCGAGAACACGTTCAGCCCGTCGATCCCCACCACGCCGGGCTATTCCTCCATGCTGACGGGCATGGATGTGTTCGGCACGAACGTGGTGGCGCTTCGCCATGAGGGGCCCCTCGGCGAGCACGTCAAGACACTGCCCGAGGTGCTGACCGAGCAGGGCTACAACAGCACGTGCGTCGGCTTCGGCGGGAGTCCTGCCTCGCGCGGCTTCCAGAAATACATCAGCTTCGAGGGCTGGGGTTCGTGGGAGCAGGGCCGGAGCCCCAAGGCGGAGAACCTGAACGCCGTCACAATCCCCGAGCTCAAGCGGCTGGCGGCCGAGGACAAGCCGTTCTTCCTGTTCATGCGGCACATGGATCCGCACTCGCCCTACCTGCCGCCCCGGCCGTTTGAGCGGATTTTCTACGATGCCAACGAAACCGATCCGGCGAACAAGACGCTGGAGCCGGTCTACAAGTTCAAGCCGTTCTGCGATTACTTCGTGAGCTGGTTTCCGCCGGCCTGCACGGACAAGGATTACATCATCGCCCAGTACGACGGCGCGCTGGCGTACATGGACGCCTGCATCCAGAACATCTTCGCGTCGATCGCCGAGTTGGGCATCGAGGAGGAGACGCTGGTGGTGATCGATTCCGACCACGGCGAGACGCTGTACGACCACGACTGCTTCTTCGACCATCATGGGCTGTATGAGTGCACGACGCGCATTCCGCTGGTGTTCGTGTATCCCGGCAAGGTGCCCGCGGGCACCCGCTTCCGGGATTACTGCCAGATGAAGGACATCATGCCCACGATCCTCGACCTGATGGGGATCAAGAGCGGCATCGATTTCGACGGCCGCAGCCTGACGCCGCTCCTGAAGGGCAAGCCGCGGGTCAGCGAGCCGGAGTTTTACATCACCGAATGCACGTGGATGCGCAAGCACGGCTGGCGGACGCCGCAGTGGAAGCTGATTCACGCGCTGGAGCCCGACTTCCACTTCAAGCCGGAAGTGGAGTTGTACGACGTGATCAAGGACCCGGGCGAGACGGTCAACCTGGCGGCCAAGGAGCCGGGGGTGGTGGCGATGCTGGAGGCGCGGATGCAGGCCTGGATCGCGAAGCGCGAGAAGGAGACCGGCCGGCCGAATCCAATCACCACCAACCTGAACTGGCACGGCCATGGGTGCGGTCCGTTCAAAACCTCGCAGCAGGCCTATGACACCATGCACATCGGCTCGCCGGGCGCGGCGAAGGCCTTGCAGGAAAAGGCCCAGGAAAAGGCGATGAAAGAGCTGACCACCCAGCGCGGGCAGAAAACCCTGTAAGAGGCCGATCATGATGGTGACCGTTATCGGCCGCGGCCATTCGGGTACGCGGGCCATGTCGCACACGCTCTCGAAGAGCGGGGTGTTCATGGGGGCGCCGCTGAACGAGTCGGGCGATCTGCTGCCGCCCGAAGCCATGTACGAGGCGTGCCGGGTGATGGCCCGGCACGTCACATGGACGGGCGGCCTGTCGTGGGATTTCAGCGCGCTCGACACGATGGAGATCCCGGCGGAGTTCACGGCGCTGATCACGGCCTACCTGAAAAGCGTGCGGGAAAGCGCCGCGCCGCACAAGGGCTGGAAAATCCCGGAGACGACGCTGGTCTTTCCCTGGATTCGGCGGCTGTTTCCGGAAATCAAGTACATCTTCTGGATCCGGAATCCCCGGGACTGCATCGTGGGCACCCATGTGACCGACGACATGCGGCATTTCGGGATCCCGTACGCGACGACGGCGGATGATCGGCTGCGCCGCGCCATCTCCTGGCAGTACCAGTACAACCTGGTGCGGGCGGTCGCGAAGCCGACGAATTGGATCGAGGTGCGGTTCGAGGACTTCATCCTGAAGCAGGAGGAGACGCTTGGGCGGCTGGAAGCGTTCCTGGGCATACCGCTGGCGCGCATTCACGTGCGGCGGGACTCCATCGGACGCTGGGAGAAAGACTCCAGCGTCTCCTATTTCGATTTCTTCGAGCCCGCGATGCGGGAATACAATTACGCGGTTCCGGAGAAGACCGCAGTGGAGGTATGAAGGCTATGTTGCGCGTCGGTGTTATTGGAATGGGTCCCATCGGCAACCGCCACGCCCGGATGTACAAGGCGGATCCGCTGGCCGAACTGGCCGGCGTCTGCGACATCGTCCGGGAGCGGGCGGACCAGGCGGGCAAGGCGCTCGGCGTGCCCGCGTTCGCCAATGCGGCGGACATGTTGAAATCGGTCCGTCCGGACCTGGTCAGCGTGACAACCGGCGGCGTCGAATACGGCAGCGACCATTATCTCCCCACGATGGCGGCGCTCGAAGCGGGGTGTCACGTGCTTTGCGAGAAGCCGATCTGCAACGAGATCCCCCAGGCGGAGGCCATGGTGGCCAAGGCCCGCGAGAAGGGGCTCTGCCTGGGCGTGAACCTGAACCACCGGTTCACGCCGGCGGCGATCCTGGCGAAGAAGTGGGTGGGCGAAGGGCGGCTGGGGCATCCGCTGTTCATCAACATGAGCATGTGGATCATGAACCCGAACGAGAGCTCGCCCTATTTCCAGCTCAAGGCCCTGCATCCTCACACCGTGGATGTGATGCGCTATTTCTGCGGCGACATCGAAGCCGTCCAGTGTTTTGCCGTCAAGGCGCCGGGCCGGAAGATCTGGTCCACCGCCCAGTTCAATATGAGGTTCAAGAACGGCGTGGTGGGTTCCCTGACGGGCAGCTACGACATCCAGCGTGGGCATCCCATGGAGCGGTGCGAAGTGGCCGGCACGGGCGGCCGATTCGTGCTGGAGGATATGTGGCGCGAACTGACCCTCTATCCCGCCGGCAGCCTGGAAAAGACGGTCTATACCAATCCGGTGTTCGGCGGCATGCGGGATTTCGAGGACACCTTCCGCAACCGCATCCACAAGTTCCTGGAACAGGTCTCGCAAGGCGTCAAGCCCGAGGCCATCGACGGTTCCGGCGCGGACGGCCTGGCGGCCCAGAAAGTGCTGGCCGCGGCCATCGAATCGTTGGAACGCGAGGCGGTCGTCTACGTGAAGTAGAAGGCGCATGATGAAGGCACATGGAAGGATCGGGAACGGGTCTGACATAACGGAACAGGCAAAGAAAGGGCGCGGGTCATGAGCGAGAAAAAATGCAAGCCGGGCGAACACAAGGGGCATCTGTGCGTGTTGGCGAGTGAAGGCCGTTTTGACGAGATCAAGCAACGGGTGAAGAAACCTCAATTCGTTTGTTTCAATTGCGGGCGGGTGGCGGATTCCAAGATCAATCTGTGCAATCCGATGCCGCTCGACAAATAGCTGTCGGTTTTTATTTGATTTCCCCCGTCCTCTCCGGTATAAAGTCCGGCTAAGCCGCATCTGTTCCCCATGCCTCCGAGCGCCGGCGGCAAACGGGGGAAAACCAGGCATGCCGGCACGGGAGAGGCCATGAACGTCGAACGTTTCATCGAGGAACAGGTTGCGGAACTCCGGAAATCGGTCGGCCGAGGGATCGCGCTCAACGCGTTGAGCGGCGGGGTGGACAGTTCGGTGGTGACGGCGCTGGCCCACAAGGCGCTGGGCCGGCAGCTCAAGACGGTGTTTGTGGACAACGCGCTCATGCGCGAGGGCGAGCCGGCGCGGATCGTGGCCATTTTCGCCGGGCTCGGCATTCCGGTGGAGTTGGTGGATGCCCGCCGGGAATTCCTGGGCGCGCTGAAGGGCGTGACCGATCCCGAGGCGAAGCGGAACGCCATCACGCAGACCTTTTACAAGACGGTGTTCGGGCGGATCGTCAAGGAGTCGGGCGCCGCGCATCTGTTGCACGGCACGATTTTGACGGACATCGAGGAGACGGTGGCGGGCATCAAGCGCCAGCACAACATCCTGACGCAACTGGGCATTGATCCGAAGGAAGCCTACGGTTACCAGGTGTTGGAGCCGCTCAAGACGCTGCGCAAGGACGGGGTGCGCGCGGTGGCGAAACGGCTGGGATTGCCGGATGAAATCGCCCATCGCATCCCGTTCCCGGGCCCGGCGCTAGCGGCCCGGATCGTGGGCGAGGTGACCGAGGCGAAACTGGCCACCATCCGCGCCGCGACCGCGGTGGTGGAGGAGGAACTGGCCGGCAGCGGGGCGTTCCAATACCTGGCCGTGCTGCTGAACGACTGTGCCACGGGCATCCGGGCCGGCAAGCGCGAGTTCGGACAGATCATCGTGGTGCGCAGCATCGAGAGCGTGGACGCGCGCGAGGCGACTGCCACCCGGTTGCCGTGGGAGAAACTGGAACGGATCTGCGCGCGGATCGTGGCGATCCCCGGCGTCAACCGCTGCCTGTATGACCTGACGCCCAAGCCGCCGGCCACGGTCGAATACGTTTGAGCAACTGGAGCCTTTTTACGGGGAGTATCCCATATGCCGCGTCGCGACGACATCCGCAAAGTGTTGATTATCGGCTCCGGCCCGATCGTGATCGGGCAGGCGTGCGAGTTCGACTATTCGGGCACCCAGGCCTGCAAGGCGTTGCGGGGGCTTGGCTATAAGATCGTGCTGGTCAATTCCAATCCCGCCACCATCATGACCGATCCGGGCATGGCGGACACGACCTACATCGAGCCGCTCAACGTGGAACGCCTCGCCCAGATCATCGAGAAAGAACGGCCGGACGCCCTGCTGCCCAACCTGGGCGGCCAGATGGGCTTGAACTTGTCCTCCGAGCTGGCCAAGGCCGGCGTGCTGGAAAAGTACGGGGTCAAGGTGATCGGGGTGAACCTCGACGCGATCGCGCGCGGCGAGGACCGGCTGATATTCAAGGAGACGATGACGAAGCTGGGCATCGAGATGCCGAAGAGCGAGCTGGCGTACTCGGTGGAGGAGGCGGAAAAGATCGCTGGCGCGCTCGGGTATCCGGTTGTGCTCCGGCCGGCCTACACGATGGGCGGAACGGGCGGCGGGTTGGTGTACAACGTCGAGGAGCTGCGGACGGTCTGCAACCGCGGCCTGGCGGCCTCGCTGATCGGTCAGGTGCTGGTGGAGGAGTCGGTGCTCGGGTGGGAGGAGCTGGAAGTCGAAGTCGTGCGCGACGCGAAAAACCGGATGATCGCGGTGTGCTTCATCGAAAACATCGACGCCATGGGCGTGCATACGGGCGACTCCTTCTGCGCGGCGCCGATGTTGACCGTTCCCCAGGCGGTGCAGGACCGGCTCAAGGCCTACGCGTTCCGCATCGTGGAATCGATCGGCGTGATCGGCGGCACGAACGTGCAGTTCGCCCACGACCCGAAAACAGGCCGCATCGTGATCATCGAGATCAATCCGCGCACGTCGCGCTCCTCGGCGCTGGCCTCCAAGGCCACCGGTTTTCCCATCGCGCTGGTCTCCGCCAAACTGGCCGCCGGCCTGACGCTGGACGAGATTCCGTACTGGCGTGACGGCACGCTGGAGACATACACGCCCTCAGGCGACTACGTGGTGATCAAGTTCGCCCGCTGGGCGTTCGAGAAATTCAAAGGCGTCGAGGACCGGCTGGGCACCCAAATGAAGGCCGTGGGCGAGGTCATGAGCATCGGCAAGACGTACAAGGAGGCCTTCCAGAAGGCGATCCGGTCGCTCGAAAACGGGCGGCATGGGCTGGGCTTCGCGAAGGATTTCAACCGCCGGTCCCTGGCCGAGCTGATGGACCTGCTGCGCGAGCCCTCGAGCGAACGGCACTTCATCCTGTACGAAGCGCTGCGCAAGGGCGCGGATCTGGACGAGCTGTTCCGGCTGACCTACATCAAGACATGGTTCCTGCAGCAGATGAAGGAATTGGTCGAATTGGAGGAACGGATTCTAGCCTACAGAGGCGGGATGCCTCCCGACGAACTGCTTGTTCAGGCCAAGAAGGACGGGTTTGCGGACAAGTATCTTGCGAAGATCCTGGGTGTTGACGAAACCAAGCTCCGCGAGCGCCGCAAGCAGGCCGGCTGCGTGGAAGGCTGGCATGCCGTGCCCGTCAGCGGCGTGGAGAACGCGGCGTATTACTATTCGAGTTACGTCACGCCCGATGATGCCGCCGCGAGCGCCAACCCGAAAAAAATAATGATCCTGGGCGGCGGTCCGAACCGGATCGGGCAGGGGATCGAGTTCGACTACTGCTGCGTGCACGCGGCCTTCGCGTTGCGCGATTTCGGGTACGAAACGATTATGGTCAACTGCAATCCCGAGACCGTCTCGACGGATTACGACACCTCCGACAAGCTGTACTTCGAACCGCTCACGGTCGAGGACGTGCTCGCCATCTACGAGAAGGAGAAACCCGGAGGGGTGATCGTGCAGTTCGGCGGCCAGACGCCGCTGAACATCGCCCGGGAACTGGAACGGGCGGGCGTCCGGATCCTGGGCACGAGCATCGACTCGATCGACATCGCGGAAGACCGGGACCTGTTCCGACAGAAGATGGAGCGGCTCGGCATTCCCATGCCGGAATCCGGCATGGCCGCCACGATCGAGGAAGCGCTGGAGGTGGCGGGGAAGGTCGGCTATCCGGTGATGGTGCGGCCGTCGTTCGTACTGGGCGGGCGGGGCATGGAGGTGGTGTATGACGAGGCCATGCTGCGCGAATACGTGGGCAAGGCCGTGGGCGTCACACCGGACAAGCCGCTGCTGATCGACCGGTTTCTTCAGGAGGCCCTGGAGTGCGAGGCGGACGCGCTGTCCGACGGGGTCGATGTGTTTGTCCCGAGCGTGATGGAACATATCGAACTGGCGGGGATTCACTCGGGCGACTCAGCCTGCGTGATTCCGCCGGTGACGATTCCTCCGAAACACCTCCAGACGATTACCGAGTATACGCGGCGGATCGCGCAGGAGCTGAAGGTGGTGGGGCTGATGAATATGCAGTACGCCATCGAGAAGGACAAGGTTTACGTGCTGGAGGCCAATCCCCGGGCTTCGCGGACGGTGCCGCTGGTTTCCAAGGTGTGCGGCCTGTCGATGGCCCGCTCGGCCACGGAGCTGATGCTGGGCCGCAAGCTGGCGGAGCTGAAGCTGACGCGCACGTCCTTCAAGCACTTCGGGGTCAAGGAGTCCGTGTTCCCGTTCGAGAAATATTCCGAGGTGGATCCGGTGCTGGGGCCCGAGATGCGGTCGACCGGCGAGGTGTTGGGCCTGGCGGAGGACTTCGGGCTGGCCTTTTTCAAGGCGGAGGAGGCGGCGTCTCCGACGCTGCCGCGCGAAGGCGCCGTGCTGATCAGCCTGGTCGACAAAACGCCGGCGGCCCTCGAGGTGAGCCGGACATTCGCGAAGCTGGGTTTTCGCATCCGGGCGACGGAAGGCACGTGGGCCTTTTTGTCGGCCGGTGGCGTGCCGTGCGAACGGATCAACAAGCTGATGGAGGGCCGGCCGAACATTGCGGACATCATCATGAACAAGGAGATCCAGCTCGTCATCAACACGCCGGCGGGCAAAAAGGGCGTGACGGACGACTCCTACATCCGCAAGACAGCCATCAAGTACAAGGTGCCTTACATCACCACGCTGGCGGCCGCCAAGGCGGCGGTCCGGGGAATTCAGGCCGCGCTATCCCATGGCCGGGGCGGCGTGAAGTCGCTCCAGGCCTATCACGCCGAGATCCGCTGATCCTTTCCGTCACGGTCTGGACTTCACCGCCCTGAAACCCACGAAGTCGGAACGCGCGGCCGGCTCGCTTTCCAGGCGTTGCGCAATCCGGCACCAGGAGGCGTCGGTGGACCAAGCGCCTCCTCGCACCACGCGGTTCGAGCCGGACACCGGATCCCAGCACCATTCCGCCACGTTTCCCGCCATGTCTGACAAGCCGGGCGTATAGCCATGAGCGCCAAATGAACCCACCGCGCAGGTGTAAGGAGCAACACCGTCATTACCGAGCGGGTTGAATTCCCGCGTGGGGCTCACATCGTAACCATAAACGCGGTCGCTGAAATAGTTCGCGTTGCTGTGGCCGATCGTATCGCCCCACGGGAAGCGCCGGCCTTGCACGGGGCCCCGGGCCGCATATTCCCATTCCGTTTCGGCGGGCAGGCGATACCCTCCCCAGACATTGACGCAGGAATCGTCCAGGTCAAGCTGGCCGTTGGTATAGACCGAGTCCTTGGCCGCCGTCGTATAATAGGCGGGGATGAGCCCTTCCATCTGGCTGCGGGCGTTGCACCATTTCACGCAATCGTACCAGTTGACCATTTGCACGGGATGGTCTGCCGCCTTTCCGGCTCCTTCCGGAAGATCCGTGTACCCATGGGTCATGCCCCAGGCGCGGACCTTGTCCCACATGGCCTTTGTCACTTCCGTGTTATTCGCGTAAAACACCGCTTTGTTCGTGATCGCATAGGGGCCGGCGTCGGGATCGGTTCCCGCGGCAACGCCGGCGCGAATGGCGCTCATGCCCTCCGGCGGTATTGGGACGATCTCGATGCCGTTGAAAAACGCATAGGTGCCGTCGAGGCCGACGCCCCGGATTTGCAGGCCGTTTCCATCCTTTACCGTGACTCTGAACAGCGGGCGGTACGCGCGATACTTTCCCCCCGTCTTAGCCAGCACATCCAGGCGGGGCAAAACCTTCACGCCCTCGATCAGGACTTTAAACACGCAGGCGCCAGCCTGGTTCTGCATCAGTTCGGCAAACTTAAGGCGAACGGAGTAGGTGCCGTTGGGCAGTTTGGGGAAGCTGTAGGTAAGCCGGGGGGCGAATCGGCAGTCCTGGAAGACCTTCATCGGAACGCCTTTCACCTTGTCGATAAGGGCGGTTGTCCGGAACACGGATCCGCTCGAGTAGCCCCGATCGCGCAGCCACGCGCCCACGCGCTTGCCCCCGCAATTAACGCGAATGGCGGCAAGCGGGACCGGCATCACTTCCACCGCAAAGGCGGTGGAAACAGGATAACCGCTGGCCGTGTGCGTGGCCGTCACGGTGACCGTGGACATTCCCGTTCCGGGTCCGAATACCAGCGTCAAAAGCCCATTTGTCAGACCGGTCTGCACAATGCCAGGCCGATCGGCCACGCTGGTAAATTCCAGTCCGCTGCCGGCGAAGACAAGGGCCAGGTCGCAGACGTTCGATTTCCCCGCCGTGGCCAGCACGTCGGCGATGGGGCTTCGGACCCAGGGCAATCCATCGACGGCGGGAACGGCCAGCGTTTCGGAGAAGGGGCCGTAGCCCTGCGGGAAGAAGGCCCGCAGACGCAGGTAGTTCGTGACGCCCGGCGCGAGAACAGGCACGGCAAGGCTGGTGTCGCCGGCCGCCGCGTTGGTGCTCTCGAACAGGAAGTCGTTGAAGTCGGGCGAAGCCGAGACTTGGAGGTGGTAGCGGCCGGCACCGGCCAGGGACTCCCAATGGGCCACCAGGCCGGTGGCCGTGATGTCGGTGGGCGAAAGCAGCACGGGGGCGGGCGCCGGCAGGAAGGAGAAGGCGTTGCTCAACACGAGGTCGCCGCCGGTAGGCGACGACACGCGGACGTGGCCGGTGCAGGGAGCGGCGGCGATGGGCGCCCACACGCGCACCCAGTCGTCGCTCTGGCCCAGGATGACGGCCGGCTGCCCACACAGCGAAACCGATGTGATGTCCGCATGCCGTCCGAGCCCCGTGCCGGACGCCAGGATTTCCACGCCGCCGCCGGCGAAGCAGGAGGACGGCGTGACATTCAGGAGAACGCCGCGCGTGATGAAATTCTGCCAGGCCGTCCAGTCGCTGGCGCCCTGGGAGTTCGAGGCCCGCACGCGCCAGCGGTAATCCGATCCCACGCTCAACCCCGCGATGACGGCGGACGTGACGGTTCCCGCCAATTGTTCTGCCAGGATGTTGGTTCCCGCGAGGGTTTCCAGTTCGATGTCATAGATCGAAACCGGCATGATGTCGCCGGGCTGCCAGTGGAGCGTGGCGGTCGCGGCGCGGATGTCCGTCACGGCCAGGTCCGTCGGTAGGGGCGGTTTGGCCAGATATTCGTAAGCGCCCATATCGACCGTGCCCACGACCCGCGGGTCGCCCTTCAGGTCGATGGCCGCAACGACCCGGCTGTTGTTGCCGGCGTCCACGCAGGGAGACGCGGCAGCCGGTCGGACGCTCCCGGGGACAAACAGGGGGTCAGCGACTTTGCAGCCCGCGACGCCGTCGCTGACGCCATCGCCCGCGTCGGTGAACGTGATCCTCCCGCCGATCGCCAACAGATCTTGCGGCGCTTGTGCTGGGGCCCGGTTTCCCCACACGATGGCGTTTCCGAGGTCGCCGCCGCCGGGCAGGTAGGCGCCGCCGACCTCGATCGAAGCGACGTTGGAGACAATCGTGCAATGGACGGCCTCGCCGCCCGCGAACAGGCAGAGGGCGCCGCCCCGGCCGCTGCTGTTCTCCGTCAGGATGCAGTTGTTGACGCGGCCGGTCTCCATGACGAACGCGCCTCCGCCGTATTCGCCGGAGCTGTTGGCCGTGACGATGCAGTGGCGAAGTTCGGCTCCGCCGGCGAGAAAGGCGCCGCCTCCTGAACGGTCCTGCGTAATGTCCGAGGCGAATGCGGTGTGACCGTCCGTCAAGGTAAAGCCATGGACCACGACGCCCGTGCCGGCGTAGAGGCAGCGCACGGCATCGAGGCCGTCCCCCGTGCCCGCCGCGCCGGTCACCACGGTGACATCCGCGCCATTCACCCCGAACACCTCGATCGGGCGGGTCACGCAGATCCGGTTGGCGATCGTGCCGCCCGGCGCCGGACGGCCACCGGCCTGATAAACGCCGTTGCTGACGGCGACGGCATCTCCGTCCCAGGCGGCGTCCACGCCGTCCTGGATGTTGCTGGCCGCATCGTCCCAGCGCGCATAAGGCCAGAGAGGCGCCTGGCCGGCGAGTGCCACGTAATGGGTGAGGCCGGGGACGGGAACGACGCGATAGAGGTTGGTGACGGGGGACGCGGGCAGCCAGTTGGCGTTGCCAGCCTGGTTGGCGACGACGAAAATGTCGCCGTAATCGGAGAAGCGGACTCCATTATCACGCTGCAGGGCGCCCGGTCCGGACGCGATCGAGAACGTCACCGGCTGGCCCGATCCACCGCCGTTAGCGCTGACGGTCAACCGGTTCGTGCTGGGCACATCGCCGGAGGCGGGCAGGAAAGCCGTGATCGGTTGGGGCGCGCGGGCGACCGTCAGCCAGGCGCTCGCGACGGCGGTCCAGTTGGCGGTATCCACCACGCCGGTGATCGCATAGAGGCCGGCATCCACGGGGGGCTCGGACGAGCCGTTGTAGGTTACGGAGACGGGTTCGCCGCTGAGCCCCGTGGCGCCGACGATGCGGGGGGTGCCGTCGTAGACCTGGTTGGTGGCGGAGAACGTGATGAGGTCTGTCGCGCGCGCCACATGGAGCGTGACGGTTTGGACCCGGGGGCTGTTGGTGGCGTGCGAGGAGGTGAGCGTGTGCCAGGCCGCGTAGGTGCCGGCATTCATGCTGCCGGCCTCAACGGTGAAGATCAGATTGGATGAAGCGAACGCGGGGACGGTTCCTCCGGTGGGGCTTACGGTCAGCCACTCTCCGACCGGGTTCATGCTCATCGTGATGCCGGGTGGCGGCATGTAACTCACGCTGCCGTTCCAGGCACAGGGGGTTGCCCCCGGGTTGGCCAGCGCCACGACCTGGGTGAGCGAGCCGCCCGCCGCATACGTGGTATTGAAAGTCAGGCCCGTATCGATCAGGATGGCGGCTTCGGTGAGGGTGGTGAAGGATTGCCAACCGGACCAGCCGCTCACATCGTAATCGTTCTCGGCACGGATGCGGCAGGCATACGGGGTTTCGGGAGCCAGGCCGGTCGCGACGCCGGAGAGGGCGGGCGCCTCCACCAGGGTTTCCAGGCAGGGGCCGGCAAGGGCCAGGTTGGAGATCGCGATGCGGAAGTGGATCACCCGCACCTGATCGGCCGGCGCCTGCCACTCTGCGGTGACCTGATGCGCGCGGATGTCCGACGGCGGTTGGAGGATCGGTACGCCCGGTGTTCCGAAAAACTCATGCGCGCCCATGTCGACGATGGCATGGATCGGGCGAACGGCTCCCGCCAGGTCCGTTTCACCGGCTTGCAGGATGCCGTTGTCGCCGCTGTTGATGCAGGGCGATCCGTAGGAGAGGCGGAAATCGGCGTTCGTGGAGTCGAGGAATAAGGGCGGTGCGGTCAGGCAGCCGTTGAGGCCGTCCTCGACGCCGGATCCCGCATCCGTATGGGAGGCGTAGGACCCGAAACAGTCCCCTCCCATGTTGTACCAGACGATGCTGTTGGTCGCGTTTCCCTCATAGGCCCCGCCGCCGTAGGAGGCGACGTTTTCCACGAGCGTGCAGAACAGCAGACCGGATCGGAACGCGCCGCCGCCGTAGGTTGCTTCGTTGCTGTGCAGGAGGCAATTCCGCAGCGTCGTTTCCGCCGCGCCGCCGCCGTTGAGCTGCGCGACATTTCCTGAAAACGTGCATCGGACGCCGGTTCCTCCCCACATCCCGCCGCCGTCGACGGCGCCGCACTCAGCGATGACACAGTTGCTGACCATGCCGCCGGCCGCCAGCAGGGCGCCGCCACCCGAGAGATCGTTCTCATCGGCGAATTGGCCGTCGGTGAATCCGTTTTGCAGCGTGAACCCGGCCAGGACGGCTCCGTCGCCCAGCCAGGCGCAGCGGACGGCATCGGGGCCGAGGGGCGCTTCGAAGCCGCTGCCCGGGCTGCCGGCGAGCGTGGTCGAAGCGGGGCCGTTCACGGCCTGGACGAGGATGGGTTTTTCCAGCACGAGCCGGTTGGTCAGGGATCCGCCGGGAGCGGATCGGCCGCCGGCATTGTAAACGCCCGTTCCGACCAGGACGGTATCGCCCGGGGAGGCGATATCCACCGCGACCTGGATGTTGCTGGCGGCCGCGGCCCAGTTGGCGTAGGGCCAGCGGGGAACCTGGCCTGCCTGGGCCGCGTAGTGGACGGTATTCGTTTCCACGGCCGAGTACCAGTTGGTCAACGTCGGCGAGGCGTTCCAGTTGGCGTCGGCGACCTGCCAGGCGACCACGGAAACGGGGCCGAAGTCGAGGAAGCGAAGCTCGTTGGATGACGCCATTTCGGCCGGTCCCGAGCGGATGGCAAAGGAGACGGGGATTCCGGATGGCGCGCCGGCGGCCGAAAGCGTGAGAAGTTGGTCGGCCGGATAGTCGCCTTCGGGCGGGAGGAACGCGGTGAGCGCCTGGTTCGCCTTGAGGATGGTCAGGACGGCGGAGTTGGTGCCACTGTAGTTCGTTTCGGTGACCCGGGCGAAAACCGCATAGACGCCCGCGGTGACGGGCGGGGTGGCGTTTCCGTTGTAGGTGACGTCCACGGCAAGGCCCGCGGGATCGGTGGTGACCGTCACGGTTTTGGGCGCGCCGTCGTAGGTCTGCGAGGTATTGGCGATCGTGATTTGGGGCACCGTTGCGTAGACGGTGAGCGTGCCGGGGATGTAGAAAAACGAATAGTTGAGCGCGCTGGCGCCGGAGACGGTGATCGGGTAGGCGCCGGACGGGCTTGAGGCGTCGGCGGGCGTGGACCCGACAGGCAACGCCAGGAGGACGTTCGTTTGCTCGTTGTTTTTCCATCCGGAGTAACTGAAGGAAAACGGCGGGTTGGCCTGGCCGAACAGACGTTCCTGGTCGTCCGCTCGGATGGTGAGGACCGCCTGCGTGACGGTGAGCGTGCCGTTGGAATAGAGGAAGCTGTAGTTGGTGGCCCAGCCTCCGGACGTGACGATGGAGTAGGCGCCCACAGGGGAAGCGGCGGTCGCGACGCACGACGCGGTCGGAGGCGTGTCCAGGTTGGCGATGCCGTCACCGGACGCGAAGTTGGTCAGGACGACCGTGAAGACGGGGTTGCTGGCGCCATACACGCGGCTGGCATCCAGGCAGGTGGCGGTCAGCGACCGCTTGGCGATGGTCAGGGCGCCGGTGATAGAGGCGGCAAAGAGATCGTCCTCCACCGTGGCGACCACCGAATAGGTCCCGGCGTTGGTGGGGGCCTGGGCGCTGCCGTCATAGAGCACGGTGAGATTGGAGGATAGTCCGACCGGTTCGACGGTGACCGTGACCGGTTTTGCCGTGCCATCGTACGTCTGGTTCGTGTCGCCGAGGGCCAGGACGTCGGGCGAGCGACGGACCGCGTTGCCGGCCAAGTATATCAGGTAGGGGGAAGTGCCGTTCGAGACGGTCACGGGGCTGTTGTTCGAGATGGAGAGCACGGCGGTGACGAGGCCGGTCGTTTGAGGCGCGAACACGATTCCGAAAAACGAGGTCGCACCGCCTGACACCATCTCCGGCATGTCGATCACCGTCATGAAGCCATTGCTCACACCGCTCAGTGCGGTGCCGGTGATGAGGAGAGGTCCCTCGGCCGGATTGACGATCGGGAAGCGGTTCGTCCGGACGGAAAAAATGGGAACGGCGCCGAAATCGGCGCCCTTGTCGAAACTGGGCGGCGTTTCGCCGGAGGCGATGACCGCGCCGTTCGTGCCGAGGACGAGGATGCCGGGTTGGGCGGTGTTCCACAGGACATAGGTTTTGCCCGACAGGAATCCACAGGTCACGACGTCCAGTCGGCCGTCCCCGTTCTTGTCCCCCATTTCGACATCTCGGAGCGTGGTTTCGCCGTCGAGGGCGATGGGAGGAAGCGGGGAGAGGAATCCGCTGTCTGCGCGAAGCAGGACCGCCACCGTATCGGCTCCGCAGACGACGAGATCGGGCTTGCCGTTGCCGTCGCAATCGCCCGCGGCCAGACCGTATAGGGTCGGCAGGGAAAGGGTGTGCTCGAGGACGGCGAAGGAGAACGCCGATCCGTTCCAGGTTCCCAGGACGATCACGCCTTCCGCGCCGGCCGCCGCGATATCCGCGCGGCCATCCTGGTCGAAGTCCGCGATGCGGCATGCGTAGAGGGTTTGCGCGCAGGCAACCTGCCCGGTGGGTGTCCCGAAGGCGCCGGTGCCGTCGTTCATGAGGACGGCCACATAACCGGCGGGCCCGACGGCCACAGCGTCGGGGTAGCCGTCGCCGTTCAGGTCGCCCGAGCCGAGTCCGTAGAGGGGCGGGGTGCAGGCGACAGGTGTGCCGGCCGCCAGGTTTCCGGAGCCGTCGTTGAGGAGGGGAATGACATGGCCGGAGGTTTCCGCGATGGCCACGGCGTCGGGGTAGCCGTCGCCATTAAGATCGCTCACGGTGACCTGCCGGATCGGGCCTGTGACGCCGGCGATGGTCTGGACCGTTCCGCCGGCGAATGCGCCGCCGGTATTGATGGCCACGGCGAAGGCCTGGGTGGCGCAGCCGAGGATCAGGTCGGGTTGGCCGTCGGCGTTGAAGTCGCCGGCGGCCACGTCCTGGATGGCACGGGCCAGGTAGGTGGTCGCGACGCCGGGCGTGCCGGCATCGAGGAGGACAGCATTCGAGTTCCAGCCGGGGGCTACGATATCGAGGGCATCGTCGCCGTTGATGTCGGCCAACGCAAGGTTGCGGAATCGCGCGGCGCCGACGGTGTTGATGACCACCGAGTTGACGTTGGTGGTGAAGGTCGCGCTGCCGCTGAGCGAGGCCGTCTGGAAATGCCACGTGAAGGCGGTTCCCGGGCCGGATACGGAACCGTCGAGCGGTTCGCCCCGCAGCAGGTCGCCCGCCGGTGTGAAGACGAGTTGCGCGCCGTTGGTCGACACGCTGCCGGCCCTTTTGCCCCGCCAGGCGCTCTGGAGGACAACCTGGAGGATTCCGGTGGGAGCCGAATCGAGCATGGCCGTCACAGCCGTGCCGGGCGAATCGGCGGCGCTCCAAGCCCGCGGGCTGGTATTGGTAACCGCAGCCCCAGGGGCCTGCGGAACAAGGGTGGACAGGAACAATCCTGCCCCCACCAGAAAGTGGCGCATTTTTTTCATCACACCTGCTTATCGCTAATTATTTCGGGCCAGCAGCAGCAAGCGGGGGCGTTCGGATTCCGGCACGTCCCATCGCTCGAACGCATGTTTCAACCGCGCCAGGGCGGCGTCTCGCCGGGCGGTGTAGGAGTCGCCGCTGATCTCGCCCTCCTGGCGCAAGACGTCCAACCGCTTCAGGGTGTGCACGCACAGGTTGAAATCGGTTTGAAGGCGTTCCGGTACGAGGACCCGGCCGATCTCCTCCTGGACCTGGCGGCGGGAGGCGGGCGAGAGGCTGGCGAGCGCCATCGTGAAGCGTGTGCCGTCGCCCCGTTTGAAGGTGGCGGCGTTGCCGTCGGCGGAGATCAGCGCGGCTTCGATGGCGTGACCCGCGGCATTGGTCCACACGTCCGCACGGGCGGCTCCGGCGGAGGCCAGGAGCAAAGCCGCGCCCAGCGCGGCGCCGGTCCATCGGCGCCGGTCAACATTGTCGGCTTGGCCGTTCATGGTTCGTGTACGGTAAGTCGGAGGAACAGGGTCTTGGCGGCGGTTTCGATGTAGACCGTCTGGTAGGCGCCGTTGCCGATCAGTTGCTGATAGGCAAGCGGATCGCCTTCCTGTTGGGCGAACCGCATCGGGAACCATTCCTGCCGGCTCAGCGATTCGGTGGCGGTGAGCCCGTACGTCATGCCCACGCTGGTGAGGAACCGCAGCTTGAGCCGGCCCGACGACGTGCTCTCGAAACCGCTCACCTTCAGCAGGTCGGTGGGGAGGAACGCGAAGGTTCCGGACCGGAACTCCTGCTCGTTGGTCAGCCCGTCACCGTCGAAGTCATCGTGCGGGTGGACATCGGCGATTGATCCGAGCGCGCCGCCCGACTGCTCGCACAGCAGGCGTTCCCATTCGTCGGGCAGCCCGTCGCCGTCGGCATCGGCGCCTGTGCACAGGTTGAGGAGAACGGCAGAGCCGGCCGGTCCCGCGATCAGCTGGTTGGTGGGGGTCAGCGGCAACGCGCCGCCGCCGACCTCGACGGCGAGGGTCAGCCGGTCGCCGGCCTGGACGGCGTAGGGCGCGTAAGGCGAGCCGCCGCTGTCCATGTCCAGCGTCAGGCGGTAATTCAAGCCGTCGGTCTGGATGCCGGTGAAGTTGCAGCGGGCGCATTCCGTGGTGCCTTTCAACGCGAGGATGCGGCCGGTGTCCTGGTAGGGGAAGCCGTAGGCGTCGCGGACGAGGCCATAGACGATCTGGGCGGGCAGGGGCGTTCCCGCCTCGGCGGCCAGGGCCGCGAGCATGAACGCGAAGAGGAATCGTGTTTTCATCAGTTCCCCGAATACGAATAGGTCTGGAAATAGAGTTTGATGTCGCGGACGCCGTTGCCGTCCCGTGCGCCCGACGGGAGCAACCGGCCGTTGATGAACCGCTCGATCCCTTCGTCGGCATCCGAGAGCAGCGTGCCGCCGGGGATGATCAGGATCCACTGGGAGTTCCAAACCGATCGGCCGATGAGGCGGGAATTCCAGGTCATTTGCAGCAGGTTCGCATCGTCGTCTCCGCTGTCGTGGTAGGCCAGCATGGAGGGAAACTGCCTGATGCGGTAGAGGTCGTTGCCGAGGACGTTTTTCAGCTGACTCCAGTCCGGCTCTCCCCACTCTGCGTCGGTGATGGGGTAGGGGATGGGGAGGGCCTGGTCGACGATGGACCACTGGCGCGTCTTCGAGTCGCTTCCGAGCGGCACCCGCATCGAGTCGACGCCGACCGGGATCAGATAGACGCGCGGCTGGTTGGCCAAGCCTTCTCCGAAGGCGGCGTCGAAGTTGCTGAACCAGACGCCCGCGCCCCGGATCTTGGTGGAGAAGTGGGAGGAATCGTAGGCGTTATCGCCGCCGGCCAGCAGGTGGCCGAAGAAATTGCGGCGGAAATCGATGGCCGTCGAGAAGGGGATGACAATGGCCGGTTCCGTATCCTGCATGGGATCGAAAGGCAGGCAATAGCGCGCAAACGCCGGCAGGTCGCGCAGGTTGGCCACCTTGCATGCGGCCAGGGTGGCCTTCCAGTTGGCGTCGCTGGCCGTGTCGGGCGAGATGCGGAACAGTTCCTGGCGCAGCGAGAAGCGGCCGGTTTCCTGCTGCGGATTGTTGAAGTTCAGCCGCCCTTTGAGCACATCCCAGTTGCCGGCCATGCGCGCCATGGCATCGGCCAGGCCCGGATCGCCGGTGGGTCCTCCGACGAGGGGCTCGCCGAGGGCCGCCTGCGTCCAGTCGGCGAAGCGGCCGAGCGAGCGGGTCCGGACGATCTGCTTCATGAATTCGCGGCCGGCGGTGTTTTCGGCGTCCGACTCGAGGAGTCCGGTTTCGTAGTCGTAGGCCTTGGCGGCAAGGTACGCGTAGCGGGCGGCCAGATCGAACGACTGCTGGTATCGGACCAGCTCGTCGTTCAGGAACAGCCGGTAGGCCATGTTCCGGTACCGGCGCGTATTGAGGTCGGCGGCCCAGTTCATCCGGAGGCGTTCCCGCTCGATCTGGAGTTGGTCGCCCTTGCTGATGGCGGCCTGCAGCCGCATCCGCGCGGTTTCGGTGCGCTGGAGTTCGGCTTGGATGGTGGAGAGGTAGTTGTTTTGCTTTTGCAGCAGGCTGAGGAGTTCGGCTCTTGCCTTCTGTCCCTCATAGAGGATGTCCTCGGCCAGGAGGGTGCGCTCGAGATCGTTCTGAATGTCGGTCACCCGCATCTGCAGGACGGCCGCGGTGGCCTTGATGGCGATGCCGGCCAGCAGTTTTGGGACGCTGACCGAGGCGTAGGTGAATTTGATGGCGCCGCGCGCGGGGGCCGTCGCATCGGTGGATAAGCCGACGCAGGTCGGGAGGGATTCCACGGAGGCCTCCTTGATCTGGCTGGTCATCTCGCCGACGGCCTTGGCCAGTTCCAGGATGGCGTCCAAGGCCTTGATGGCGCCGTTCAGGTAGGTCATCTTGTTCTTGGCATCCACCGTCTCGTTCAGTTTCGTCGCCATGTAATTCAGGGTGGTGAGGAACAACTGGCCTTGGCGGTTCAGGTCGTCGGCGGCCAGTTGGGCGTCGCCGATGATGCTGTAGAGGTCGTCGATGGCGGTCAGGTATTCGCTCATCGCGATCTGGATTTCGCCCTCCGCCCGGCGTTTACCCGTGTAGGATGCGGGCTTGATCGGCACGCCGTTGTTGGCGACATTGACCTCGACCGTTCGCGTCAGGGAGGAGTCGTAATAGGCCGAGACGATGTCGAACGTCTTGGTGTCGAGGGCGCCGGCGAACCATTCGGAAACGAACGACTGCACGGCGTCCAGTTCGACGGTGTTCGTGCCGGTCTTGTACTGATACATCGTGAAGGGAATTTGCATCTTCCGTTGATCCGTGGTGATCGTGGAATCCAGCGGCCAGGTGTCCACGTACAGGTAATGGAGCAGGTCGGGTCCCGCGTATCCCTGTTCGTAAATTTTGCCCGGGCCGATGTCGTTGGCATAGGGATAGCCGTAGGTTTCGATCAGTTCCCGATTGATCCGGGTCTCCTCCGCCTGGATGCTGGCGTCAAGGTCGGCGGACTCGTTCTGGTCGCGGATGGCCTGTGAGCAGTTGCGAACACGGACCTGGACGGCCAGGGCGTTTTGCAGCGCCTTCAGGGCGCGGGCATAGATCTGTTCGAAGTGGGTCTGCCCCTCGTCGATCCCGGCGCTGCTGATGTCGAACGGCACGGCATCCTCGTCGAGCCCGAGCGGGTTGAGGCCGGCGTCGGCGTAATCCGTCTGCCGCTGGGCCTGGTTGCCGAGGTCGGCCAGTTCACCAAGTTCGGGCACGTTTTCGCGGTCGATCACGCGGATGCCGTCGTGCGAGGGATCTTCGTCGTGGTGGGGAAGCAGCGAATTGCCCGTCAGCCAGTCGAAGTAGGCGCCCATGCCGACGCGGCTGCCCCAGTCGCCGACGCCCCAGGCGCGGTTCGTATTGCTGTCGCGCGCGGTCCGCCAGCCCTCCCCGCCGTCGTACGCCTGGCGATGGGTGTCGGCGATCACCGCCACGCCGGCGCGGGCGCGGGCCGCCGCGGCGATGGCGAACCGCTTTTCGTGGAGGTAGGAGACGGTGACTTCCGTGTCGCCCACGAGGATGCCTTCCACCTGCGGAAACCAGACGAAATTGGTGGTGTGCAGGTAATCGTAGTAGCCGGTCAGGGCCGAGAGGTAGTGACCGTAGGCGTCGCCGTGTCCCTGCGGGAAGAGGGTGGTCGCGTCCTCCGCGTCGAGGACGCCGTTCTGGTTGCCCTTCAGGTCGCTGATGCCGTAGTTGAGCATGTAGGGGACCTGGCCGCCCACGATGTCGGCGGTGATGTTCCAGGCCAGCCGGTTGTAGACGGGATATTCGGTGACGGCCGGACTCATGTCGTCGTCGCGGCCGCGCAGGAGGGCCAGTTCCTCGGCCAGGAGGTCCGGTTCCTGGTTCATGAAGCAGAAGAGCGAGGAGGACTCACCGGCGTTCACGGGATCGCCCTCGTTGAGGTAGAGGGTGGGGTTCAGGGCATCGGAGTAAGCTTCGTGTCCGAGCAGCATGTAGAGGTCGGAGATCCGTCCCTTGACCATGAGCAGCGCGAGGGCCAGGGAGCCGCTGGCCTCGTAGCCGGCGTTGAGGGAGAGGTCGTCGGCCTGGTGGTTGAGCGTTTCGTAGATCTGCAGGAGGCCGAATTCGTTCAGCGCCTCGTAGTTGAGCGGGATGTCTCCGTCATAGGGTGCTCCGATCTGCTGGATCATGCTGAGATCGGTCAGGACCGCGTAGTTCATGAAGTCGCGGATGCGCTGTTCGAACGGATTGATGGCTTTCAGGACGCGCTTGATCCAGCCTTCGCAGAGCAGGGGCGGCGTCCAGGCGGACCAGTCGGCGCCGACCACGTCGATGACCTCCGGATCGAGGGCGCGGTACCGGCACCGGAGATAATGGTCGGAGAGGCCGAATACGCCCGCGTCGCCGATTGTCACGTAGTGGAGACCGGCGCCGTCGACGTAGTCGTGCCAGAGGGAGTCCTCGTTCTCGTCGGGCGCCGCGCCGTCCCGGGGATCGGCGTATTCCCACTGGAACTCCCAGCGTTCCGGCGTGCCGCGGAAGTCGGCCGTATAATAGACGCTCATCTGCTTATCGAGCGGGTTTTCCGACAGAATGGCGTCGAGCCGGCCGCGGTACAGTTCCGGTGAGACCCGGAAGATCGCCATGTCGATGACTTCGGAGGGATCCACCATGTTCTGGTCGGGGCTGTTGTTGAACACGACGGTCACATACCCCGTTCCGAGGCCGGTGGTCGGCAGGGCGAGCGAATCGAACGGCGCTGTGTTGGTCGTGATCTCGAGGGCGATCGTGGGCAGCGCGCCGATCCCCTCCCGCCACGAATCGCCGCCTTCGCCGGTGATGCCGGTCATGGCCGTTTCGTTCGTCGTGGCGGCGCGGTTGGCGCCGGTGAGCAGGTTGAGCATCAGGTAATTGTGGTTGTCGGTGCGGGTTCGGTACTCGCCGATGAGTTGCAGTTCCTCGCCTTCCGACGCGTTCGGGTTGTAGAACAGGCGGCTGCGCAGGGCGGGCGGCAGGCCGTTGAAGTGCCAGCGTGCGGTGCGCACGTCCCGGTAGCTGTCCATCCGCTCGGTGACCAGTTTTGCGTCGTCGAGGGGCCCCGTGCGCGCCACGGTGGGGTCGATCAGCGTGACGCTGGGCTTCGCGGGATTCCGCGCGGCCGATTGCATATAGAGCAGATCCACGCTCAGTTGGCCGCGGATGGCGGGCAGCCCGTCGCGGGCGACGGTCAGCGTGTCGCCGATGTGGAGGACGGGCAGGTCCGCCGGCCATTCCACGATGTAGGTGAAGTCGAGGGGCGTGTGGTTGGCGGTGAGCTTGTTCAGCCAGGGGATCTGGGTGCCGGACGGCGGCTGAACGGCGAGGTCGGGGAAGAAGAAATCCTCCTGCATGGGGTAGAAATAATCGAAAACGTAGTTGGTGGTTCCACCGGTGTCGCCGGCCTGCTTGGCCCAGTAATACAGGTTGCGGTCGCGGAATACCGGGCCGGCGACCTGTTGATTGGACTCGCAGTTCGAGGGGTACATCAGCGCGATGGGGGTGGGCGGCTGGATCATGAGTCCCGCCGTGAGGAACCGCTGGAACCCGTATATGGAGTTGGAGGCGATGACGTGGAACGCCATCATGGAGGGCCGGTTGCCGGCCACCAGCGGGCTCCGGCAGTTGACGAGGACGAAGGGATCGGACGTATAGGTCGTCAGGCTGCGGTTGGTGTTGTTCAGGTCGCAGCGGAGCGCGTAGACCGTGTCCTGGAAGACGATCGCGTGCTCCTCATTGGGGTTGAATCCGTGCGTGGCGCGGTCGTTCTGGACATACAAGCCGAAATCCACGCCCGACAAGTCGAGACCCGTCCGCGCGTTGGGGACGCCGGGCTCGGCGAACTGCACGCCGGCCGCCGGCAGGGGAATATGGTTGCCGAAATTGCTGGAATCGAGCGCCCGGTCTTCCGACCGGAATCGGTAATGGGCGCGCAGGCCGGGCGTGCCGGCGTCGACATCGATGCCCATGAGCGCGCGGAGGGTTTCCTTGGAGCGGACGACGGCCCAGATCCGGACCTCGTCCATGGAACCGGCGAAGAAGTCCTCGGGCGTGACGCCGTCGCTGGCCCGGGCGCCGATCCGGAAATGAGCGTTGCCGGGGGTGATGCGGCCGGCGAAGGCGGCGGACCCGATCTCCTGGCCGTTGAGGAGGAATGAGACGGAGCCGAAATCGGCTGCGCTTACGGCGAGGTGCTGCCAGTTGGTCGTGAGGGCTGACCCGGCGCGGTACCAGCCGCCGCCGGCATATAGTTCCGGGACGCCGCCGTTGAGCCGCAGGCTGTAGTTGCCGCCCTTGTCGATCAGGTAGTGGATGCCGTCCAGGCTGGCGGGCTTGACCCACAGTTCCAGGGTGAACTGGCCGGCGAGGTCCAGGTTGTTCGGATTGGCCAAGTCCAGGTGGCAGGCGAGCAGTTGGGCCTCTTCGAGCGGGAGATCGCCCTTGTCGAACCGGATGCACCAGGAATCACGGTCCTCGGTGTAGCCGCGGTTGCCCAGCTCGCTGGCGATCGTGATGTCGAGCGGATCCGTCGGCCAGTCGCTGTCGTAGCGGCTGATGTGGCTTGGGAAGTAGACGGGGCCCGGCAGGCCCTCCTGCCTGCTGGCGTTGCTCCACCAGACATCGAGGCGCCCGATGTTGACGGGGAATGCATACGAATCGGCGGCATCGGGGGCGCTGTAGGCGGACGGATAGTGGTACATGCCGATATTATAGGCGGTTCCGGCGTTCGTGTAGATGAAGCCGGGCCAATCGCCGTGCGTGTCCTCCAGGCTGTCGCCGGCCGCATCAACGGGCCGGAGTTCATCGGGGATGACCCACGCCACCGGGTTGCCGGCCAGGAGGGGATCGGTGCACAGGACGGAGCGGACCGGCTCGAACCAGACTTCCTTGTTGGCCGTGTATTTCAGCAGGCAGTAGCCCGCGTCCTTCGTGTAGAAAACGCCGTTATCCAGAACAGCGTGGTGGTTTTCGGGCTTGGTGTGCGGCATCAGTTCCACCTGCAGTTCGTTGTGGAAAAAGGTTCTGGGGTCCGCTTCGCCCGCGGCCCCGCGCACGTAGAGCTGCGCGTTGGTGCCCCACGTGATGTCGTAGATATCCACCTCGAACGGCCAGAGGATGTCGAGTTCCTCCTTGGCTTTCCAGTAGATCTCGATGCGCCACGGTTCGCCGACGGGCGTTTCGCGGATCGCCCAGACCCATCCCGATTTGTTGCCGTCGGAGTGCTGGTACACGTAGGGTGTTTCGATCCCCGCCGGGTCGACGACGCCGCGCGTGATGGTGGCGAAAAGGCTGTCGGTCGGATAGGGGCGTTCCATCGGCAGGAGGCGTTCGCCGACGAAAGCGCTGCGCACGGAGGACATGGGCTCGAGCACCTCTACGATTTCGTAGGCCAGGAGCACCCGCTTCCCGGTTCCTTCATCGACGCGGGAATAGGTCAGCAGGAAGCGGCTGCCCGACGGGCAATCGGGCGAGGCGTGGAGCTGGTTGGCGTCGATCCAGACCTGGTTGGTGCCGCGCACCTGGCTGTTGTAAAAGATGTCCACGCGATAGGTGCTGCCGAACGCGATGGTCGGGCCCGAGTTCTGCCCCTCGGTCCAGTAGAGTCGGACGGGCCGCCGGGTGGGGTTGGGGGAGATCGTGTAGACGATGGTCTGGGTGGAACCATTCTGAAGCGTCCAGTCGACCTGCAGAGCGCCCATGTCCGAAGCGATCAGGAGGCCCTCATAGTTGATCCAGACGGCGTTGGTGGGGCCGCCCATGAAATCCAGCACGGGCGTCACGTTACTGTTGACGCCGACGGGTGGCGTGAGCGCGTCGCCGAGCTGGAAGTTGGCGCCGACTCCCACGATCGGCTCGGCGAAGGAGGATTCGGCGAGCACAAGGTTACCGGTTGACGGGCCGGCCCTGTTGGTGGCCGTGAATCCGCCGATGGCCGCGAAACCGACCGTGTTGGTATACGCCGGCCACCAGGCGTTGCTCGTGATGGCGGAATCCGGCCACACCGGATTCCGATAGGAGGACCGGAGAAGCGGCGGCACCCCGAAGGCTGTCGTGCCGGCCGCCGCGAGCAGGGCTCCCAGCAGGCTCACTCGCCAGCCAGACCGGGAGGGGCGCGGCGTGCCGCGCTTTCCCGTTGCCTTTGTCGCATGCGTCATGAGGGCCACCCTTAAGCTGTCCGCCATTGGTCAGCGGTTGTCGTCCACGAGTTCCCGACGGATGAACATGACGTCGATCGTCGGATCGGCGTAGTCGACATGGTAATGCCCCCGGAAATGGACTTTCCAGTAACCGTCTCCGCCTTTTTCAGCCCGTGCCCGGAACGAATCTTCGGAGTCATCCTCGTCTATGTCGCACCACCCGAAATCGAATCCGACCACCATGGCCGACCAGGAGGCGGTCGGGAAGCCGGTGTTCCAGACGTAATCCTCGGTATTGTCAGCGTGATATTGCCGCACCACGATAGCCTTGGAACCGGAAACATTGAAGTTGTTCAGGAGGTTGAAGGCGCCGCCGCTGACCTCCATCCCGCTCTGGGCCTTAATTTGGCCGCCGGAGACGGTCAGGTTGCCCTGAACGGCTGCGCCGCCCTTGAGCGTGGCCGCGCCGCCGCTGACTTCCAGCCCCTGCTTGGCGTAGGTCATGCCGCCGTTGACCGTGACGCCCTTGTTGAAGACCGCCTCATTATTGTTGGCCGTGAGGGGGCCGTTGGCCGTGAGGGGGCCGTTGACGGTCGTGTTCGCCAGGCTGGCGGCGCCCTGAACCGTCAACCCGCCGGCCACGGTGACCGCGCCGGATGCGGTGAGGGTGGAGGGCACCACAAAGGTGTCCATGGCGGCCCGGGCATATTGGGCCATCTCGGCGCGTTCGGCGAAGGGCGCCGACAGGAGCCGCTGCCGCGGGAAGGCCTCGGCGGGGGGATCGGGCAGCGCCGGATCCGGCCCCGACGTCACCTTGAGCGCCAGGTAGCGGTCGTTGGCTTTGGCGGCCAAGGCGGTGTCGTACCAGAGCGCTTTCCATAAATCCGACTGGCCGTAGGTGGGCGCGGGGGAAATTGCGCCGCCGCCCGGCGCCCCGAGCATGACGTTGAAATAGCCTTCCTTGACATAGACCGAGTAGGAACAGCCCCACACGCCTGCTCCGGTGGCGGTCGCGTCATCGTAGATGCGGAATTCGATCGTATACACGCCGTTCGTGTAGGGATTCCCCTCGGCGTTCGTCAGCCGGCCCTGGTAGTTGATGATGCCCGGCGTCACCGCCGTCCGCGAAGCCGGCACCGCGGCCCAGGCGGAAAGCCCTGCGGCCAGCGCGCAAATCACTCCATACCCCATCATGGTTTTTGGCGTCTTCATGGTTGATGCGTCTCCTCGTAATGCTTCAATTCTCTGGTGCCCCCAGATCGCTGACCTGGCTGATTCGCTCAAGACGGAACGTTCCCCGGGCGCGGATCGTCTTATTCAGGCCGTCGACCGTTTCTTCAAACGTGCCGCCGGCTTCGCGCGTTCCCCAATTCCGGTTCGCGATACCTCCGACCGGGTCGACGGCCTCGAAGCGGAACACCAGTTCCCGCGTGATGGTATGCGATTCCACGCCTTCTGCCAGGGCGGAGGCGACGCCGTTGTCGTACCGGAGATTGTCGTGCTGCGGGTGGTACCGGTGGACAAAGGGATTCACGGGGTTGTCGTAGGGGAGCGTGACCACCGCATGGAGAGTGTGGGGCGCCCCGAACGCGCCCGTCATGTTCACCGGTCGCAGGGTCGTCGGGAAACAGACCGAACTGATCCGGACGATGCGGGCGTCGGCGTGCTGGCGGGCGAAATTCTCCGCGTCGGTCTCGTCGGCGAGAACGGAGACAACGCCGGTGACGGAGGAAAGGGATCCGGACGCATCGTCCGCGCTGCCCGTGCGCCAGGCGAGGAGAGCGCGCTGCAGCAGCTTGGCCCGGCCTTCGGCGTCGATGTGCACGATCACGCGATATTGGTAGGGTATGCCCACGGGCATGGGCCCGTCGCCCGACCAGACATTCGTCACGCCTTCGCGGGTGGGGGCGCGTTCCACATCCGTGACGCTGACGCTGCCTACCCATAGCCCGGCCGGTGCGAGTTGGGAGGCGATGCTGCCGTCGCAGGACACGCCCACGCGCACATCCACGGCTGCCGCCGGGAATGCCGCGTTGCCGCCGTCCGTGACGCGCAGGACGCTCTGCCAGGCGGCGCCGGCGACCCCGCCTGTCAGCGATTGGGGATCGGGGATCAGGGTTAGGCTGAGCGAGCCATGGGCGGGAATGTTGGTCGTCAGCGTGTCCGGCAGAGGCTGGTAGTCGGAGCCGACCGCCGCAGCCTTATAGAGCAGCGTCATTTTGCCGAGGAGCGCTGACGCTCCGGGAAGGTCCGGCGGAGGCTCCGATGCATGGTGCCGGATCTGGATGGTCCGGCCGGTGGCGGTGAGGTTTTCGACAACGAGGGCTTGCGCGGCCACGGAGCGGCCGAAGTCGAGGAGGCGCGAGCCCGACCCCGTGCGGACCCGGATCGGGCCTGCGTAGTCCCGGACGTTGGCGTCCGCGGCGATCCAGTAGGCTTCCCCGCCGCGGATCAGTTCCGTGGCCGGGGTCCAGATCCGCTGGGGAGTATTGTTCGGTCCCGAAACTCGGAAAACCGTGGCGGTGGCATTATTCACCGTAAAATCGGACGAGAAGGAAAAGAATTCGGTAAAACTGACGGCTGGACTCGTGGAAACGGGAAGACCGGTCAGGTTCAACGCGCCCGGGAGCCAGCGGGTGGCGTTCAGAACAGGTTTTCCGGTTACGTGCAAGGTGAAGGGAGACGCGTTTGTGGCGACATAAACTTCATAGGATTCGCCAGCCAACAGGTTGCCGAAAGAACTGCCGCCCGAATTGCCGGAAAACCAGGATTCCCAGTCCGCGCTTCGCGGGAACAGAAGGGCGGGATCGAGGTCGAATTCCATGCCGGTGCCCGTCCGTCGCCACCAGAAGACTTTTTCAACCGGCCGGTTGCTGAAAATCACAGCACAGTCGGATTGGACGGGCTGAACGAGCAGTTGCACACCGTTCCAGCCGGGGGAAAGGGGAATCGCCTGCGTGAACCACTGGGCGGAGAGTGGAATCGGGCCTAGCGCTAACAGGATCAAGGCCGTAACGGCAGGCCAGAAAACGTTTTGCCCCCCCCTACACATAACAGGCTCCCCAACAACGTAAAATACAATATAAGAAAAAAAACATTTTGAAAGTTTTATTTTTTATTTTCATATTGTTCCGGTTCCACGATCAAGTTCCAGTACAAAACGGTTCCAAACGGCACATACAAGGTCACGCTTCATTTCGCCGAGCATGAAATCCAAGCCGTCGGAAACGGCGGCGGGTAAAGCCGGATCGGGCTTACGACTCCGAGAGCGCGGCGGGCAGGGAACAGCTCTGACAGCGGGACCGGTCGTGCAGGCAGAAGTCCTGAAAGATCTGGATCAGCCCCTGCTGGCGCAGGGCGGTGCGATAGAGAGCGGGATTATGATCCCGGCCCAGCAGCAGTTTCGCGGTGGTTCGGACGAGGGCGTTGTCGTGCTCCGGCGGGAGGGCCGCCAGCAGACCGCGCTGCGCATTGCCCAGATAGCCGCCCGCGGCCAGGAAGGGAATGGCCACATTCACCACGATCGCCGCGGCCCGTTCGGCGCCGATCAGCGCCACCGGCGTGGGGCGACGGGCGGAGGCGAGTCCCAACCGGTGGCTCCAATAGCCGTCCGCGGGCAACTCGGCGAACAGGCGGGTCAACCGGTCCAGGAACGGCTCTTGATCCGGATCCGCGAACGAGACCAGGCGCGCGGACAGGCTGGTTCGGTCCGAAAAGAGCTGCGCCGCGGCCATGAGCCGCCGTAGCGGATGGTTGGCCGGCCGCATGCCGGCCAGGCGCCACTCCTGGCGCATCAGGGCATGTTCCTCCCATTGCCCCTTCAATTTCCACCAGAGATCCCACACCTTGCGGATGAAGAGCCGCGTTTCCGCGTCCCAGACCGAGGCGGCGCGATCAGGGAGCAGGCCGGACACGCCCGCGAGCAGGGCGTAGGCGCGCAGGGGGTCCCCCTTGGCGTAGAGGCGGAGCGTTTGCACGGGAACCCGGCGCGCCAGCAGGCGGAACGGCATGCGATTATGCTGGTAGCCGAGGGCGGCCAGCACCTCCTCGTACAGCATCTGGTCCCGGTCGCGCACCCCGGCGGTGGCGAGCATGCGGGCGGCTTTGATCTGCAGGCGGCGTTCGCCCGCGGATTCGAGGAAGCCGCCCAGTTCTTCGGGCGTCATGCCCGCGAACCGTTCCGCGCACGGCGGCTGGATCGCGCGGACCGGCCAGGGATAGGAGGCCACGTCGATCAGGTCGAAGGCGAAGCCGCGGTTTCGGGCGAGGCCGTCCTTGAGGCTCACGGACACGGCGTTGGGCGGCAGTGTCTGGGGGGGAAGCGCGCCCGAAAAATAGGTGACATGGGCCGCCACGTTGCGGTAGCGCGGATCGTGTTCGTGCCCGTGGCGGCGCCAGTCCGCGGGGCGGACATGAACCTCCACGTCTCCCTTGAGCAGGCGGCCGGGCCGTCCGCCCACCCGGAGCGTGGCGTTGACGAAATCGGGGCCCGCCTCGCGGTTCCACATGCCGGGTTCCTCCACGATCAGCGGGGCGCCGCCGGTGGTGGTGAGCGCGGCGGGCCGGTAGGCGGGATCGAACCAGACGCATTGGAGGTGCCGTTCGGTCCAGGGGTAATCGGTCCAGTCCTCGCCCGCCTCCCGGCAGAAGGGGATGCGGCCGGCCACCGCGGCATAGAGTCCGGCCAGGGGGAAACCGGCGGAAGCGACGGACGGAGGCGCGGCGGGGTTGGGGGGGGTGCGGTGCATGGTCAGTAGGCGAACGTGCTGTTGCCGATGTATTCCCGGAGAATCGAGGTGGGCGGCACCTCCCGGTCCGGCACGGCCAAAAAGTTGCGCAGGAGCCAGCTCAGCCGCCGAACGGTGGCGTATTCGGGTTCCGAGGGTTTGACCTCGAGCAGCAACGGTTCGACGAGGGGCTTGAGCACGGCCAGCTCGTAATCGAGCGCGGAGTTGAAGGTCGCGTCGGCATTTTTCTGAAATGGGAAAACCCAGGTTTTTTCCCCGCGCCTCACGGAGGGCCACATGCGCAGCGTGCGCAGGGCGGAATGGCCGCGGAAGCGGGCGTCGCGAACCATGCGCCGGATCAGCCGGTTGTCGGTGGTGGAGATGCGGTTGGTGGCGTCCAGGCTGAGCTGGGAGAGCGCGCTGATATAGACCCGGAATTTGGCCGATTCGGGAACCATGCCCGTGAGGCGGGGATTCAGCCCATGGATGCCTTCCACGATCAGCACATGGGAGGGATCGAGCCGGAGCGTGTCGCCGTTGAACGTCTGGCGCTTGGTGGGGAAGTCGAATTTCGGCGGCGTGATGGCGCGTCCCGCGAGCAGGTCCAGCATCTGCCGGTTGAAGAGTTCCAGGTCGAGCGTTTCGATATGCTCGAAGTCGGGCTTGCCGTCCGGCCCGATGGGCGCGCCGCGGTTTCCGTCCGCGAAGTAGTTGTCCATCTCGAGATTGATGGGGCGCAGGCCGCAGACGCGGAGTTGGATGGCGAGCCGTTTGGAGAATGTGGTCTTCCCGGCGGAGGAGGGGCCGGCAACCAGGACCACGCGGCTTTTGCGATGGGCGATGTCGTCGGCGATATCGGCGACCTTTCGTTCGTGGAGCGATTCGGCGATCTTGATAAACTCGCCGATTCCGCCGGATGCGGTGAGGGCGTTGAGTCCGCCGACGGTGTTGAGCCCCAGGATGCGGCCCCACTGCTTGTGCTCCTGGAAAATCCGAAACAGATGCGGCTGATCGTCAAAAGGCGGCGGTTCCCCGAGCGGCCGGTCGGGATCGGGGAGCTGGAGTACGAAACCGGGCGGATAGGGGACGAGTCGGAAAAAGCCGAGGTGTCCCGTGGACGGCATGAGGAAGCCCTGGGGGAGAATGGACGCGCAGCCGCAGGAGGCCACGAGCAAGTAGGGGTGGTTGTGATATTCGAGGAGTCCCAGGGTGTCGAGGCGGCCCCGTTCCCGGAAATGGCGCACAGCCTGGGCAAAGGCCATGCGACGGCAGGAGATGGGCAGGTTGTCGGCCACATCGCGGCGCATGTGGCGCTCCACGGCCGCGAGCCGGTCTTCGGAGATGCCCGGCTCGGCGTCGGGCGCGGTCTTGAAGGAGCAGTAGAGGCCGGAGCCCATGCTGTAGTCGATCGAGAAAACCGAGCCGGGGCAGATTTCGCAGACGGCTTTGACCAAAAGAAAACTGACAGAACGCTCGTACATCCGCCAGCCGTCGGGATCGCGAACCGTCAGCGGGCTGACCGTGCTGTCGCACGGCACGGCGTAATCCAGGGAAACAGCCTCATGATTGATGAAGGCGCCGATGAGGGAGCCGTCCCGGGCCTCGTCGGAGGCGGCAAGGATATGGCTGGCCTGGGTGTACGCCGCGAATTTTCGTTGGGACCCGTCCGCAAACGTGATGGTGATCATGCCTCAATCCTCCCTAATACTCAATGCCGCGCCTCGCCTTGACGCCGCGGGTGAAGTAGTGTTTGACCGCGAGCAGTTCGGTCACCAGGTCGGCCTTGGCGAGGAGCGCGGCGCCCGCGTCGCGCCCGGTGAGCACCAGTTCAACCGGCTCCGGCCGCGCCTGCGCCAGAGCCAGCAGGTCGGCTTCGGAGAACAGGCCGGCCGCGGCGGCGCCGAGGGCCTCGTCGCCGATCACCACGTCGAACGCGCCGCCGGCCAGGGCGGCGGCCAGGGCGTCGAGCCCAAGGCGGGCCTCCGCGATCTCGTCGGGTGAGGGTGTGTCGCGGATGAAGCGGGCGGGGCCGAAGACCTGGTGGGTGATGCGGTCCGGGAACCGTTCCCGCAAGGCGACCGCCTCGCTGGTGGCGGCGGTTTTGAGGAATTGGCCGAAATAGACACGCAAGCCGGCGCCCGCCGCGCGAAGCGCCAGTCCGAGCGCGGCGGTGGTCTTTCCCTTGCCGGCGCCCGTGTAAATCTGGAAGTAACCCGTCATGATGCCGCCCGGTCAGCGAACCTCCCGGCCGAGAAGTTGTTCCACATCCCGCCGGATGGCGGCGGACGTGACCTGCCAGCCCGTGGCGGCCAGGTCGGCGTATTTGCGCGCCAGGACGGGCCCGATGATCCGGCGCGAGTGTTCCCACTTGTAGATGAGCTGGTCGAGCACGCGGGCGTCCGAATGCTGGGGCACGAACGAGAGCCCCAGCGTTTCGAGGCGCATGGCGGTGATCTCCTCGATCAGGCTGGGATTATTGAGAAACCACCAGCAGCCGAACGGGGTCACGTTGCCGAACTTGCGCGCGGCGATGCACAACTCGTGCATGTTTTCGCGGGAGAGCATGGTAATCCAGAACCGCACGTCCGGAAATGCGAGTGCGATCTGTTCCACGGTCTCGATTTCGGCTTTGCCCACGGAATCGCCGGCCAGTTTAAGGGCGGGATTCACCAGTTTCTTGACGCCGATCATCATGGCGGAGGGGATGTCCCGTTCGCGGCAGACCGGGAAGACGCACTTGGTCATGAGGAGGGTCAGTGCGGAATCGGGGTTGGGATAGCGGAAGGAGGGCGGGAGGCTGACGGCCATGTAACGGGCGTTCATCCGGTCGGACCAGTCATTCAGGTAACGGCGGAGTTCGGCCAGGGTGCGGCCCGAAAGCGCCTCCTCGACGTCATAGCCCAGGCTTTTCAGGCCGGGCACGGGCGCGGGCCAGTGCATGAGCGCGCTGTCGAGGCGCAGCACGGCCTCGAAGCGCGGATCGCGGTCAAACCCCTTTTCCCAGACCGGCCGTTCGGCGGGGTCGAACGGGTCGTTGGTCATGTAAAGTTTGCGCACGTTGGAGAGGCGAAGCACGGTGTCGACGTAGCCGCGCGGGGTTTGCGCGTTGAACCAGTCGCGGATCGGCGACAGCGTGCCGGCATTGGGATTAAGCCCCAGTTGGGCGAACACCGTCAGCACGCCGCGGCAGGCTTCGGAGAGCGGGCTGCGCCGGATGAACAGCTCCTGCCAGATCAGGTCGGCTTGGGCCGGCTTGGGCATGGCCCAGTATGCGTCATACGACAGGTCGCGTCTGGCGCGGAACAGCTCGGCGGTCAGGTAGTGATAGGTGAGCAGTTCGTCCACGCCCCAGAGGAGGAGCGGACCGAACGCGGCGTCGAAGGTATGGGTGTGGACGTCCACGAAGGGGACGGAAGCGAGGGCCGCATCGACGGCTGCCGGGATCTCGGAGGATTTCAGGGGACGGGTTGTTTTTTCCATGGCGGTGTGTCCGGAAGCAGGGCTTCGAATTTCCTGATGAGCGCGGTCTCGTACGCGCCCGCGTATGAGCCGTTGAGAAACAGGGTGTAGGCCTCGTGGCAGAACAAGGCCCAGGAGTCGTTTTCGTGTCCGGGCTCGATGGGGAAAAAGAGGCAGCCGTTGGCGCGCGCGGCCTTGAGATCGCCCGGCGCGTCGCCGATCATGAGGATGCGGTCGGGCGGATATTTGCCGGTCGCGGCCAGCCGGAGATGGTCGGCCTTGGTGCCGAGTTCCTGCCCCGCGATGATCGAGACATAGGGCAGGAGCCGCGCCTCGGTCCACTCGCGCACGAGCGCCTCGGCGGGGGTTTGGGACACGCAGATCGCATCCGATCGAGCGGCGATTTTCCGGAGCCCGTCGACGGCGTGGGGAAAGGGGTCGAACCGGCTGCAGCGGCGGGCCACTTCGGCGTTGACCGCCTTGCTCCAGCGGAGCAGCGCGGCCAGTTCGGGATCATTCGTCTGCGCGACCCGCTTTTCGAGGGCGGGATTGCCGAGATCCTTGCAGGAGGCGATCCATTTCCGGGTCTGGGTGAAATCGGGCAGGGAAACGCCGGAGGCGAGCACATCCGGTCGGTCGCGGAGCAGATCGATGACGCGGACGAGGCTGGGGAAGCGGTTCTGACCGCGGTGGATGGAATGAAGGTTGACGAATTCGGCTGCTTCTCGAACCTGTTTTTCGATGGTCCGGAGCCCCCAGACGTCGCAAATGAGGCCGTGAAAACAAAGCTTTTGCTTGGCTTCCATGGAGTCGAAGACGCAGCCGTCGGAGTCGATTCCCACGAAGGAGTCGTGGCGCGGCGTGAAGCGGACGAGCTCGTCCTGGGTGAAAGATTTTCCGATCATGACCCTGTGTTCCTCGCGGGTGCTGGGAGACCTCCACGCACAGGACTGTTTTACCTGAGGGGGGTGATAACGTCAAGCGCGCGGGGGCAAGCAGGAAAAACGTGACGGCTGTCTCCATCGGAGCGCGCCGCATGGCGCGGATGGCGTCAGGGGCGGGCGATTTTCCGGGCATCCTGCTCGTGGAGCGCTTCCGCCTCGGCCGCCCGATCCCGCGCCGTTTCTTTGGCCAACGGGCCCGAATAGGATTCGTAAACGGCAGCGGCATCCCGGAACCGGCCTTTGGCGGCCAACGGGTCGGCCTGTGATTTAAGTATGGCCAACACCTCCTGAAAGGTCGCTTCCGGAGGCCGTTTGGCGGGCTGGCGTTCCTCGGCCCGCGTCTCGGGCGAAGGCGCGGCGGGAGGAGGATGGGGCGTGGCAGGGGAAGGCGTGGGGAGCCACTGGGGCGGCAGGACTGTCTGAAACGCTTCGTTTTTGAAGCGTGGAAACAGACGTATAACCGCGATGGCGAGCAGGACGGTGAGCAGAAGGGCGTAAAGGACGACACGTGCCGCCGAATCGCCGCCGGTTCGGGCGGTTGCGGAGGGAACGATGGGGGCGGGCGCCTTGATCGTCTTCCGGTTTGCGCTGCGTTTCATGACGCTGGCTTTGGGCCGGGGCATGGGCAGGACGGGATCGTGATGGAGCAAGAGCCGCTTGACGTCGGCGGTGACGGCGTCCCAGTCGGCATGGCGGTGCTCGCGATCCCGGGCCAGCATTTTTTCCGTCAACCAGCAGATGCGGGAGGAGAGGGAAGGAACCAGGTCCATGGCGTCAGACGCATGGCCCTTGAGGTGGAGGCTGAGCACCGCCTCGTCGGACATGCCCTCGAAGAGCAGGCGGCCGGTGAGCATCTGGTACGCCGTGGCGCCCATGGAGTAGATGTCGGAGCGGCAATCGGGCTTGGGTTTGCCGCGGATTTGTTCGGGGGACATAAACGGGGGCGTCCCCATCACCTCGCTGGTCGGCGAGAGGAAACCGAGGGAAGTGATCGTGGTGGCCAGACCGAAATCGGCGACTTTGACCGAGCCGTCGGCGTCGATCAGGATGTTGTCGGGTTTGAGATCGAGATGGACGAGGCCGGTGGTTTTCCAGGCATGGCCGAGTGCCTGGGCGACATTTAGGAGCACGCGAAGCACGTCGTCCTCGGTCATCCTTGTCGTGCGGCGAATCCGGGCGCCGATGCTTTCCCCGTCCACGTATTCCATGATCAAGCAATAATGTCCGGCATGAACGAGGGCATCGTGAACATGGACGATTCCGGGATGTTTAAGCATGCCCATGGAACGGCATTCGGCCTGGAACCGTTCGACGTCGGCGGGGTCGCCCGCGGCGCTGGCCGAGAGCGCTTTGATGGCGACAAGCCGGTCCAAAGAAAGCTGCCTGGCTTTCCAAACGGATGCCATGCCGCCTTCCCCGATCTTGCCAAGCACCTCGAAACCCGGTATGGAGAACGGTTCCATAAAACCACATGCCTGCGCGACTGGTTGAGCGAACCCTCTTTCAAACATGCTTTCCTAACAAGCGGACAAAGTCAAGCCGCGTGTCTTTCCAGAAGGCTATGGCGCGAATAACCGGCCTTGCCCGTTTTGCGGCTTTCGAACCGGCGCGGGAGAAGAAGATCGGGTTGCCGGCGAGTCCGTTCTTCCTATTCCTCTCCCACGGTCCAGGATAGCCCCCCATCCACCACGGCGGGCGCCCTCGGCTTGTGCGGCGCGGTGATCCCCCGGAAGAACCAGGCGCGCCCGGCGAGCAGTACCTTGTTCGTGTCGGGATCCAGGCGGAAGCGCCACACCTCCAGCCGCCAGGGTTGGGAACGTTCCGCGGCCAGGGTGGTTTTGCCCTCCCGCACCAGGTCCACCAACGCATAGGCTTCCGTGGCAGCGTTGGTGTGGCTGACGCCAAGCAGCAGGCGTTTGTCGAAAAAGTCGCGGGCGTCCGCGACCGCCTGGCGGATGAGATTGGTCATTTCGGGCGAGGCGTCGTGGCGCCAGGCGGCGCGGAGCGTGTCGCCGTGGCGGAGCGCCACAAAAATCGGCGAGCCGAGCGGGGTTGGAATCTCGAATGCGGCCGGTGTGCCGGACGGACGCCGGCCCGGGAGACGGACCAGCGTGCCCCGCGTGATGGCGCACAGTTCCGTGTTTGCGCCCGCCTCGGGCGTGAGCGTCAGGCGCGCCGGTTTGTTGGCGGCGTTGGCCGGGTTCTCGAAGCGGATGGAAACGGGATACACGAGCCGGTCAAGCGTCTCCGCCGGCTTGCCTTTCTGCTTGGCCGGGATGATGATTTTATGGGTGACGCCGGTGGCGGTGATATACAGGGGGAGGGTATAGAGATGACCGGTCCAGCCGGGGCCGTCGAGGGGGAGGAGGGTGGCGCGGAGATGGCGGATGGGATAGGGCTCGCCCCATTCCTCTTTGATGGCCTGGCCGGCCTCCTTGAAACGCCAGGCGCGGGCCATCTCCTCTTTTTCGGGGAAGAAGCGAATTTCGCGGACGGCCTCCAGCGGCAGCACATGCGGCGCCTTGCCGTCGTGGAGCGTGAACTGGGCCCCGGGTGTGAGCGTGATGTCGCCCTCGATCGTGCCGCCGTCCGAGAAGGTGACGGCGCCGGGGCGCCCAGCCAATAGGACGAATGGGACGAATAGGACGAACGGAAGAAAACGGGAGAACGCGCGTTTCATACCAGGTTGTTCCTCCGGCGGAGAACCCATTCGAGGAGAAGGGAGAAAAAAAACAGGAGGGCGGCCCAGGGGCCGGCCTGGGCGAGCGGGGTTTCGATGACCACGGTGCGCGACACGGCGGCGGAGCGGATCCGGGCGATCAGGGTGTCGGCCTCCTCCTCGGGCGCATAAAAGCCGCCGCTTCGTTCGGCCAGCTTGGCCAGCCAGGCTTCGTCGGGGATGAGCCGCGCGCCTTCGGGCAGAAACGGCGCCACGGCCCAGGTTTTGCCGACCGTTTCCAGCGTCACGCCCTGGCGCGCGGCGGTGAGCGTGACGGTATAGGTGCCCCGCGCCGCGAACGGCACCCGCAGGCGATAGGCATCGCGCAGGCCCGCCTGGGACTCCACGGGAAGGGGGGTCGTCCGGCCGTCGGGCCCGGTCACCGAGGCGGTCAGGATGGCGCCCTCGGAATCGCGCCCGGCCAGGGTGATTGCGGCAACGGCCTCCTCGCCGGGCCGGTAGCGGTCGCGTTCCCAGCGCACGGCCAGCAGCCGGCCGCCCTCGGCCTCGCCCGCGGCCCAGCGAACCCACTGGCGGAGGAGAAGGCCATACGCGTCGCTCAGCGGTTTGTCGCGGCGCGCCCATTTCCAGAGCGTGTTGGAGGCGAGCGCCCCGGTGCGGCCCTGGCCATACGGTTGCACGGCCAGCAGCGGCACGGTGGCGTCTCCCGCGGACGCCTGGAGCAGGGCCTCCGCGGCGGGCCGCCTGGGGCCTGGCCGGTTCAGACTGTCCACGCTGACCTCGCGCGCCCCGGCGAGGAGCGCATCCAGCCCCGCCACCGCGGGATGCGCGGCGGATTCGCGCGGGATGGAGACCGGGAAGGTTCCGGTCTGAAGAGGGGGCTCATCGGCGCGGATCTGCCACGGGATCAGCGGCTCAAGCGGCGTGGCGGCATAGCCGCCGGCGCCGAACGCATGTTCGCCGCCGAGGAAAAGGGAGGCTCCCCCTTTTTCCACATAGATCGCAAGGGCGTTCATGCCGGCCGCCGTCCAATCCGAGGCCGGAAAGGCGCCGAGCATAATGCAGTCGTAAAGGGCAAGCGTTTTGGGGTTGTCCGGGAAGCCCCCTTCGAGTTCTTCGTCGCCGGGCAACCGTTCGCCCTGCAGGTTGAACCGTTCGCCGAGGGTGCGGTAGAGGGCGGTAAGTGTCACGCCCGGATCGCGGCCCAGTTCCTGGCGCAGCAGTTTGAAGTCGGCGCCCAGCTCGCGGGTGAAGAACAGCACATGGAGAGAACGGCGGCGAATCTGTACGGTGAGAGGCCGCTCGTTGTTGAGGGCCGAGAGTTCGCCGGGCTGCACGGCCACCGACACCTGAAGGCGGAACGGCCCCTGCTCGGGCGCCTTGACCTGGAACGTGGTCCGGGCCTGGCCGCGCGAGAGATTGACCAGGGCCTCCTTGATCTTGTGACGGCCGGTGGGCGTCTCCACGGCCAGGCTCAGCGGCGTTTGCGCGAGCCGGCCGGCCAAGGACGCGTCCGCCGCGCCGCGCGCGCGCAGGTCCACCGTCACGTCGAACTGCACGCCGGCCTCCGCTTCCTCGGGGGCCTGCGCCTCGTCGATCACCACATCGGGGAGGTTGCGCGCGGCCGCGCCGATGCCGGCGATGAAGATCGGCGCGCCGGGCAGCTTCAGGGCGTCGACCGATTCGTCGCCGCCGTCGGTCAGGAGCACGATGGCGGCGGGCGGATCGGTGCGTTCCGCCAGCGTCCGCAGGCAGCCGGCCAGATCGGTGCCCGCGTCCGGCTCTGGCAGATAACCTTTTTCGGGAACAGTTTTCAGGGTGGTGTCGAAGACTGCGGTCTCGATCCGGCAGAAGGCGGGAAGGGCGGAACGGATGCGTTTCGCCAGGCGAACGGCGCGGGTGAATCGCGCCTCCGCGCCGTCCCGGACGCCCATGGAGGCGGAGGCGTCCACGGCCACCAGGAAGCGGGCGCCGCCCTCGAGCGGTTTGTCGCGGCGCCAGGCGGGCTCGGCCAGCGCCAGCACGACGAGCCCGAGCGCGACCGCCTTGGGCGCGAACAGCCAGAGGGCCGTCGGCGCGGCCACCCGCTCGCGCAGGCGCCGCCACAGCAGCACGGCGCCGGCCGCGGCGCCGAGCGCGAGCGCGGCGAAAAGGACGGGATGCAGGCTGGAGGACCACACGATCATGGAGCGCCTCCAATCCGCGGGTTGGCCAGCAGGCCCTCCGCCGCCAGCGCAAGCAGGCAGGCGATGAGCAGGGGATGGAACAACCGCGCGCCCTGCCGGGAGCGGCGGATGCGGGAGGCCAGATCCCGCGCCGGCCCGACGGCTTGAACCGTGTGCGGCAGGCCCATGGCGGCGGGAACCGGGCCGCCCTTTAGGTCGGTGAAACGGCCCTCGCCGGGGTCGGCCGAAACGGCGACATGCAGCGTGCCGGTGACGCAATCGAGCGTCCAGACGCCGCTGCGGGCGGGCACGGGAAGCGCGGCGGAATCGCCCTGCCACTCCACGGGCGGAGCGGCATCCGAGCGCACGCGGATGCGGCCCCGGGGTTGTGGCGGGAATGGCTCGCCGGCCCGGAGGGAGGGTGGACTATCGCCGTCGGGCCGGTCGCCCAGCGCCAGGTGGTGCGCGAGCGGAAGGAAGCCGGGCTTCAGGGGCAGATTGCTCCAGTTGCCGTCCAGCGCCAGGCCGCAGGCAAAGACGCGGCCTTTCCCCTCGTTTTTCTGTGTCAGGAGGGGGCGGCCGTCTTCCAGGCCCAGCAGGGCGGTCGTTCCGGGAGCGGGGTTGAGCGGGTGGAACCGGCGGACGCGCGCCTGGCGAAGACGGATGCGACCGTCCGCGTCGCGCAGCGCATCGAAGAGCGGCTGCTCCTTCGCCAGCGGAATGAGGAGGGCGCCGTCTCCGGGAATTTCGAGGGGACCGGGCGCGGCGCCGAGCCAGGCCGGAGCCGTTCCGGTAATTGTGGCGTGGGCGCCGTCGGGCAGCGCCAGCAGGCGTCCGCCCTCCGTCACATACCGCCGCAGGGCGTCGGGCCAAGCGCCGGCCGGGGGAAGGCGCGGCCAGGGAACGGCGACCAGGAGGGGGGCCTGGCGGGCGAGGGCGGCGGCGGCTTCGGCCGGCTCGGCGAAAAGCGGCTCGAGGCCGGAGAGCGAGGCGTCGCCGCCGGGCGCGAGCGCGGCGGGCAGGAAGCCGAAGGCGGAGCGGGGCCCCACGAAGAGAATGGTTTGACGGGGCTGGACATCGAACCGCAGAACGGCGCGATTATCGGCCTCGAAGCCGTCGCCGCTGAGCCAGACGGGGACGGTGTAAAGGCCGGGCGCGCGGGGCGCAAGCGGGATGACCACGGCTTTTTCCTCATCCGCGGAGAGTCGGATTTCCAGCGCGCTCGGCCGCCCCTCCTCCTCGAGCCAGTTCACCAGCGCCGTGACGGGTTGCGCGCCGGCGCGAAGGCGGACCGTCAGCGGCAAGCGGCGCGAGGCGAGGTGGCGGGTGCGGGGGAGTTCCAGCGCGAGCAGGGTGGCGTTAGCCGGACTCTCGCCGGGCGTGAGGCGGTGGAAGTGAAGGGAAAGCCCGGCGGGCAGGGCGGCTGCGGAGGCGGGGCGGGACCAGTCGTTTTCCTGGAGGTCGGTGAATACATGGATTTCGCGGCGCGCGGCGGGGGCGGCGGCGAGCAGGCCGAGGGCGCGGCGCAGGCCGTCGGCGGGCGCGCCGCCGGCCTCCGTGGGCGGAATGGCGTTGAGCGCGGCGCGCAGGCTGTCCAGGTCGCGGACGAGTTCGGCGGCCTGGGGCGCGGCCGGATCGCTCACGGTGACGAGGAGCGCGGCGGCGTCGCCGGCATCGAGCGTGTCGAGGGCGGCGCGGGCGGCGGCCTTGGCCGCCTCGAGGAGGGATTGGCCGGACGCGTCGCGCCGGGTCATGGAGGCGGAGTTGTCGAGCACGAGGACGGCGGCGGTGCGTCCGCCGAGTCCGCCGGCGGTCCACAGGGGGCCCGCGAACGCGAGCAGGAGGAGGGCGACGGCGAGGGAGCGGAGGAGGAGGATCAGCCACTCCCGGATTTTTCGGCGGGCGCTGAGGCGGGGATGAATGCGCTGGAAGAACATGAAGGTGGAGAACGGGAGCGCCTTGCGCCGGATGCGGAAAAAGAGGTGGAAAATCACCGGGGCCAGGGCCAGCGGCAACAGGCTGAGGTAGAGGGGATTGGCGAAAAGGATGCTCATGCCAGTTTCAGGATCTGTTCCTCCACGGGGCGGCGGGTGTCCACGAGGTGGTAGTCGGCCAGGCAGGCGGCGCAGCCGAGGCGGAGTTCCTCCAGGTAACGCTGCACCTCGCGCGCGTAGGCCGAGCGGAGCGTGTCGCATTCGAGGCTCATGCGGGCGCCGGTTTCGAGCTCGCGCAACTCGGCGGCGCCCTCGGCGCCGAGGGCCAGTTCGCCGCCGTCGAGCACGTGGAGCGCGAGGATCGCATGGCGGTCGTGGTGGAGGCGCCAGAACCCGCGCAGAACGCGTTCGGGCGGTTCGAGAAAATCGGAGATCACGATCACGAGGCTGCGCGAATCGAGCCGGTCGGCCAGTTCGAAAAGGGCATGCTCGATGTCGCCCTTGCCGGCGGGCCGGACGGCATCGAGCGTTTCCAGGTGGCGGCGGAGTCCGTCGTGCGTGGAGGTGCAGGGGAGCACGGTGCGCAGGGCGCTGTCGAACGTCGCGAGCCCGACGGTGTCGCTCTGGTTGACGAGCACGAAGGCGAGTCCGGCGGCGAGGGTGGCGGCATAATCGAGCTTGGTGACCCGGCCGGTCTGGCGGAATGCGAGGCTCTCGGAGGTGTCGAGCAGGAGCCAGGCGCGGAGGTTGGTTTCTTCGAGGTAGCGGCGGACCATGTACCGGTCGCTGCGGGCGTAGACGGCCCAGTCGATGAGGCCGGGCGGATCGCCGGGCGTGTATTCGCGGTATTCGGCGAACTCGACGGACGAGCCGTAGGCGGGCGAGCGATGAAGGCCCTGGCGCGGGCCCTGCACGGGGCGGCGCACGGTCAGGGTGAAACCCTTGAGCCGCTCCGCCAACTCGGCGGGCAGTCTCTGGGAGGGGCCGGGGTTCACGTGTAGGCGGGCTCCGGAACGGCGTCCGCCAGGCGGCGGATGATCGTGTCGGCGCCGACGCCCTCGCTGGCGGCGGCGAAGTTGCAGAAGAGGCGGTGGCGCAGGACGGGCAGCGCATAGAGGCGGATGTCGTTGCAGGAGACGCTGAAGCGGCCGTCGAGCAGGACATGGGCCTTGGCCGCGAGGAGGAGGAACTGGCCGGCGCGCGGGCCGGCGCCCCAGCGGATCCAGCGGCCGATGAAGTCGGGAGTCTGCGCGTTGCCCGGCCGGGTGGCGCGGACCAGCGAGGCGGCGTAGGCGGCCACGTGGTCGCTCACGGGCACCTGGCGCACGAGGCGCTGGACTTCGAGGATGGCGTCGGCATCGAGCACACGTTCGACCCGGCGGACGAGGTCGCGGGTGGTGTCGAGGATAATGCGCTTTTCTTCTTCGGCGCCCGGGTAGTCCACGTGGATGCTGAACATGAAGCGGTCAAGCTGGGCCTCGGGGAGCGGATAAGTGCCCTCCTGTTCGATCGGGTTCTGGGTGGCGAGCACCATGAACGGTTCGGGCAGTTCGTAGGTGGTGCCGGCGGCGGTGACGCGCCGCTCCTGCATGGCTTCGAGCAGGGCCGCCTGCGTTTTGGGGGGCGTGCGGTTGATTTCGTCCGCCAGCAGGAGGTGGGTGAAAAGGGGCCCCTTGTGGAAACGGAACCGGCGGGTGTGGGTTTCGTGGTCCTCCTCCAGGATGTCCGTGCCGGTGATGTCGGCGGGCATGAGATCGGGCGTGAACTGGATGCGCTTCATCTCGAGGTGGAGGGCGTCGGCGAGCGTGCGAACCATGAGGGTTTTGGCCAGGCCTGGCACGCCCACGAGCAGGCAATGGCCGCGGGCGAAGAGGCTGACCAGGATCTGGTCCAGCACCTCCTTCTGGCCCACGATGATTTTTTCCATTTCCCGGAGCAGGGTGTCCCGCGCCTCTTTGAGGCGGGCTACGGCGGCTTCGGCGTGGGGGGGGAAATCGAAAGGCGTCTCGGCGTTGGTCATGGTCGGATATTCCGTTAATGGGTCATGGCGTAGAGGACGATGTTGACGCCCATGGGGACGGCGGTGGCGGACTCGTAGGTTTTGGCGCCCGGATAGGGGCAGCCGAGCCAGCCGGCCTCCAGGTCGTAGGGGCTGTAAATGACGCGCAGGTCGCCGGCGATCGTCATACCTTCGAGCACGGGCACGGCGGATTTGGAAACGGCGGCGGTTTCGGGGGAGAAGCCGGGACTGTCCACGGTGAAGGCGGCGCGGTAGATGGGATGATCGGCGGGGAGTATGTCGAAGGACGCTTCGGGGAGGATCCGTTTCAGCTCGCGGCGGACGGCGCTGTCGAACGTTTTCAGGCCGAGCCCGTTGTTGATGAAGAGGGTGCCGGCGCTGTCGAGAAAGCGGCGAAGGGCGGCGGTGCCCGCGGCGTCGAACTCGAAGTCGTCGAGTCCGGAGAGGTAGAGGAACGGCGTTCCGGCAAGGTCGTCCTTGCCGGGATCGACGGGCAGGCGTTTGAGGCTGGCGCGCAGGGCGGTGCCGGAGCGGATGCGGCGGAGCAGCGCGGCGGCGGCGCCGGGGTGGGCGTTCCAGGCGCCGGAGTGGCGGATCTGGGCGAAGACGAATTCGTCGGTGGGATCGCGCTGGTCGCGCGCGCCGAAGAGTTCGGGCTTGCCCTCCTCGCGGCCGGCCTCGGCATGGCCGATGACGTAGGCGATCAGGTTCACCCCGAGCTGGGAAGCGGAGGGGACGTCGTAGAACACGGCCTGCTGGAGGATGGGCACCTCGTGATCGTCCCAGCCCGTGCCGAGCCCGAAGGGCGAGAGAATCACGGCGGCGCGGCTGCCGATGTAGATGGCGTCGAGGCGGGGTTCTTTGGAGTCGCGGTTGCGGGGGAAGGCGACCTGGTTGATGGGGTAGACGATGCGATAGACGGGATGGTCGGGCGGTAGGATGCGGAAGGGGGAGTCGGGAAAGGCCTTCCGCATGGCGGCGCGGACCGAGTCGGTGAAATAGGGGGAGCCGGCGACGGAGTCGCAGAGAATCGTACCGCCGCGAATCACGTAGTCGCGGAGCTTGGCGAGCTGGTCGTCGGGCAGGCGGAGGGTGCGCGAGCCGCTGAAGAAGAGGAGGGGTATGGCCACAGGATCGGGCTCGAACGAGGCGAGGGAGACGGTGTCGAGGGTATAGGGCTGGGCGAGGACGCCGCCGGCCTTGCGAAGGAGTTGCTGGAGGTCGGCGGGGCAGAGGTTCCAGTCGGCGACGGGGGCGGAGAGGCCGTTGGGATAGGTGTAGGAGGCGCTTTCGCCCCAGATGACCTTGCCGGCGAGTTTGGGGGGGGCGGGTTCGCGTTTGCGTTCGGAACGGCGCAGGGGGGTGGCGGGAAGGGGGAGCGGAGGGATGGCTTCGCCGCCGGAGATGCGGCGGGGGGAGGCGACCGGCGGGCGGCCGAGGGGGACGAACCAGTCGTTCTCATTGGCGAAGGCCGGGGTGAGGGCGAGGGCGAGGGCGAGACCGACGAAGAAACGGGCAGGCTTCATGGCGCGCTCCTGATTAAAAAAACACTATACACCCAAAGGAACGATTTCGAGGAGAGAAATCGTGCGGGGGCGGACGGCAGGATTGTGCTTTACCTCCTGCCTCAATTCATTACCCTGTGTCTTTTCATAACCCGGGGGGGTGACATGGTTAATATGACCAGCATCGAACGGATGCATGCCACGCTGAATCGACAACCGGTGGACCGGCTGGCGGCCAACGAATCGCCCTGGGGCGCGGCCGTCAAACGCTGGACCGACGAGGGCCATCTGCGCGAAAACGAGGATGTGGGCGAGCATTTCAACATGGATATCCGGCAGGGCGGGTGGCTGAACTCCACAGCGGATTTGGATTTCAAGCCGGTGCTGATCGAGGAAAACGAGGACACGGCCCTGTGGCTGGACGGCAACGGCGCCCAGTTGCGCCGCCACAAGAAGCACGATTCCACGCCGGAGCATGTGGATTTCAAGGTGAAGGATTTTGCCGGCTGGAAGGCGCATATCCGCCCGTTCCTCGCGGGGCCCCTCGACAAGCGGCGCATTCCGTTCGAAAGTTACCGGGAGGCCAGGAAATTCGCGGCGGAGAAGCAGCGCTTTTTCTGCTGGTCCGGCGTGGCGCCGTTCGAGCAGATGCATCCGGTCTGCGGCCACGAGAACATGCTGGTCGGCATGGCGCTGGAGCCGGAGTGGGTGGCCGACATGGTGGACGTTTTTGCCACGCTGACGATCCACTGCCTGGAGGAGCTGTTCGCGGCCGAGGGAAAGCCGAATGCGCTGTTTTTCTATGAGGACATGGGGTTCAAGCAGAAACCGTTCATGAGTCCGGCCATGTATCGGGACCTGCTCCAGCCCGGGCACAAGCGGCTGTTCGATTTCGCCCATGCCAGGGGCTGCCAGGTGATCGTGCATTCCTGCGGCTATGTGGAGCCCCTGGTGCCCGGCCTGATCGAGGCCGGCATGAACTGTCTCCAGGCGATGGAAGTCAAGGCCGGCATGGACCTGCCGACCCTGTACCGGCGGTTCGGGGATAAAATCGCCTTTTTCGGCGGCCTTGACGTGCGCACGCTGATCTCCAACGACCGCAAGCAGATCGATGCGGAGATGGACGCCAAGCTGCTGCCCCTGCTGCGGGGAGGCGGTTCGTATATCGTGCATTCCGATCATTCGATTCCGCCGGACGTGGATTACGAGACGCTGGTCTATTTCCTGGATCGCGGGCGGCGCATGTTGGAACGGGTGAAGCGACAATGAGTCGAACAAGGAGAGACGAGATGAGGGCGTTCACGTTCACGGTGAAATCGGTTCCGGAGTCGCTGGAAGCCGGATGGGTGGCGGTGATGGAAGATCATGCGGCCCGGTTCGGGGCCGGCAAAGGCGCGGTGGCGCTGAGCTTTGTCGAGGATCCGGGGCTGGGCAAAAACGGCCTGGCGTCCGCCGCGGGCAAGGCCGGGGTCACAGTGCGGTACGGCGGCAAGAGCGCGGCGTTCCGGGCGCTGGGCAAGTTGCTGGCCGCGCGAACGCGGGCGGAGCTGACATTCGCCGAGAATACGGCGTTCGCGATGCGCGGGCTGATGGTGGATTGCAGCCGCAACGGCGTGATGCGGACGGACGCGGCGGAGGCGTTCATGCGCCGCACTGCGCTGATGGGCGTGAACATGCTGATGTTCTACACCGAGGACACCTACGAGGTGCCGGGCGAGCCGTTTTTCGGGTACCTGCGCGGCGGGTTCACGGCGGCGGAGATGAAGGCGCTGGATGATTACGCGGATGCGCTGGGCATCGAGCTGATTCCCTGCATCCAGGCGCTGGCGCATCTGGAGCAGGTGCTGCAATGGGAGCCCAACTTCAAGTATCGCGACACGAATCACATCCTGTTATCGGGGGATGAGGCAACCTACGGCCTGATCCGCAAGTTCATCCGGGCGGCGAGTTCCTGCGTGCGCAGCAAGCGGATTCACCTGGGCATGGACGAGGCGCACGGGCTGGGCTCGGGCCGGTTCAAGGAGAAGTTCGGGGACAAGCCGCCGTTCGACATCATCAACGCCCACCTCGCGCGCGTGCGGGACATTTGCCGCGAGGAGGGATTGGCGCCGATGATCTGGAGCGACATGTATTTCCGGCTCGGTTCCAAGACGCACGAGTATTACGACATGGCCTGGCAGATTCCGCAGGACGCCCTGGCCGGCATCCCGAAGGATGTGCAACTGGTGTACTGGGACTATTACCATGCCGACGTGGAAACGTATAAGAAGATGATCGCCTTCCACCGCCAGCTCGGGAGCGAGCCGCTCATGGGCGGGGGCGTGTGGACCTGGTCGCATATGTGGTGCGCGCTGCCGTGGAGCTTTACGGCGGTGAACGCCTGCATGCAGGCATGCCGGGAGGAGGGGCTGAAAGAGGTGTTCATGACGATGTGGGGCGACGAGGGCATGGAGGTGGACATCTTCAGCGCCCTGCCCGGCATTCAGTATTTCTGCGAGCACGCGTATGGCGCGGCGGACCCCCTGAAGGCGGCACGGAAGCATTTCGCGGGGGTGTGCGGCTGCGCGTTCGAGCCGTGGGTACGGGCGGCGGGCGTCGATTCCATTCCGTTGATCAAGAAGCCGGAGCTGTCGCAGGCGTCGCTGGGCCGCGCGCTGCTGTGGCAGGATCCGGCGCTGGCGCTTTTGGATCCGGCGTTGGGCAAGGCGAACCTGAGGCCCTGGTATGGGAAGCTGGCGCAGGATCTGGCCGCCGCGTCGAAGGAAGGCGGCCTGTCCTATCGGCTCCTGTTCCCCGCCGCGCTGGCATATGTCCTGGAGCTGAAGGCGCATCTGCGGCGCGACCTGGCCCAGGCGTACGGCAAGAAGGATCGCCAGGCGTTGAAGGCCTTGGCGAAAACCGAGCTGCCCGCCTTGCGCGAGCGGGTGGAGACGCTGTGGAAAACGCACCGGGCCATGTGGATGACGACCTACAAGCCGTTCGGCTGGGAGGTGATCGAGTCCCGCTACGGCACGGTGATGGCCCGGCTGGCCACCCTGCAGGACCGGGTGGACGATTGTCTGGCGGGCCGGCTGGAGTCGTTGCCGGAACTGGAGGCGATCCTCCATAATCCCTGGGAAGGCCGGGAGATTGGCGGCCTGCATCTCAGTCCCTCGCGCATGCGCACGCCGAGCTGCATCAAGTGACGCGAAGGCGTCTGGCGTTTCGGCCGATCGGCGAGTGCAGCGCCGATTGACCGTTGGTCTCCGGTCGTGATAAAATAGTAAAATAAATGATGCAGGTTTGCGTGTCTGCGGGAGAAGGACCATGAGCGAAAAAAGCGGGCTTGCGGCGGTGTATCGGGGAGCGGGGCTGCCCCTGGAGATCCGGTCGTATCGGGTGTCGGAGCCGGCGCGGGGGCAGGCCTTGCTGGCGCTGACCGCCAGCGGCATCTGCGGGACGGATCTGCACATTCTCAAGGGGCGGCTGGGGATTCCCGGTCCGCTTATTCTCGGGCACGAGTTCCTCGGTCGGATCGAGGCGCTGAACGGAGCCGATCCGCGCGACGGGCTGGGCCGCCGGCTGAAGAGGGGCGATAGGGTGGCGGCCTCCGTGGCCGTCCCGTGCGGGGCCTGCTTCTCGTGCCGCCGCGGCGAGACCGCCAGTTGCCTGAACTTCGGCGTCACCTACGTCAAGGATCCGGACGTGGCGCCCCATTTTCATGGCGGCTATGCCGAGTATCTCTATTCCCCGCTGGCCAATCTGGTGCGGATTCCGTCGGGTGTGGACCCCCTGGCCGCCGCGGCCTATCCCTGCGCGGGCCCGACCATCATCCGCGCCTGCGCCTATGCCGGCGGGCTGGAGAAGGGCGAACTGGTGGTGGTGCAGGGGACGGGGCCCGTGGGCCTGTTCGCCATCGCCTGGGCCGCAGCCGCCGGGTGCACGGTGGCCGCGATCGGGTCGGGCTCATCCCCGCACCGGCTCGCGCTGGCCAGGTCGTTCGGGGCGAAACGGGTGCTGGATTACCGGAGCGCGCCGGCGGAGGAGCGGGCGGCCGCGGTCCGGGCGATGGCGCGGCGGCTGAAGCGCGGCGACGGGGCGGACGTGGTAATCGAAGCGAGCGGCTCGCCGGCGGCCGTGCCCGAGGGGCTGGGCCTGCTCCGCACGCGCGGGCGCTACCTGATACCGGGCCAGTATTCCGCCAGCGGGTCGGTGACCCTCCAGCCCGAGCAGATCACGTTCCGCGCGTTGCGGTTGATCGGGAGCGGGCAATACACGCTGGCCGACCTCGGCGGGTACCTCGATTTTCTCAAAAAACAGCCGGCCCTGCAGCGGAAGTTCGCCGCGAGCGTCACGCACCGGTTCACGGTGGACCAGGCCGAAGCGGCGCTGGCGGCGGTGGAGGCGGGGCAGACGGGCAAGGCGGTCTTTATCCGGAAGTGAGGCGCGCATGAGCGGGTGGAGCAGGGTGTTGGAGCAGGTCCGGGACCGGAACCGGGCCTTGAGCGAAGGCCGGGCGATCGACCTGCGTCCGGCCTTGCGCGCCCAGGCCTACCGGGCGCACGCCGGAGAGCCGGAGCCCGTGGTCCGGGCCGAGGCGTTCCGGGCGGTGCTGATGGGCGACACGCTGCACCTGTACGACGGCGACCGGCTGTGCGGCAGCCATGCGGGCTGGTTTTCCACGACGCTGCCCGCCGGCCTGACGGAGGGCGACTACCAGGCGCTGACGGCGGAGCACAAGGAGCGGGGGCAGCGGAACTTCGGGGCCGGCTGGGACCACACGCTGGCCGACTATCCCACGCTGCTGGCCGGCGGGGTGGGCGGCTGCCTGGACCGGATTCGCGAATCGTGGGCCATCCACCGGGAGCCGGGGGAGCGGCACGCGCTGGCCGGCATGCGCGTGACGTTGGAGGCGTTTTCCGCGTGGATGACCCGGTGGGCGGATGCCGCGGCTGTGCGCGGCGATCGCGACATGGCCGACGCGGCCCGATGGGTGGCGGCCCGGCCGCCGCGCACCTTCCGCGAGGCGCTGCAACTGGTGGCCTTCACGCATCTGGCTTTCGAGAGCGAGGGGCGGGGCGCGATGGCCCTCGGGCGGGTGGACCAGTATCTGCTGGGCTTTTACCGGCGCGACATCGAGGCGGCCATCCTGACCCGGGCGGAGGCGCTGGACCTGCTCGGCCATCTCTGGGTCAAGCTGGCGGAAAACGGAGGCGTGCAGAACATCTGCATCGGCGGCCAGACGCCGGAAGGCAAGGATGGCACGAACGAACTCTCGTTCCTCGCCCTGGAGGCGACGCGGCTCGTGCAGTCCCCCTTCACGAACCTGTCGGCCCGTTTTCACGACGGCACGCCGGAGACCTTTTACCAGGCCTGTTTCGAGGTGATCCGGACGGGGATCGGCTTTCCCGCCATCTTCAACGACCACGTGCTGATTCCGGGCCTGGTGGAGATCGGGGTGCCGATCGAGGCGGCGCGCGACCATTGCATGGTGGGGTGCATCGAGACGATGCTTCCGGGCCGCCAGCAGGCCTGGTCGGACAGCCGCTACAACATGCCGCTGATGCTGATGACCGCCATGGCCCGGGTGCGGGAGCGGGCCGACCTGACCTACGAGCGGCTGCTGGAGACGTTTCTGGACGAGATGCGCGTGACGCTCGCGGCGCACAGCCGACGGATCAACGCGCACATTGCGAAGTATCCGGTCGAGCGCTTTCCCGACCCGTTCCTCTCCGCGCTGACGCGCGACTGCATCGGCCGGGCGAAGGACATCAACGACGGCGGCGCCGAGTTCAAACGGATGCACGGCATTGCCGTCATGGGGCTGGGCACGACGGCGGACTCCCTGGCCGCGGTGAAGCGCCTGGTATTCGAGGAAAAGCGGATCGGCTTCGAGGCGCTGATGGCGGCGCTCGACGCCGATTTCGAGGGGCAGGAGCCGCTGCGCCAGATGCTGGTGAACGCCGCGCCCAAGTACGGGAACGACGATGACGACGTGGACCGGATCGCCGCGTTCCTGGTGGACTGGACCTCGCGCGAGTGCCTGAAGCACGAAGTGGCCGGGGGCGGCCGGTTCGTCTCGGCCATGGCGGCCAACACGAGCAACATCCCGGCGGGCCTGGAAGTGGGGGCCACGCCGGACGGGCGGCGCGCGTTCGCGCCGCTCTCGGATGCGGCCAGCCCCTATTTCGGCCGCGACACGCACGGGCCGACGGCGTTTCTGAATTCGGTGGCGAAACCGGACTACCGGCTGGTGCTGACGGGCAGCGTGATCAACATGAAGTTCGAACCGGCGTTCTTCCGGGGGCCGGGCGGCGCGCGGGTGTTCGTCGCGCTGATGAAGGCGTTCGTGCGGAACCGGATTCCGGAGCTGCAGTTCAACTTCACGGGCAACGACGCGCTGATCGCGGCCCAGCGCCGGCCGGAACTCTACCGCGACCTGGTGGTGCGGGTGAGCGGCTTTTCCCAGTATTTCGTCCAGCTCTCCCGGGCGGTGCAGGACGACGTGATCCGGCGGCGGGCCCATGCGAGCCTGTAACGGGCGGGTCTTCGATATCCAGCGGTTTTCGCTGTTCAACGGGCCGGGCATCCGAACCACCGTGTTTTTCAAGGGCTGCCCGCTCCGGTGCCCGTGGTGCCACAATCCCGAGGGCATTCAACCCGGGCCGGAACTGCTGTTCCATTCCGACCGCTGCGTGGGCTGCGGGGCCTGCATCGCCGTCTGCCCCACGGCGGCGCACCGGACGGAGGCGGATGGCGCGCACCAGCTTGACCGTCAGGCCTGCACGGTGTGCGGGGCCTGCGCGCGGGTCTGCCCCGCCGCCGCGCTGGAATGGTGCGGCGAGCGCATGAGCGTGGCCGAGGTGATGGCTGTTGTGTTGAAGGACCGGGGGTATTACGCCGATTCGGGCGGCGGGCTGACCCTTTCGGGCGGCGAGCCGCTCCTTCAGCCGGAATTTGCGGCCGCCCTGCTGACCGCCGCGAAAGCGGAGGGGCTGCACACGGCGGTGGAGACGTCGGGTTGCGCACCGTGGGCGCGGTTCGAGGCGATCCGGCCGGTGACCGATCTGTTCCTCTACGACGTCAAGGAGACCGATCCGAAGCGGCACGCGGCCTGCACGGGTGTTCCGCTCGCGCCGATCCTGGATAACTTGCGGCGGCTGGCCGAAGCGGACTGCCGGATCGTGTTGCGGCTGCCGCTGGCGCCGGGCTTTAACGATCGGTCCGACCATTTCCAGGCGGTGGCGGCGCTGGCGCGGGAGTTGGGGGTTGCGGAAGCCGACCTGCTGCCCTACCACCGGCTGGGCGAGGAGAAGCCGGCGGCCCTGGGCCGGGGCGGCACGCCCCCGCCCTGCCGGGAGCCGGATACGGAGACGGTGAAGCGGTGGCGGGCGGAGCTGGCGCAGGCGGGCCTGAAGGCGCGCCTGCCGGACGAGCAGTAGGGCGGTGGGGATGGCGGATGAGACCCCTGGCACGAATGGGACTTATGGGACGATGGCCGCCCGCTTGGCCAGCGCGAGAACGCGCGAGATGGAAATAAGGGGCGTGCCGCGCTGTTCCACGGCGGCGGCGCCGGCGGCCACGGCGCGGGCCGCGATGTCAGGCGTCAGTTGACGGACCGGAAAGTAATCGGCGCAGAACTGGCCCAGCAGCGTGTCGCCGGCGCCCGTGGTATCCACGCGCGGCACGTCTGGTGATTTCGCGAACAGGATGGCGCCGCGGCTGGCGAACCAGGCCCCGCGCGCCCCGTCGGAGACAATCACCGCCTCATGCGCGGCCATCAGTTTTTGCAGCGCGCGCTTCATCGCGTTTATCGATTTCAGGGACACGCCAAGAGCCGTTTCCAGTTCCCTGCGGTTGGGCTTGATCACCTCCGGCTTTTCCCTCAGCGCCTTCGCGAGCGCGGGCCCGGAGGTGTCCAGGACCACCGCGCAGCCGGCGGCGTGAAGCCGGCGCGCGAGCTTGGCATAAGTGTCCGCCGGAAAACGGGCGGGAAGCGAGCCGCTCAGGACAACCACGGCGCCGGGCTTCAGCCACGAACGGACATACACGGACAAAACGGACTCGGTGTAGACAAGACCGGGAAAACCCGGCTGATTCAGTTTCAGTTCGCGTCCGTGCCGGTCCGTGATCATCGTGTTGGTCCGTGTGGGGTGCGGCACGGCGAGAAAGTGGCAGGCGATGCCCATAGGCGCGAGGGCGGATTTGTAAAAGGCGAGTTGATCCCGGCCGAGCAAGCCGCCCGCGATGACGGGCTTGCCGTTGGCGGCGAGCATCTTGGCCACGTTGACGCCCTTGCCGCCGGGCGTGCGGGTTTCCGCGCGGACGGCATGCACCCGGCCGATGGCCAACTCACCGTCCACCGCGAGAGTCTGGTCGATCGCGGGATTGAGCGTGAGGGTGATGAACATGGGGGAATTTTGAGCAAAGGCCCGCCAAACACAAGGAAAATGGTCGAGCGGGCTACGGGGCTTGGGCGGATTGGACCGATCGGCCGGATCCGACGGATCGGACGGATCAGCCCGCCGGGTTCTTCCGGCGAACCGCTCCGGCCAGAGCCAACCCAACCAGCACCAGGGCCAGCGTGCCGGCTTTGCGCCAGGGTGCGGTGGGCAGCGAGCGCCAGGTGAGGCGGAGGACGGCGTTGGGCTCGATCACGAGCGGGCGTTGCACCTCGATCTTGACGCCTTGCTCGGGAATGGTAACACGGATCGAACGGGCCACGGCGGCGGCGGCCTTCTGCTGGCCGATGATCTTGTCGGCCACGACGTAGAGGTTGGCGCTTTCGTCGGCCGAGAGGGTCTGCTCGAGCCGTTGGGCATAGTCGGGCGTGAAGTTGCCGTCCTTGTAGCCTGCGCCCGGTGGCGCGGCCTGTTGCTGCACCTCCACGTCGAGCTGGCGTTCCTGCTTGAGTTCATTGCGGCGCTGGACGAGGCCCACGATGGCCTGCTTGCGCACCAGGTTGTTGTACTGGATCCGCGCGTCTTCGTTGAAGTCGGCCGAGCCCTGCGAATAGTTCATGGCCGCCTCCAGGGCCTGCTTGGCCTCCCTCTGGGCGCCTTTGCGGATGTAGGATTCGCCCTTGGCCATGACGCTCCTGGCGCGGGCCAGATCCGCATCCTGGAGCCTCGTGTTCTGGGCCGAGTACCAGGATTGATCGAACAGGATCGGCGCCTCCCGGCGGTCGGCCACGGTGAAATCGCCGCCGAAACCGAAGTAGGCGCGGCCGGGGCGCAGGTAGAGGGTCCAGGCCACATCGTTCAACGGCAGATCGAAGGCGGGCGCGAGCAGGGCGCCGTCCGGGGCGGGTGCGCCGGCGTAGACGATGTCCAGCGAGGTGGCTTCTCCCTCGAGCGCGGCCTCCAGCGGGATGCGGTAGGCGCGGCCCTTCCGGGAGGGGCGGCCGACCTTGCCGTTCACGAACACGGACCAGAGGCTGTCCGTGTCCGCGGGCAGGGTCATGGTGAGAAACCGCAGGTCGCCGGCATCGAGGTCGATCCGGATGCGCGTCAGGAGCTGGCCGTCCTCGGCCAGGACGGAGGTGAGGCGCACGGAGCGGACCCTGGCGGGGAGCACGGCGGCGGAACCGTGGCGCTGGACGTCGAGGGTGAGCGCGTAGTCGGGGAGCACGGCGCGGTAGCAGAGGATGGCGTCGGAGAGGTCGCCGGCTCCGAAATCGGCGGGCAGGCCGCGCGCATCCTCGGGCTTCAGCCCCGCGGGCTCACCGACGGGTTTGACCTGCATGCGGCCCGAGGCGGTCACGGTCAGGTACCCGCGCTGGCTTTCGGTGTCGAGCGCGCGGAACGGCTTGATGACTGCCTGGCGGGCGGCGGGATCGAAGGGGGTCTGGCAACTGGCGCGCAAGAGGAGCGACTGTTCGGCCTTGTTCGATAGCTCGATTTGCCAGATCCCCTTTTCCCGATCCGACTCGAAGACCTTGGCCACGCCGCGGCCGGTGACGGTGAGGGGGACGCCGGGGCGGGGGGTCTGGATGCGGAAAGTTTTGCAGCCCGCGTTTTCGATCGTGTAGCGGAACGTGGCGGTTTCCCGCATCATGCCTTCGGCGAGGTCCACGCCGTGCAGCACCTCGGGCTTGAGGGTGGGCGCGAGCACCTCGGCCGCGAGGGTGACGGACCAGCCGGGCCGGAGGAGGCTGTAGGCGAGGGCGCGCGGGTCGTTCACCCCGAGTTCGCGGGGATTGCTCTCCACCGCGCCGTCGCGGGCCGCGGTGGAGAGGCGGACGCCCCGTTCGCCGGAAACGACGAGCGTGCCGGTGTGTTTAATCGCTCCGCGCACGTCGAGGCGAGGCAGGAGGATGGAGGATTCGATGCCTTTTTCCATGCGGGAGAGGACCACGTTGAGGCGGCGGGTATCGAGCACTTGCTTTTGAAAATGGACCATGACGCCCCGGTTCGCGGCCTCCTTCAGGTCGTCCCAATGGCTGACGTCCTGGCCGGTGAGGGTTTCGACGTCGTAGCCGGCGGGGATGCCGAGCGCGAGGGAGAAGATGCCCGCGCGGGCCACGGTGACATCGAGCTGGGAGGAGAGGACGATCCGTTCATCGCCGATGGAGAGGGTGGCGGTTTCGACAGCGCGGAGTTCAGGCAGCACGCGGTCGGCGCCGACCGACAGGCCGGCGGGGGGCTGCTGGAAGCGGTAGGCCCGTTTCAGAACGCGAGCGGCGGCGCTGGCGCGGGGGGCGGGTTGGGCGGCCCTGGGGAAGTCCTCGATGGCCATGGGGCTCACGCCGGCGGTGTTGGAGACCGCGATCTGGACGGCGTCTGGGACGGCGAGGGCGAATGCGCCGCGCTGGCGGGCGGCGCCGCGGACGGTGAGGGCGGCGAGGGCGGCGGAGTAGGGCAATCCTTCCCGGGGCGATTGAAGCGTGACGGCCAGTGTGAGGCCGCCGCTGACGGGCTTTTCGAAGAGCGCCTCGAGCTGGCGGGTGTCGGAATCGTAGCGCCAGGTGCTCAACCCGGGCGCGGCGACGGCGGTGACGCTCATGCCGGCGGGGATGTCGAGGGTGACGGCCTGGAGCTGGCCCTGCGCGATCTGGAGCGCGACGAGGCTGGAGAGCTCGACGACGCCGGGCTCGAAGGCGGCGTAGGTGAGCGTTTCGGAATAGAAAACGGTCTCCTCGAGCCGGGTGTTGCGCGCCCGGGTTTTCCAGCGGATTTCGGTGACGGCTTCATGGGTGGGCAGGAGCCGGACGGTGGTCCAGTCGGGTTCTTCCTTAATTTCCTTGCGTGCGACGCCGGTGACGGCATACACGTCGACCTGGCCCGAGGGAATGCGGAGCACGGCCTCGACGGAGAGGGCGGCCGGATGGGAGAAGCGGACGCTCCAAGAGTCGGAGGCGGCGCCTTCGACCGTGGCGGGGAGGACATAGGAAGCCTTGAACGCATAGGTTCCGGAGCGGGCGACGTGGATCGAGTAGCCGCGTTCCGAGTGTACCGCTTTTAGGAACGGCGAGCCGAGGGCGGCCTCGGTGAGCACGGCCTCGGGACCGGCCAGGACGAACACGCCGGGCCGGTCGGCGGCCAAGCGGTAGGCGCCTTGCACGCGGACGCCGGGCTCCGAATCCCGGTTCATGGCCGGGGCCTGGAGTTCCAGCGAAACCTCCCGCAGCACCAGATCGGGCGGGGGCGGCGCCTGTTGTGCCGGTTTTTCCGCGGCTTGCAGGGAGCCGGCGAGGCAGAGGAAAAGAAGAGCCAGGGTGGCGGGGGTGGATGGAGAAGAGGCTGGATCGGACCGATCCGACGGATCCGACCGATCGGTCGGATTTAGCGGCTCCTCCATGGGCGGGGGGCGGCGGTTGCGGCCGGCGCGCCAGGCGGCGGCGAGCAGGGAAAAGGCGATCAGCAGGGGCGGGAGCGCGGCCAGGGCGAGGGTGAGAAGGACCCGGCCCGCGGTGAAGCCGGCGGCGCCCACGGCGAAGAGCGCGACACCGAGCCCGCCCAGAAGGCCGGCGGAACGGCGGACACCCGCGGCGATCAGGAGCAGGACGCCCGCGGCCATGCAGGCGAGGACGGGGAAGCGGGTGAAGCCGGTGCCCAGCCAGGCGGGCGCGGCGTCGAGTTCGATCGTGAGCGGCGCGCCGCCCGACACATTCAGCATGCGGCTGGCGGACGGCTGGAGGTCGCCGGCCTTCACGGACAGGTCGGACACGTCCGACCCGTCGGACCAGTCCGATGGAATACCCGCTTGCGCGGCGGCGGCGAGAATGAAGCCGGCCACCAGGATAAGGATGGACAGGCCGATGGCGATTCCGACGCCGCGGCCGCGCGCGCCGGCGAAGAGGAGGAGGGCCAGCGCCGCCAGCACGGCAAGGGACATGACGCCGGCGAAGGGGGCGGACAAGACGGGAACGCTCCAGAGCATGGTCACGTTTCGGAGCACCTGCCAGAGGCCGGCGTCGAGGGGTTGGTCGGGAAGCAGCGTGCCGCCGGTGACGCGGATCCGCCAATCGGCCGGCGCCTGAACCGACCAGCGGGCGAATGTGGCCTGGGTGTTGGGCGAGGCGGGCGCCTCGAGGCGGAGCGCGCCGCCCAGCGGACCGAGCGGCGCGATCGCGGCGGCGTAGGCCAGTTCCACTTTCAACGGCGTATTGGGATCGCGCAGGCGGCCGATCGGGATCAGAGTGGCGGCTTCGCCCTTGAGGGGCGCGACCTCCGTCATGGAGCCGGCTTCCGAGCCCGTGCGGACGGACCAGAGCGTGGCGCCCGCGGGCAGCACGACGGGGAGATACTGCTGCGAGGCGTTTTTGATGAAATAGGTGACCGTGGTCACGGCCTCGCCGTCCCGGGAAAGCGTGGTGGCGAGCGTGGTGTGGTCCACGACCTGGTCAATCAGCCGTTCGGTGTCGAATCGGGTGAAGGCGAACGAGGCGGCGGGCGGGGCGCCCACGTATTTATAGGCGGCGACCACGGGATTGTTCACCAGCAGGGCATAGGAGGCGGGGATTTCCTCGCGGTCGATGCGGATCAGCCCGGCGGCGGCGCTTTTCTCGGCCAGGGCCAGGTTGGCGTCGCTGGCGATGACGAGGTAGCCGACCTCGCCCTCGGTTTCGAGCGCGGCGATGCCGCCGGCCTCGAAGTCGGCGGCATCGTAGGCCATGCGCTGGTCGAAGGTGACGAGGAGGGTGTAGGCGCCGATGACCTTTTCCTGGAGCGTTACGGTCCAGATTTCGCCCTCGTGGGACCAGTTGCGGATGTCGCGGCCGGTGAATTCGATGTTCTGGAGGCGGGCCGGGATGCGGAGCTTGAGGGCACGGGCGGGCGCGCCGCTGATGTGATAGTTGATCGACGCGCTGCCGTAGAGCACGCCTTCGCCGATGGAGCCAAGGTTGAACACCTCCGCGTAGAGGGAGGGCGGGGTGCGTTCCACGGCCAGTTCGGCTGACCAGGCGGCGTCGCGGAAGCGATACGCGAGCTGGGCGTCGGGCACGCGCACGGGAATGGCGCCGGCGTGAACCTCGCGCAGGCCCTCGAGTTTGCCGGGCTTGAGGCGCAGGCCGGTTTCGGCGGCGGCCACCA
>CAZSUH010000007.1:0-60645 GCA_964609905.1 uncultured Verrucomicrobiota bacterium
GGGCGGGGCACCAGAACCGGCTCTCGCCGGTACAACCCAAAGGGGACATTTCTAACGAGTCTTGACAGTCCGGCGGAAATGTTGGGGTGTATGGCGGATGGGTGGTGGTGCGGGTTGGTTGTGCTCCAAGAACAGCCCGCAGTTCTATTGGGGTCGATCTTCCTTTGTCGCGCACCTTGTCGGGTTGGATCGGTTGTGCGGGTTCCGAAGAACAGCCCTCAGCGTTTTCGGCGTCGGCTTGGCCTGAATATCGGGGTCGGCATCAGGATCGGGATCGATCTTCCCTTATCGCGCACCTTGTCGGGTTGGGTTGGATCCGCGCTTTTCCAAGAATAGACCGCACTCATATCGGGATCGCCTTGCCTTGATCTATCGTGTGGGCCTGGCTGCGAGCCCTGCGAGCTAGCCAGCAGCCGCTGGTTGGTCTCATTCATTTGCCATCTTATTCTGTCATCCCGAGCTTGTCGAGGGATCTCAACTCTCGCTTCCCTGTCCGAGATTCCTCGACTTCGCCCTGAAGTAGAGCGAAGCGCTCACTTCAGGGCTCCGCTCGGAATGACCACCCACTCTTATTTGTTCCTTTTATCGGCCAACGAGGGGTGAACTGAAAAATATGGGCTTGTCTGTTGTTTCACTTTCTTTCACACTCATTCCGTCAGCAAACAAAAAGCATAATTAACTGACGGAATGGAAGAAAGCCCGTTCATACGTGCGTTTGTGGCGCTCCCGATCTCCGACGAGACGCGAGCCGCTTTGGCGAGGCTCCAGGAGCAGGCGCGCCGCCTGCGGTTGCGGATCGGGTGGATCCGGCCCGAGAATCTTCATGTCACCTTGTCCTTTCTTGGTGACATCGAACGGCAGGCGGTGCAGGGGCTGACGGCCGCTCTCGATGCCGCGGTGCGGGGGATTGAACCGTTTTCTTTCGAGACCGCCGACGTGGGCTGGTTCGGCGCGCGTCATCCGACCGTCTGGTGGGCGGGTGTCACGCCCGGTCCGGGCGCGGAGGCGATGAGCCGACTGGCCGCCACGGTGAGTCAGGCGGTGCGGGAGGCGGGATGTCCGGATGACGCGAAAAGCGTTTTTGTTCCGCATGTCACGCTGGGGCGGATCCGGCCCGGCGTGGATGTCAGCCCCCTAATGACATTCGCGGAAACCAAGTGTGCGAAATCCGTGTTCGGCATTTCCGCGGCGGACCGGATTTTGCTGGTGCAAAGCGTGCTGTCGGCGGAAGGCCCCCGCTACACGGTGTTGCACGAGAGTGTCCTGGGCGCCACGGGCGCATCCGGTACGTCCGGATGACGGTCAGCCGAACATGCGGTCCAGCAGGAATTCCACATCGGCGGGAGTGATCTTTTTGGGATTGGCCGCGGTCGAGCCTGAAGCCAGCGTTTGTTCCACGAGTTCCGTTTTGCGGATCACGCTTTTGCCCTTGAAGGGGTTCGCAATTTGGAGGGTGGCGAGAAGCTGGTCGGTGAAAGCGGCGATATCGCCTCCGACGGCATCCGACAGAAGTTGATATTTGGCGCCCATGGCTTCGCGGTTCAAGGCGAGAGCCGCGGGGAGGCAGACGGCGCAGACGAGCCCGTGCGGCTGGTGGTAGAAGGCGCCGAGCGGATGGGCGAGGCCGTGCACCACGCCCAGCCGGGCCTGGGCCAGCGCCATGCCGGCCATATAGCTGCCCGCCAGCAGCGAGTCGGCCTCGGGGCAGGCGGAGTCGCGAAACACGGGGGGGAGCGCGGCGCCGATCATCCCGAGCGCGGCCAGGGCCACGGCGTCGCTCCACACGTTGCTTTTGGAGCTGACATAGGCTTCCAGCGCCTGGGTGAAGGCGTCCATGCCGGAATGCGCGATTACGGCGGGCGGAGTGCCGGCCAAGAGGGCGCTGTCGAGGATGACCGTGCGGGCCATGAACCGGTCGTCGCGGATTGATTTTTTCAGGGCGGTTCGGGAATCCGTGAGCACGGCATTGGGGGTGGCTTCCGCGCCGGTGCCGGCCGTCGTGGGCGCCGCGAGGAAAGGAATCCCCTGTGAGGTTATGGATTGCCCTTTAAAGAAGGCGGCGACCGGCGCGGATTCGTGGAAGAGCCCGGCGGCGGTTTTGGCCAGATCCAGCACGCTGCCGCCGCCGACGGCGGCGATCCAATCGGCGTGCGTGTCGCGGGCGGCCTGTCGCAGGCGCTCCGCCTGATTCAGCTCGGGTTCTCCGCCCGGGTGTTCCCATTCCGTCCATTCCACCTGGCCACGGGCCAGGCGGAGGTTGTCGAGTGTGCCGTTGTTGCGGAGGGAGACGCCATGGACGAGCATGCCGCGCGGTCCGCAAAGCCGGCAGGCGCCGGGCAAGGCGGCGATCCGACCTTGGCCGAAGAGGGTGTGGGGCACAAGCAGCGCGGATGCGGGGAAGGGGGGCATGCCGTTACACGCAGACGATGACGGCCAGAATTTCGAGGGTTTCGTTGCCGTCGTTGATGACGGCATGGGAGGCGCCGCCGCCGGTCAGGACGGCATCGCCGGGGTTGATCCGGGTTTGGGTGGAGCCGTCGTCGAGCAGGCCGGAGCCGGCGAGTACGACGTAGAGTTCGTCTTCATTGACGTGCTCGTGTTTGCCGATCGTGGCGCCCGGTGGGATCAGGAGCGTGGCGCAGAGGCGGGATTTGGCCGTGAATTCATCCGGTTTGAACGCGTGCCGGAAGCGGATTGTGCCGGACCCACCGCGCATGTTGGAGCGTTCTTCCACGGGCATTTCATGGCATTTACGAATCATGGGGATCTCCTTCGGATATGGGGGTAACTCTAGGGAACGGCGGGGCCGGCATCAAGAGCAAACGAGCCGGGGGAGAGGGTTTTCTCGGGGCTGGACAAGTGGAACTATTTCACCTATTCTGACACGCATGCAACATTATATGCTCAGTCTTGTTGCGGCGGCAAGCTTGGCCGTGGGGGCTGGTTGCCGTCAGCAGGATTTGCGGACGATGACGGTTGCTCTTTCCGGCGTGACCGGGGAGAATGACGTCCAGGCCGTATCGAACAGCCTGTCGAAGCTCGACGGCGTGTTCGACGAATCCATCGTGTTTCATGGCACGGGTTCCGTTACGGTGCGGTATGACAGCATGAAGCTGGCCCGCAAGAACATTGAATACGCGGTGACGGGCGCTGGGTTTGGAGCGAACGACATTCCGGCGAAGCGGATGCCATCAGACGCCTCCTCCGCCGGCCGTCCCTGAGCGACCTCCGGAAGAGGCGGTGCCGGCATGCATGCGTGGGTGGAACGGTTTCTGGACGCGATGGTGCTGGAGGAAGGGTTGAGCGAGAACACGCGCGCGGCCTATGCCTCGGATCTGCGCCGTTTCACCACGTTTATCGAGTCGCGAGGGCGGAGCGGATTCAACGAGGTCCGCCGAGCGGATGTGCTGGATTTCATGCACCACGAAAAGGAGGGGGGCGCCGCCGCCTCCACGATTTCGCGCCGGTTGGTGGCCATCAAGGTGATGTTCCGGTTCATGCAGCGGGAAGGGGCGCTGGCGAAAAACGTGACGGAGGTGATGGAGTCGCCGCGGCTGTGGAAGGTGCTTCCGGACACCCTATCGATGCGTGAGGTGGACCGCCTGCTGCAGGCGCCGGCCGGAGAAACCCGGTATGACATGCGGGACAAGGCGCTGCTGGAACTGTTGTACGCGACGGGCATGCGGATTTCGGAACTGGGCGGACTGACGCTGGACGAGATGCGGATGGAGGAAGGCTTTGTCCGATGCATGGGCAAGGGGAGCAAGATGCGGGTCATTCCGTTCGGAAGCCAGGCGAAGCGGCATTTGAAGCGGTATCTGGAGGAAGGACGGCCGCAATTCAAACCCGACCCGGCGGTGCGGGAGGTGTTTGTGACCCAGCGGGGGAAACGGTATTCCCGGCAGGGGCTTTGGAAACTGATTCGGGACACGGCGCGGAAGGCGGGTCTGGAACGGCCCCTGCATCCCCACACCCTGCGACATTCGTTCGCCACCCATCTGCTGGCGAACGGCGCGCCGCTTCGGGTGATCCAGGAGATGCTGGGGCATGCGGACATTGCCACGACGCAGATATACACGCACGTGGACAAGAACCGGCTGAAGTCCGTCCACGCGGCCTATCATCCGAGGGCATGAAACGACCATGATCCGATTGTTCACGAAGAATCCCTATCACGCCCTGGAGCGGGAACTGGGATATCGGTTCCGATCGAAGGTGCGGTTGGAGGCGGCTTTTCTGCACCGATCCTTTCGCTTCGAGAACGGGTCGGATACAGGGGTGGACAACCAGCGCCTGGAGTTTCTGGGGGATGCGGTGTTGGGGTTGGTGGCCGCATCCTATCTGTTCCACCGGTTTCCCGATCAGGACGAGGGATGCCTGACGGCGGCTCGCAGCCGGTTGACCAGCGGGGCGGCGCTGTCCAAGCTGGCCAGGCGGATCGACTTGGGCGTGTGGTTGAAGCTAGGTAAGGGGGAGGAGCAGACGGGGGGGCGCTCCCGCGCGTCCAATCTGGCGGATGCCCTGGAAGCCGTTTTGGGCGCGGCGTTCGAGGATGGGGGCGTGAATGCGGTGGCGGCCATTTTCCGCAAGTTATTTGTGTCGGCACTGGAGTCGGACGCCATGATCGAGGGGGAGGAGAATCCCAAGGGGCGGTTGCAGCAACTCTGTCAAAAACGGTGGAAGGTCTCGCCGGTATACTCGGTTCAAGGCGAGGAGGGGCCGTTGCATGCCCGGGAATTCCGGATGGAAGTGACGGCGGGGAAGCGGTTGTTGGGCCGGGGGCGTGGGAAAAGCAAGCGCGCGGCGGAGACGGCGGCCGCCCGTGAGGCGCTCGCAACGTTTCCGTCGGAAGGCGCCGGCGAGCCGGCATAAAAGGGGGGAGCGGATGTCTTTTCTCGGCGTCATGGGCAAGCGAACCTTGTCCCGTTTGCGGCTGTTGCCGCATATCACGGGAATGCTTTGCGCCGTTCTATCCCTGTCGGTCCGTCCCTCTTTGTGGAATCGTCCCCTGTTACGGGTGTTGACCCGGCAAATCTATTACACCGCCATTCAGGGCATTCCGTTCATCCTGGTTCTAGCGGTGCTGATGGGGATCATGGCGGTGGTGCAGGCCCAGATCCTGTCCGGCATGTCGGGCCAGGCATCGCTGACCGGCGCCGTGCTGGTGCTGGTCCTGATGCGCGAGTTGACGCCCTTGCTGGTCAACTTCGTCATGATTGGCCGCAGCGGCGCCGCGATTGCGGCGGAGATGGCGAGCATGACCGCCAACGGCGACGTGAAAGTTCTGGATGCCCAGGGTTTGGATCCGATGATCTATTTGGTGATGCCCCGCGTTTTGGGAGCGGGCATATCGGTCTTCTGCCTGGCCGTGATTTTCGTGACGGTTGCGTTCACGGCCGGCTATTTATGCGGCGCTTTGCTGGGCCTGATGCCGGCGCCCGACATTTTCCTGGACGGCGTGTTCAATGCCGTCGGCAGGGCGGACGGTCCGAGTTTCCTGGCCAAGACCCTGCTTCCGGGGATGACCACCGCCGCCATCGCGTGCGCGGAAGGCCTGGGCATTCGGGGCAACATGACGGAAATCCCCCAGGCCACGACGCGCGCCGTGGTGCGGTCCACCTTTGCGCTGGTGATTATTTCGGCGCTGATATCGGCGGTGACCTATGTCTGAAGGGGCTCCCATTCTGCATTTTAACCGTGCTGTTCTGTGCTACCCCGGGCATCCGGAGGAGGCGTTGCGAGACGTGAGCTTCGGGTTGGCGCCCGGCGGCTCCGCCGTCGTGGTCCCGGAGCGGGCCGTGGACAACCGGTCGGCGGCATTTGATTTTTTCCCGCTGGCTGATGCGGCGCAAGGCCTGCTTCCGTGCGGGCCCGGGGAAGTGTGTTTCATGGGGAAGGACTGGGTGGCGAGTCCGCCGTTGGAACAGGCGCGGGCAAGGGGTCGGATTGGGCGGGTTTTCGATTTTCACGGCTGGGTTCATAACCTGACGGTGATGGACAACCTGACATTGCGTTGCAAGATGCATCACGGGAAGGCCGCAGCCGATTCCGAAAGAGCGGCCCTGACGCTGGCCCGTCGGATGGGATTGGACGGCGTGCCGGGGGGCCGGCCGGATGGCGTGCGCAAAGGGGATTTAAGGCGGTTGGAATGGGTTCGCGCTTTTCTGGGCAGTCCGGTTCTTGTTATTCTGGAGCGGCCGGAAATGGATGCTCCGCGCGGTTCGTTGGAGGGGTTGTTCGAAACAGCCGTGGACGCGACCAAGCGGGGCGCGGCGATCCTGTGGATTACACAGGATGACGAGGTTGTGGAACGGGCGGTGCGGTTGGGGGCGACTCGTTATGCGACCCGGGGCCGGACCTGGTGTGGAAGGGAGGAGACGGATCGATGACTATTGGACCCACTCGATTGCGATTCGTGGATGAGCTGGTTGGCGCGTTCGTGCTGGGTTGCGCCCTGCTTTTTCTAGCGGCCCTTTTCCTGGCCGGGCGAGCCCAGGGATGGCTTGAAAAGGACTTTGTGCTGAAGACGGTGTTTCCCGCCAAAGGGGCGCTGGATCTGCATCAGGACGCAGAGGTGCGGATTCAGGGGGCCATTGCCGGCCGGGTGGGCGATATTGCGCCGAACGAGTCCGGCGAACTGCAAACGGTCTACATCCTGCGGGGGCGTTTCCGCAGCATGGTCCGGACCAACTCCGTGGCGGTGGTGAAGAAGAAGTTCCAGGTGGCAGGCGATGCGTTTGTGGAAATCACGCTGGGCGACCGCCGGTTCCCGGTCATGGAGAACGGAGCGACCATTCCATCCGTGGAGGACGTGCAGCTCATCGAAAAGATGTCCGAGGTGTTGGAGGAAGTGCGCCGCACGGTGGTGCCCATGCTGGAGGAGGTGCAGGGCATCCTGGCGAATGTGAACGGCATCCTGACGTCCGTGCAGGAGGGCAAAGGGGTGGTGGGCACGCTGTTGCATGACGAGGCGCTGGCGGCGCGACTGAACGCGATCACGGTGGAACTGGAGAAGGCCTCGCCCCAGATTCCCGCCCTGACGACGGAGCTTCAGGAGGTAGCGACGCGGCTGAAAGGGCTGACGGGCGATTTGCAGGCGCTGACCGCGACTGCCGCGAAAAAAGTGGAGCAGACGGACGTGCGGCCGTTGTTGAACGAAGCGGAATCCACGCTGAAGGAGTCGCGCCAGTTGATGAATGCCGCCTCGAAGAAGGTGGAGGAAGCGGATGTGAAGCCGGTCTTGCGCGAGACGGAAGCCGCGCTTCGGGAAACGCGGCGCGTGATGGAAACGCTGCAACGCCACTGGCTGTTGCGGAAATATGCGCCCGCGGGCGAAGCGGGCGCGAATCCGACGGACCCGGTGGCGATTCCGATCGGGGAGGCGGTGCCATGAAGAGAGCGAGATGGAGCCTGGTCAGTCCGTTTTTTGCGGCATTGCTGGCGGCCGGATGTATGCATGCCCCCGCGCCAGTGCTGGAGGACGAACCCCTGAAACTGGCACGGGAAGCGGGTGAAGCCGCTTTCAGCCAGGGCGACTACGACACTGCGGCCGGCCTGTTTGCCGAGGCGTTGAACCGGGCCTCGATCCGGGATGACGGACGGGCGGCGGCCCGCTGCCGCTACCAGTTGGCGGCCTGCCGGATTGCCCAGGGCCGGCTGGCGGAAGCTCCGGGGCTGCTGGAAGCCGCCCGGGACGAGGCGCTGCTGGCCGGCGACGAAGGCGCCGCGGCACGCGCGGAGACTGCGCTGGCCCGTGTGAAGCTGGAAACCGGGATCGGAGAGGCGGCGGCGCACCTGGCCGCCCAAGCCCTGCGGCGCCCCGGGGTGGATAAGAACGGACGATTGGCGGCGGACCTTCACCTGATTCTGGCTGAAGCGGCACTGAAGAGGGGCGACAAGGCCCGGGCGGCTGAGGCGCTTCAGGAAGCGGCGAAGCGGATGGGTCGCAAACAGGCGGATCCTTTCCTGGCGGCGGTCTATGCGCGTCTGCGGGGGCGGATGTTGCTGGACGAGGCGCCGGGAAAGGCCGGCGCCGTTTTCGACGAGGAAAGCGCCGCGTGGCAAAGAGCCCGCCGTCCGGGAGAAAGCGCGGCGGCGCTCGAACAGGCGGGGCATGCTTACGGGAAGGCGGGGCTGAACGCGGTCGCGGCGGACCGAATGTACCGGGCGGCGCGGATTCGATGCGGGCTCAAGCAGGTCGAACAAGCGATCGAGGCCGCCGACCTGGCCGCGGAATGGGCGAAAGCGGCCGGACTGACGGTGTTACATGTTCGCGCTCAAGCGGTTATGACGGAATTAAGGGATTCTGAGAAGCCGTGAATCCGGAAGTCTTGCACGTCTTTCCCGCGATGGATGATTGTATAAAAAAAACTTGCGCGAACAGGGCGGAAGGAATATAGTCATCCCTTTGCAAAACACCTATAATAGGTTTTTCTTGCCCAACTCGAGAGTCCGCTTTTGAGGTGACGATGGATAACGCACGAAAACCGGACCGGAAGTCGGTAAAAACAGTGAAGAAAACGGCGTCTCACCGAGCGTCCGGCAGCGTCCCGAAACCGGTCAAAAAGGCGGCATCCGCCACATCCTCCAAAAAAGTGACGCCGGCCGTCGTCCGCGCAGCCAAATCAAATCCACCCGCGCCCATGCCGGAAAAGGCCAAACCGGGTTCTGAGAAAGGCGTCCCAGTACAAGCGGTACTGGCGTCTCCACCCGTTGTGATCGGGAAAAAGAAAGCGGGGCGCGTGACGGACGCGCCCAAGCTTTCACCGGTGACGGGGGCGGGTCGTGAGGAGCGGCAGCTGAAGATCAAGGAGTTGATCCGGCTTGCCGAGGAGCAAGGGTACCTGACGTTCGAGGACATCAACGAGATCATACCGGAGACCGTCATCAATCCGGATGATTTGGAAGGCTACCTCGAATTATTGAGGGCCATGGAGATCGACGTCATTGAGGCGACGGACGTCGAAAAAGCCCGCAAAGAGGGTGAAAAGATCAGCTCGGCGGCCAAAGGCGAGCGGCTGGACATTTTTGACGATCCGATCCGGATGTATCTCCATCAGATGGGGCAGGTGCCGCTGTTGAGCCGCGAGCAGGAGGTGGAGATCTGCAAGCGGATCGAGGAAGCGGAAGTGCTGACGAAGACCGCCTTTAACGAGTTCGGGTTTGCGGCGGTGGAATACATGCGGCTTGTGGATCGGCTGAAGAGCGGGAAAGAACGCTTTGACCGAGTGATCCAAGACAAGTTTGTGGACAACCGCGAATCCTATTTCAAAAACCTCGAACGGATCGAGCGAGACATCCAAAAGCTGCACAAGGGGCTGGTCAAAGCGTTCAGAGAGTTCCGCCGGTCGAGCCGCATGAGCGAAAAGGAACGCGTGTCCCGGCAGAAAGAGATGGCCAAGGTTCGTAAAAAACTGGCCGCCCAGTTCGATCGGCTTTCCCTGAAGCAGAAAGAAGTGGAAAGCATGGCCAGCCGGATCGACGGCGAACGGACTCGGAACGACGAAGAGCGCCATTACTTCCGCGAATGCGTGGATGCCGTGGAAGAGATTTCCCGGCTCAAAACCCGCAAGACCAGCCGTAGCCGGGACGAGAAACTGGCCGCCCTTCATGCGCAGGTTCGCCGGCTGGAAGAGGAGGTCTGCATGGACGCGGAATCCTTCGTGTTGAAAGGGCGAGCGCTGAAGGATGCCATGAAGAAAGGCATGGCGGCCCGCACGGAGATGGTGGAGGCGAATCTGCGCCTGGTGATCAGCATCGTCAAGAAATACATGAACCGGGGTCTTTCTTTCCTGGATCTCATTCAGGAAGGGAATACGGGTCTGATGAAAGCGGTGGAGAAATTCGAGTATCGCCGCGGGTATAAGTTCAGCACGTACGCGACCTGGTGGATTCGCCAGGCCGCCACCCGGGCGATTGCGGATCAGGCCCGGACGATTCGGATCCCGGTCCACATGATCGAGACGATCAACAAGCTGATGCGCGTGCAGAAGAAATTGGTTCAGGAACTGGGTCGGGAACCCACGCCCGAGGAAGTCGCCGAAGAGATGTCCCTGCCGGTCGAACGGGTGCGCGCCGTCTACAAGATGGCCCAGCAACCCATTTCCCTGCAGAGTCCTGTCGGTGATGGCGATGACGCCCATTTTGGCGATTTCATCGAGGACAAAGGCGCGGAAAATCCGTCGGAAATGACCGCCTACAGTCTGCTCAAGGAGCGGATCAAAGACGTTCTGGACACGTTGACCGAACGGGAGCGGCAGGTGCTGAACCTGCGGTTCGGGTTGGCGGACGGGTATCCGCGGACGCTGGAGGAGGTCGGAAAGCAGTTTTCGGTGACCCGGGAACGCATCCGGCAAATCGAAGCCAAGGCCCTTCGCAAGTTGCGCCATCCGACCCGCCTGCGCAAACTCGATGGATTCCTGGAGATGCGGTAAGATTGGCCGAACGGACAAGAGAGGAAGAGGTTTTGCGATGACGATTGAGTGTTGTAATCAAACGGGAATGGCGTGGGCGACCGGAGACCTGGTCTATTATGTGGCAATCAGCGCCCTGGTGTTTTTCATCCTGGGGCTTCTTTTGGGACGTCGCTGGAAAGGGCCGGCCCAAGGGGGACAGCGTCCCGCGTTTCGCAACCGGCCGTTCCAGGGGGGGGGCGCTGCAGCCGTCCGCCGGGACGGTCCCGCGGAGATTTACGTGGGCAACATGTCTCTGGAGATGACGCGGGAAGACGTTGCGCAGGAGTTCGGGAAATTCGGCAAGGTTCAGAACATCCGCCTGATCGTCAAGCATGGTGAGAAAAAGGCGTTTGGCTTTGTCGATATGCCTGTGCCGGCCGAGGCCGAGGCGGCGATTCGGGCATTGCATGGCAAGGACGTGAAAGGCAGTGTGTTGGAAGTGAACATTGCCAAGTCCCCGCGGGGGCAACGGCATATGAGGCGCCGCCGCTGAGGCGGGAGAATCGTGCGATATTCAGGCGCGTCGGAGTTTCCGGCGCGCCTCTTTTTTTTGCCTTGCCGTTCCGGATCCGATCAGGCATCGGGGAAAAGCATCGCCATGCTGAATTCGTTCATGAACTCGGGATTCCGTGACAAGTCGATGTGGCGTGTTTTCCGCACCACCGCCGCCGCGTTTTCCTTTTCTGCTTCCGCGAGGAGCGCCCGTTTGGCGCCGAAGGAAGCGGCATTGCCGACGAATCGAATGCGATCGGGCGCGACGGCGGGGAGCATGCCGATGCGCAGCGCGTTCTCCTTGCGGATATAGTTGCCGAAGGCGCCCGCGAGCAGGACGATTTCAAGGTCCGCTTCCGTCATGTTTTCCTGCTTCAGGAGAAGTCGGATGCCGGCACGGATGGCGCCGTTGGCGAGCTGCAATTCCCGGATATCCTTCTGGTAGAGCAGGAGCGGGGCGCCGGTGGCCGATTGATCCGGTTCAGCCAGGACAAAATGGTTTTCTCCCCGGTCGCGGAAAATGCGGGCGCGGATGGAGGGGGGGAGGGCGGCGGGCGCCTCATCGGGGTCAACGATGCGGCCCGTCGAATCGACGATGCCGTGACGGAGCAGTTCGGCGACGGCGTCAATGAGGCCTGTTCCGCAAATGCCGGCGGCCTTGGTTTCGCCGATGACATGAAGTTGGACGGTGTCGCCAATCGCCACGTTTTCAATGGCGCCGGCCGCGGCGCGCATGCCGTTGACGATACGGGCGCCCTCGAAAGCCGGCCCCGCGGCAACGGATGTGGCGATGAGGCGGCCGTCGCGGGAAAGCGCGATTTCGCCGTTGGTTCCGATGTCCACAAAGAGCGCGGCTTTGGCAAGCCTGTCCAGGCGGGTGGCGATGATGCCCGAGACCGTGTCGCCGCCGACGAATCCGCCGATCTGGGGAAAGACGAAGACCTGGGCTTCGGGGTGTATGGCCAGGTCAAGATCGGCGGCTCGGAAACGGAGGGGCATGGTGGAGACCGGCACAAACGGCAACTCTCCGAGCGACGAAGGATCCAGGCCGCAGAAGATCTGCTGCATGGTGGTGTTGCCGGCGAACGCGGACTCGTAAATTCGGGCCGAATCGGTCCCGGTTCGCTCGCAAAGGTCGTCGACGATTCCGTTGATGGCGGTCAACACGGCATTCCGGAGGATGGGCAGGCCCTCGGCTTCCTCGCGGCATTTCCGGATTCGGGAAAGCACGTCATCCCCGAAAGAGGTTTGCGGATTGATGCGCGCGGCAACAGCGAGATCGCGGCCGGACATGAGGTCGATGAGGGTGCCCACGAGGGTGGTGCTCCCAATGTCGACCGCCAGGCCGAACGCATGAGCCGTGGTGTCCCCGGGTTCGACGTCGAGGAGAAGGCCGCCCGCTTCCACGGTTGTGACCGTAAAGGCGGACTCGCGAAGCGCGGCGGGCAGGTGTTGCAACGCGGTGAGGGTGGGCGTGAACGGACCGGCCGCCGAGGCCAGGCGGTCGAAGTCGGAAGCGGCATCCGCCTGCTGGGGCGGAATAAGCGTGACGGATTTCTTGTGGAGCCGGGGTTGAGCGGCGAGGGAATCGCCCGAATCGACGGTCAGGATTTTTTGCCGGGTTTGGAGCAGGGATGCGTCGGGGATTTCAACGACGAGGGGTTCCGTGATGCGGGCCTGGCAAGCCAGACGGAAGCCGGCCCGGAGGCGGTCTTCAGGCAGGGTGCTGATTTCCGCCGGGGTGGGCATGCAGGCGCCGGCTCTGATGCGGACGAGGCATTTCCCGCAGGTGCCGGTTCCGCCGCAGGGCGTCTGGATGGAAATGCCGGCTTTTGAGGCGGCATGGGCGATGGGGGTTCCGGTTGGGACGTGGACCGTGCGGCCGGAAGGTTGAAAGGTGACGGGAAATAGTTTGCTCATGAACATCCTGGCCGTTTTTCAGTTGACGACGCCGGCGACGGCCGTCTGGAATGCCGCGATCTTCTCCTTGCAGTATTCCGAAAGGGCGATGACATCCGCGGCGAAGTTAAAGAAGCGATAGCCCATGGCGAGGAGTTCAGGGGTGGGCATGCCCACCGTGCCGGCAAACTTGCCGTGTGTGACGGCGGCTTCTGCCACCAGGCGGCGGGCGGCCGCCAGGCGGGGATGGTCGAACTGGCCGGGTGCGCCGATGGAATGGGAGAAATCGCCCGGTCCGAAAAAGAGCATATCGATGCCCGGCACGGCGGCGATGGCGTCAAGTTCCTCGAGGGGTTCGGGATCCTCGATTTGAATGATGATGAACCGTTGTTCGTTGGCTTCCTTCAAATATTGGGTGAACTCGATGTTGCAATAGGCGCCATCGGCGTTGCCGCCATCCACGGGGCGGCGGCCCACGGGATGGAAACGCGCTGTTTTGGCGATTTGACGGGCGTCCGCCGCGCTCATGCAATGGGGGACCATGATGCCGGAGGCGTCCAGTTCAAAGGGGACGATCATGTCGCTGTAGCTGCCCCGCGGGACGCGGACGAGCGCGTCGACATCATGCGTCTTGGCGGCCAGGATCTGATGTTCGACGGTCTGGAGGTCGGAGGGGGTGTGCTCCCGGCACAGCCAGACGCAATCGAAGCCCAGCATGGCCGCGATTTCCACGGCGCGGGGGCAAGTCAGGTTGGTTTTGAAACTGCTGACGGCCAGACCCTTGCGCAACTTGGCAAGGACTCTGCTCGGGCGCATGTGCATGGACGGTTCTCCTTCGAAAAGGGGGCTTGGCGCATCAGGATTCCACGGTTTCCCGGATGGTGTAGACGGGCTTTTTCTGGGATTCGTGGTAAGTCCGGGTCTGCAACTCGGCGAGCAGGCCCATGCTGATAAACTGGATGCCGAAGAAGATCAGCATAAAGGGGGTGGTGACCCAGAAGGGGCGCTTGGCGAGTTTGACGAGTTCAGCGATGACGGGGTGGCCCCAGAAGGGATAGAGCAGGTGGGGGAGCACGAGGATCGCCATCATGAGGAAACCGGCGAGGAGGGAAAAAAGGCCGAGCCGTCCGAAAATCTGGATGGGCCGGGTGCTGTAGCGAAGGAGAAAGTTGACGGTGATCAGGTCCAGCACAACCCGGATGGTTCGGGAGATGCCATACTTGGATTTTCCGAAACGGCGCGGATGGTGCTGGACCGGCACCTCGCCGATGGATCCGCCCACCCAACTGGCGAGCGCGGGAATGAAGCGGTGCATTTCTCCGTAAAGGCTCAGGTTTTGAACCACTTCACGCCGGTAGGCTTTGAGCGTGCAGCCGTAATCGTGAAGCCGCACGCCCGTGAAGCGGCTGATGACGCCGTTGGCGAGGATGGAAGGGAGACGGCGGTTGAGGAAGGGGTCCTTCCTGTTTTTACGCCAGCCGCTGACCACATCGAGATCCTGCTTCTCGAGCGTTTCGATGAGTAGGGGAATGTCATCGGGATCGTTCTGGAGGTCGGCGTCCAGTGTGACAACGAGCCGGCCTCTGGCCTGATCGAAACCGGCGCTCATGGCCGCGGTTTGCCCGAAGTTGCGGCGCAACCGGACCAGGCGCAGGCCGTGAAACCGGGCGGCCAGGCTTTTCATCTTGTCCCACGTGCCGTCGATGCTGCCGTCGTCGACCAGCACGATTTCCCACGAGCGGTTTAGGCGGGGCAGCGCCGCCGACAGTTTTTCGACAAGCAGGTTTACGCTTTCAACTTCGTTGTAGACGGGAACGACGACCGAGACATCGATCATAAGCACTCCAGCCGGAAGGCTACGGTTAGTATTGGGACGCGTTGGTTGTGACCACCTTGAAGAAATAGGCCGGGGCTCCGGTGGGAACGTTATAATACATCAGATACGTCCCGTCAGGTTGGATCTCCTTGTACAGATGGAATTGGGACGTGTCCGACACGTTGGTCCATGAGGATGGAAGGGAGAGGTTGGTGGTGAGCCACAGACCGGGATACCAGCCGTTGGTGCCGGTGACGGTGAACCAGAGCCTGTCTTCGAATAGCTCGAAACCGACGATGGAGACGGAGGTGGGGGGCTTGTTTTCGTCCAAGCCTGTTTGCGGGATAAGCGTCTGGCCCTCGTTGATCCAGCCAGGTGTTGCAGGATCCGCGCTGAATTTCGGGGAAAAGGCGGACACGAATGAACCGGTTCCGACCATGCTGATACTGCACGGCCAATCGTCGTAGTAGTCTGCTCCGTCGGCGTCAATCCAGGTGAATCGACGTTGAGTCAATGCGCTGACTTGGGAGATATCGGTTCCGAACGCGACCGCACCGCAATACATACCGGCCGGCCGCTGAAGCGCTACGCCGCCAGGGTATGACATGTTGTCGGCGTCGTCAAGTTTTTGATTGACAAAAACGGGCGGGAAAAGTTCGGGATAATAGAGGTTGCCTAACGTAAGAGAATCCTTCCCAAGCACATAGAAACCGAAACCATTTGTTTGACTTGCCAAGAACGTGTTGGCGGGGATGGGGTAGGTGAAGTCAACCTCCGCATCGGCATTCAGAAAGACGACATTCCATCCGCTAATATCGGTGTAATGACGGCCCGCGATTTCGACAAAATCCCAGTAATGTTCACCATACGAATATCCGACGCCCGGATCGATTTCGTTGATCCAGACGGCATTGGTGGGGCATGACAGAACGATGTAGTAGGGGGTGCTGGTGCCGTAATCGAGCGGATAATAGAAGGAGGGGGTACTGAAGGATCGCTCGTATTTGGGCGAGGTGTTGTTGGCCGCATTGAGTCCGCTGAAAGTGGCCTTGATCTGGTACAGGACGAAGCGGTCGGACGGTTGCTTGGGAATGGGTTCGATCGTCCGGTAGGTCCAGGTTCGGTTCGAGGGGGTGGCGCTGACGATCTCCATGGCCAGCGAATTGGTGTCCGTCCAACCTCCATGGTTTGTGGCGACGCTGAACTGGGCGAACAACTCGATGCCGGCGGGATCAAGGAAGGGGTCTTTCAGATCCACCAGGACGTGGACGTCATTCGAATAGATCGGCGCCTCGGGATCGATGCGGAGATTGGAGAGGGTGATGTCCGCGGCGAGGGGGGCGGTGACCACGAATTCGTCGATTGCGACACGGGCTGTGGCATTGTTCGTGTCGTTGATGATCCGGACATAGCGGTTCTGCGTGTCGTATAGATAGGTTCGATAATAGTGATAAGACTTGTTCACGATGTTGGTGAGGCTGGCGAAGGTGACCCAGTTGGTGTTCCCATCCGCCCCTTTTTCGGATTTCTGGAGGTGGATCGTGGCCGGGGTGGGGGCGGTGAACTGTTCCCAGTTTCGGTACCAGAAACTGACTTCCCCAATGCCGTGAGGCAGGTAGGGGGTTTTGATGTACGGCCATTCGTTTTCCTTGATATCGCCGCTCCCGCTCAGGCTGTTATTCAGGTAGAGGGCGGTCCCCCTGAAGCGCCGGTCGGTTTCGTTGGCGATTTGGGCGTTGTTGGCCTCCCACGTGTTGGTGCCGGGTCGCCCGGTGACGAGAACGTCGTCGATGACCAAGCGGTTGGTGGAGGTGGGCACGATCTTCATGTAGCCGGTCTGATTGGTCATTGGGGAGGCGGCGAACTGGGTATACGTGGCGCTGGTGTTGCTGCCCGAGCCGATCTTGATTTGTCCAAGATCACCTCCGCCTTCGTCTGTCCGGCAGAAGTAGACATCGAAACTGACGCTGGATCCATCGTTGGAGGCGTTCTTGTACCAGAAGTTGAAGAATCCGACTCCGCCTTGGATCACGGGTGTTTTCAAATAGGGTTCGGCCGTGAAGCGGCGGGAGTCGAATTCGATGCCATAGAGGCTCGATGTATAACCGCTTTTGGACTGAATCCAAACTTCGGAAGCTTTCCAGCCGTTGGTTTCGTAGTAGCGGGCATTAAAATCGCTGAAGGAGAGATCGTCCAAGAGAACCTTCTCGGCGCCCTCCGCATGTTCGATGATCACGCAACGATAGGCTCCGGTGTTGACGTTGCAGACGTGGGAAGTCCATTTCGTTTTGTCGGTGATATTCGTGATCGTATCGACCAGTTCCCATCCCGCTTTCGACTCGCTATCGATTCCATTGGTCGGGGACGTCCATATTTTCAAGGTCACGGGAATCGGGTCGGCGGGGATCCATTTGTCTTCCACGGCGTCGTAAGCGTTGGTATGGCCAGAGCGGTATTTGAAAGAAATGACGCCCACGCCTTTCAGGGGATTGTAGATGACCTGGGAATTGATGACTTTCCCTTTGATGGTGTTCGTGGGATTGAGGGCCACGGCATAGGTAAGGCTGCTGCCGGAAAGGTTTGTCCGCACCAAAGCCGCGTCGTAAATGCCCCAGCTTGCGTTACCGGCATACCACATATTGGTATAGTAGTTGAACCCTTTTGATCCGTTCTTGTTGGTCCACGTCGCGGCAAGATCGAAATTGTCGAATTGCGTGCGGACTGTATTTGACGGCCAATTGTCGAACGTCATGAGTAGCTGATCCGATTCGCTGCTGCCCGAGAAAATATAATTGGGCGTGGCGCCCCAGTTTTCGAGATCCTGCGCCACGCATTGTTGCGCGGAATAGTCGCCGGTCTGTTCGTCGAGCCGGAAGAGATATTGGTCGGAAAGCGAGCCGGCGATGGAAATGAACTCGGCCGTGTTGGCGACCGCGGTGGCCACCTGGGGCAGATTGGTTTTCCAGTGGTCAACGGGGCGGCCCCAGTTGGACACGGAACCGGAAAAACCCTGACCGGTGTAGTTGGAGCTGCCGTAATAGCGGAAGGCCATCCCGTCGACGGGGGTGGCAAGGTTGAGCACGCCCTGCCAGACGTAGTCGTCCAGAAGGTCCATTTGGGCGACTCCCGCGACCGGTCCCACCTCGAACGTGCCATAATCGCTCATCTTGAGGCGGGGGCGGTACAGCAGCGGTTCGGTCGTGGGGTTGTTGGTGGGAAAGGGCATGGGGCTTTGGTTGAGCGCCGGGGTATGGCTATAGCCGTCGAACGCGCATTCAATGTAATAGGAGACATCCTTATCCCAGGCGGAGGCGGGGATGCCGGAAGCCGTGGTGAAACTGCGCGTGCCTTCCAGCCGGGTCATGGCGATGGGGGGCTGGAAAACCCCGCCGGGCAACTTGTACCGCAACGAGGGATTGAGATTAAACGCCGGCATGCCGGGTTTCACGCTGTCGATCTCGCAGGATATCCAGACCAGATCGTTGCTGGCCGGATACCCGGGATGAACCAACAGGTTGCTGAAGGTCACCAGGGATGAGCGTTGGGCGATTTCCACCCGATCGATGCCAATAAAACTTTCCCCGGACAGTTTGCACAACAGAATGCGAAAGTCGTTATTGGTGAAATCCACTTGATACTCCGTCCATGCCGTGTTGCTGGTTGGCGTGAATGAGCCGACGAAGTTCCATACATTCGAGTCCGAAAAGTTGGTCGAGGGGGAATAGTCGTAAGTTGTATAGAGACCAATCGTGTTGAACAGATTAGCCGAAAGGTTGCGAAGGCTGAACGTCAGGTGAACCATTCCGTAAAGATTGGTTATCACGGGCGTGATCAAAAATGAATCCTTGAGGTTGTTGTCGGGGCGGCGTGGAATAGCGCCTTTCACAAACCAGATTGCTTTGTTGGTGGAAGTGGGTGCGGCAAAGTAATTACCGCCCCCCGCGCAATAGGAGTTGAAAACCATCCAGTCGTTGAACTCGGCCCCGATAAAATCTCTCTCGGAAATGGCATAGGGCCACGTTTCAAAGCCTTCGAAGACCCCTCCGTCCACATTTGTATAGACGATAGCATTGGCGGATCCACCGTACGGATAATACGCGGGGCTGGAATAGGCGGATCCGAACCCGCTGAAACCGCATTGAATAAAAAAGTACATATTGCCGACATAGCCGTTGGGAATCGTCGTGCGGTAGAGGTCGTCTGAAACATTGGTCATGACAAGCGATTCGTAATAGGCGCCTTCGTTGGTGCCCGCCCGGTACCACAGGACAGGCGTAAAATCGGAGGCGCCGGTCTGGGGCGTCAATGTTACGGAGACGGTAACCGGGTCCATAATCGTCGGATTTGTCGGGGCGAGGGTGAGGTTCGAGAAGGTCACGCTGGCGCCGCCATCCGTCACCACCACCTCGTCGAGGCAAAGCCTTTTTTCCTCTTCATTGGGGGAATCGTTCCGGATACGGACGTATTTATTGACCCGGTCCGACAGGAACGTATAGAAAAAGCGGTAATCCGCGGACAGGATGTTGGTGACGGTGGCCACGGCCTGCCAGGTTTCGGCGGTGGCGGTTGGGGCGACTTCAACGACGAATTTGACCGGTTGCGAACCGTCGCTTGCGTAATTGCGGTAAAAGAACGAGATTTCCCCAATTCCGTTCGTCATTTCGGGCGAGCGCAGGAAGTTGTTGGTGCCGGCTCCAGACAGTCCCGCGCCTCTCAGGATCACAAATGGGCCTGAGAAAACGCGGTCTTGATCGTAGTCGCTTTCGTCGCTGCCGCGCCCGCCGAGGAGCCATCCGTCGTGGGCGTACCAGCCGTAGGTGTTGGACGGCCAGGAAAAAGCAGAGGCGTAGGCCGCTTTCTGGACACTGTACTGGCCGGTTTCGTTTAATTGGAAGAGCAGCGTGCCGGAAATCGGGCCCGCCATCAGAATGTCGCTCAGGCTGCCGTTGGTTTCGGCGGTTCCGTAAACAGGAAGATTCGTAACGCTTTGATTTTCTTCGCGCCAGACGGGAGAACCGGGCCCGGTTCCGGCAAAGCGGAAGCGGGAGTTGGTTGTGGCCATATTGGTCACGACTGCCCGCCAGTTGTTGTCGCCGGACAGATACATAGGCCGCTCCACATCGCCGGTGACGCAAACGCCGGAATAGGTGGATGTCCATGCGGGGGCATGAAAGACGGTGTTGAAGACGGTTGCAGATGCGTTGGCGGGGTAGTTTGTCGGGGACACGGCATCCGGTCCGTCGAAGGTGGCGGTGAAGAAATACTCCAAGGCTTGTCCGTACAGGGATTGAGCGGGGATCGCGGCGGTCGTGCGATAGGTGTTGTTGGTCACCCAAGCCATCGGAAGGTTCGTGTAGTCGCCGGTTCGGTTCAGGCGATACGAGGCGGTCACGGCGATGTTGGACGCCCCGTCCTGGGGGATCATATCGACGCAGAGGCGTGTCTCGGCTCCCGTGAGCGGCGGAGCGGGTTCCGAAGTCGCGTTGGTGGCCACGAGCGTGGCCGACTTCACGACGTACGTCAGGGGTGAGTTGCTTCCGAATTCCGGGTAAACGAAGGGGCTGGAAAGGTTGCTTTCAAAACCCGAGAAGGTGCATTCGATATAGTATTGCACGAGCCCGGCCCCGCCGGATTTGTCGCCCGATCCCGCCGGAATGGAGGTGGTGAAGAGGTTGTCAGACGGGGTCATGCCGGTCGACGCCCAGGTCCCGGTGGATCCCGCGCGATACCAGAGCGTGGCGGTCACATCCGACGCGTTGCCGGCGGGCGTGATCGTGGCGCTCACCGTCACGGAATTGGATGCGGCCGGGGAGGCCGGGGTGTGGGACACGTTGGTGAAGAGAACGCCGGCGCCGGGCATGGCGACCATCAGTTCGTCGAGACACAGGCGCGCATTGGGAACATTGGTGCTGTTCCTGACGCGAACGAAGGAATAGGTGCGGTCCGCGGGGACCACGGTGAACCGGTTCCAGCCGTTTGCGTAAATGTCATTGACGGTTGCGATGCGGACCCAGTCGGCATCGTTGGTCCCGCCGGTTTTCGATTTTTCCACGTAAGCGGCGGTGATGGGTGTGCCGTTGGTATTGAAATTGCGGTACCAGAAGGAGATTTCCCCGATGCCGTCGGGAAGTTTCGGCGAAGCGATCCACGCCGTCGTGTTGCTTTCGAGGACGGCGAACGTGTTTCGGAGTTTGATGCCGTCCTGAGCAGACAGGCAGCCTTGGTGCAACGTCCATTGGGCATTGGTGTCGTTACCGATGTTCGGGAACGACCAGGAGTCGAAGTTGTGCGCCTCGGCCTGTTTGAAGGTGTAAGCGCGATTGGTTTCCGCGAAACGGACGACGAATTGTCCCGTGTTGGTGGTGGGGATAATGTGGATGGGAAAAGAGTTCAGATCCGCCTGTTGCGTGAAGGGTGGAATGTTGGTGACCGGGTCGGTGTCGCCCCAAGACGTGGTGGTTGTGTTATTGCTGAGACTGAAGCCGATGTTGAAGGAAGCCCCGGTATAGGCGATGAAGGATTCCCACATGTTGTCATTGATGAGGGTCAGTGTGGATGTCAACTGGTTCGTGACCGATACGGAATCATATTGGGAATTGTAGGGGCGTGCGATAACCGTATACGAAAGCGGTTCGTCTCGACCGTCAGCGGGAAAGTTGGTGGGGGAGAGGGGCGCGTCAGGCGGAGGGCCATCAAAGGTGGCGGTGACGTAGTAATAGACGGTCACCAGACCCTGGCCGGGAATGGGGGTGGCCGTGGTAAAGGAAAGGTTGTTGTTGTTGGTCATGCCGATGGAGATCCAAGAGCCGGATTCACCAACCCGGTATGATGCCGTCATGGCAATGGGATTGGAGGGCATGCCGTATGGGGTGTAAAACGCGGTTATGTTGACCGGATCGTTGACGTGAATCGTGGAAGATTCCAGAGGCGTTCTGGCTATGGCACTGCCGATCTCGACGCGTGCGGGAGGATTCGACACGCAAATGTCATCAAGATAAAGGCCTTTGCGTGTAGGCAAGGTGCCGGGCAGGTAAAGCCGGAAATAATTGGTCCCGTATTCGTTTATCGGAATATCGGAGCGAGTCCATGAATCCAGAACCTGGATGGCAGCCAAGGTGGTCCAAGATCCGCCGGAAACCTGCTTTTGAAAGAGGATATTCGTAGGGGTGATACTGCTGAGGCGGTGGGAAAAGATGAGGCGACCCAAGCCATTGGTAATGACAGGGAAATCGAGATACCCGTCAATGGCGATTCCCGATTGGAATTTGAGGCTGTTCGGAGTGGTGTTTGTATAGGAAAGTTCATTAACCACGACAGCCCCATTCCCGACCGACCAACCCTCACTGGAACTGTCTCCCGGCGTCCAGGACGCAAATGTTTGTGTCAACTCGTCGCCCGAGGCAAACGGGATGCCCGCCACGGGTAAGAGTAGAAGCAGAACCAAAGCTTGTCGGATTGTAATCATGATCATACTCGTCACTCCTGCTTTTCGATAAATAGGATACTCTTTTTGTCTGATGCAGACAATATATTTCGGAGCGGTGGGAAGGGGGTTTTACATTGATCTGACCGTCGGATCGGCTAGAATAGTGGGTATGAATGTCGGATTCTCTCAAAGTCTGGTTCATCCGATTTCTCGACCAGTGCTGCGGGAGGAAACCCGCATGACGATCATTGCTGCGGTGGCCATTCTCGGCATCGGCGCCCTGGCGGCGATCAACCTGTTTGTTCTGAACAATTTGTATTGGCGTTCGGTCAGGGCCGGCGCCGCCCAGGAAGTGGCTCAGATGGGCGGCCGGTTGGCGTCGAGGATTTCGGAATTGCACGTTGTCGGCCGGGCCAATCCGGAAGAACGGGAGTGGCGGGAGTTCGCCCGAATCATCCGCAGTTTCGAAAAATTCATTCCGACCCTTGCCTATGTGTCGGTGTCGGAAGATGATGTTATTCTTTTCCAGGAATCCATGGGAAAAAAAACTGACCGGCTGCCGCTTCCGACGAATGCGCGGATAACCTCGTCGCCGCGTGTCGGGCGGCAGTTGGTGATGCTGGATGGCGGCCCGGTTCCGGTGATGACGTTTGCCGTCGATGTGGCCGCGGCCAACGGGCATCGACGGACCGTGGAGGTGGCGATCAAACGCGAGGCGCTTGCGGAAGAGGAGTCGGCGTCCAAATCCGCTCTCTTTTCCATGTTTCGCACCTCGCTGACCACGATTGCGGTCGGATTCATCGCATCGGTGGTGATCGTGGGCTGGTTGATCCGGCGGGAGTTGCGCCGCACCCAACAACGCCGGCAGCAGGAAAACCTGGCTTTTGCGGGAGCCATGGCCACGGGGGTCATCCATGATTTTCGAAACCCGATGTCCGCGTTGCGGCTCGATCTGCAAATGTTGGACAAGGAGGCGGGCAAGGGAGCCTTGGCCCGCATGGAGCGGATCGAGGCGTTGTCCACCCGCGCCCGGGCAACCTTGGACCGGTTGGACAACATACTGAAGGAGTTCCAGCACCTGGCCCGACCGTCAACGGAAACCTTCGCCCCCGTGGACGTAAACGCCTGCGTGTCGGATTGCGTGACGCTGCTCTCCATCCGGTTTGGTCGTTCGGGGGTGGGCATGAAACTCGAACTGTCCGAGTATCCGTTGCTGGTGACCGCCTCCGAAACCGGCTTGAAGCGGGCGTTGCTGAATATCCTGGTCAATGCGGAACAGGCGTCTCCGAGGGGGAGCATGGTTTTCATTCGGACAAAGTCCGCCCACGGTCATGCGTGTGTGGAGATCGCCGACCAGGGACCGGGCATCCCCGAATCCAAACGCACCACCGTATTCGATCTGTTCGTGACTTCCAAGCCCGGCGGTTTCGGGCTGGGCCTGCCTTTGGCCAAGGCGGCGATTCAATCGTTCGGAGGGACCATTGCCGTCACCGAAGCCGAGGGTGGCGGCGCTTTGTTTAAGATTGGCCTTCCCCTGTTGAACCTGAAACCCGATACGGCGGCTCGCCCCGTCAAAAGGAACTGACGCATGGACACGACCTATCCCGCCCGTATCTTGTTGGTTGAAGACGATCCGGACGGCCGGCGATCCGTGGTCGAGGCGCTTGAGGTGGCCGGATGGACGGTGGTTTCGGTTGAGGATGGCGAATCGGCCGTGGCGTCCCTGCAAAAGGAAGAGTTCGACGCGGTGTTGTCCGATCTGGTTCTGCCCGACATCAATGGGCTGGAAGTGCTGGAACGGGCCCGCAAAATCCACCCTCAGTTGCCGGTGTTGATCATGACCGCGTATGGCACCGTGGATACGGCGATCCGGGCGCTGAAGTCCGGAGCCTACGACTATCTGGTCAAACCGCTGGATCTGGACGATCTGCATTCCAAGATCGGTCGCGCCCTTGAGACGCATGCGTTGCGCCGCGAAGTGGGCGTGCTTCAAGAGGTGCTGGCCAACCGGTTCTCGCTCAAGCAGATGGTGACGGAATCGGCCGCCATGCAACAGGTGATCCGACAGATCAAGTCCGTGGCGGACACCAACGCCACCGTGCTCATCCTGGGGGAAAGCGGTACCGGCAAGGAACTCGTGGCCCGCGGATTGCATGGGGAAAGCAAGCGGGCGCGCGGGCCGTTTGTGGCGATCAACTGCGGCGCATTCACGGAAACCCTGCTGGAATCGGCCCTTTTCGGCCACGAAAAGGGATCGTTTACCGGCGCCGTGGCGCGACGGCTTGGCGCCTTCGAGCGTGCGAACGGCGGCACGCTGTTTCTCGACGAAGTGGCGATCGCCCCGAAATCAGTCCAGATGCGGCTGCTCCGGGCGCTTGAGGAAAAAGAGATTCTACGCGTGGGCGGCGAAGAGCCGATCAAGGCCGATCCCCGCATTCTCGCGGCTTCGAACCGCGAACTGGACGCCCTGGTTGAAGAGGGGGCGTTCCTGCCCGACCTTCTGTTCCGCCTCCAGGTTGTCACGATCCGGGTGCCACCCCTGCGGGAGAGAATCGCGGATATCCGTCCGTTGGTGGATCGGTTCGTGGCGTTGGCCTGTGAGGAACACGGCCGCGTGGTCGAGCACATCGAGCCTGGTTTCTACGAGGCGATGGAACGGCACACCTGGCCAGGCAATGTCCGCGAACTGCGAAACGCGGTCGAGTCTTCGGTCATCCTGGCCGCCGACCGGATTCTGACGGCAAACGACCTCGTGGTGGCCGAGGACCCGAAGGCGCGCAGGGAGCGCGCCGCCCCGCTTGCCATCCCGGCCGGAACGACGCTTTCGGCGATGGAAAAAGAGGTGCTCTTGCAGACCCTCAACCGGAATAAGGGCAACCGCCTTCTGACCGCACAGGAATTGGGAATCTCCACCCGTACGATTCAACGCAAGATCAAGGAATACGGACTTCCCTTTTAACGCATTGCCGAATTCAACTTTCGCCTTCCACATAAGAGCAATAATGACGCATAGCGACATAATGACGCTATTCGAGTATTCTTGATGGTTAATTTTATCTTCGTAAGACGTTTGATATGAGTAAGATGTGAAAAATACCATGGTTGGCATAATCTCTGCTATAGCTTATGAGCGAAATCCCAATCAGGAGTGAGTTATGGACTTGAACACGATGACGCAACGCGCGCAGGAGGCGCTTCAAGAAGCGCAAAAAGATGCGGTTCGAATGGCTCACCAGGAGGTTGATGGGGAGCATCTCCTGCTGGCCTTGGTGAAGCAGGAGGGCGGGCTGGTCCCAAGCCTGTTGGAGCGGGTGGGTGTTTCCATTCCTTCGTTGACGGCGCGGCTTCAGGAGGCGCTGGAACGAAAACCTCGCCTGGGAGGGGGACATGGGGAAGCGGGTCGGATTTATATCACCCAGCGGCTGAACGCCTTGCTGGTGAAGGCGGAGGATGAGGCCAAGCGCCTGAAAGACGAATTCGTCTCCGTCGAGCACCTGTTGCTGGCGTTTTTGGAGGAGGGCAACAAGACGGACGCCGGGCAAATCCTGACCCTGTCCGGCGTGGACCGTGACCGCATCCTCAAGGAGTTGACCGCGGTTAGAGGCAATCAGCGGGTGACAACGGACAATCCCGAGGCGCAGTACGAGGCGCTGAAAAAATACGGGATGGATCTGGTGGACCTGGCGAAACGGGGCAAGCTGGATCCCGTGGTTGGCCGGGACGGTGAGATCCGGGCCGTGATCCGGATATTAACTCGGAAAACGAAAAACAACCCTGTTCTGATCGGCGAACCCGGCGTGGGGAAAACAGCGATTGTGGAAGGCCTGGCCCAGCGGATTTTACGCGGCGACGTTCCGGAGGGATTGAAGGACCGGACGATTTTCGCGCTCGATATGACCGCGCTGATGGCGGGAGCCAAATACCGGGGCGACTTCGAGGAGCGGCTGAAAGCGGTGCTGAACGAGGTGAAGGCCGCGGAGGGGCGGATTCTGCTCTTCATCGACGAACTGCACAACATCGTGGGCGCCGGGCGGACGGAAGGCTCCACGGATGCGGGCAACATGCTCAAGCCCATGTTGGCGCGGGGAGAACTTCATTGCATCGGGGCGACCACGCTTGACGAATACCGCAAGCACATGGAAAAAGACGCCGCCCTCGAACGCCGGTTCCAACCCGTGGTCGTGGATGCCCCGTCCATCGAGGACACGATATCCATCCTGCGCGGGCTCAAGGAGCGCTTCGAGGTCCATCACGGCGTTCGCATTCGCGACGCGGCGCTGGTCGCCGCGGCGGTGTTGTCGGACCGGTACATCAGCGACCGATTCCTTCCCGACAAGGCGATCGATCTCATGGACGAGGCATGCGCCTCGATCCGGACTGAAATCGATTCACTCCCAACCGAATTGGACGCCATTTCCCGGCGGGTCACCCGGCTGGAAATTGAGGAGACGGCGTTGAAAAAGGAATCGGACCGCGCCTCCCAGGACCGCCTGGCCGGCTTGAGGAAGGAACTGACCGGCCAGCGCGCCGAAGCCGCCGCCATGCGAAGTCAATGGGAGAAGGAGAAAAAGGCAATCGGCGAGGTGCAGCGGCTTCGCGAGACGCTGGAGCAGAAACGGCGCGAGGAGGAAGCGGCGGCTCGGAAATACGATTTGGAAACAGCCGCCAAGCTCAGGCACGGAGAGATTCCGGAGCTGGAGCGCAAACTGGCTGCGTTGTCGGCGGCGAATGAGGCGCAGGCGGGGAAAGGCCCCCTGTTGCGCGAGGAGGTCACCGAGGAGGAGATTGCCGAGGTGGTTTCCCGCTGGACCGGCATTCCGCTGACCCGGCTGCTTCAGGGTGAACGCGAAAAATTGCTCCATCTGGACGAGGTGTTGCATGCCCGCGTGGTGGGGCAGGACGAGGCGGTTCGCGTGGTGGCGGACGCCGTGTTGCGTGCCCGGGCGGGCATCCAGAATCCGCGTCGTCCCGTGGGCGCCTTTCTTTTCCTGGGCCCGACGGGTGTGGGAAAGACCGAACTGGCCAAGACCCTGGCCGTGTCGCTGTTCGACAGCGAGGAAAATCTGGTGCGCCTGGACATGAGCGAATATATGGAAAAGCACACGGTCTCCCGTCTCATGGGCGCGCCTCCCGGCTACATCGGTTACGACGAAGGGGGGCAGCTCACCGAGGCCGTCCGTCGCAAGCCCTATTCGGTGATCCTGTTGGATGAGATCGAAAAGGCGCACCCCGACGTCTTCAACGTCCTGCTTCAAATCCTGGACGATGGCCGCTTGACCGACTCGCACGGACGGACGGTGAACTTCAAGAACACGATTGTGATCATGACCAGCAACATCGGTTCGCCCCTGCTGCTGGAGGGCTTGAGCAAAAGCGGTCAGATCGGCGAAAGCGTGCGGCGGCGCGTGATGGAAGAGCTCCAGTCGCGGTTCCGGCCGGAATTTCTGAACCGGATCGACGACGTCGTGCTGTTCAAGCCGCTGACGGAGATTGAACTGATTCGCATTGTGGACCTGCAGGCGGCCGATTTACGGAAAAGACTGGCGGAGCAGCGGATCGGGTTGGAGATCACAGAGGCCGCCCGCCTGGCGATCGCGAAGGCGGGTTACGACCCGGTCTATGGCGCCCGGCCCCTCAAGCGCTATCTGCAGCAGCATGTGGAAACGCCCGCCGCCCGGCTGATCGTGGGCGGCCAGATCGCCGCGGGGGGGACGCTGCGCGTCACGGTCAACGAGGGCGGCATACAGGTCACGTAGCGGCATTGATCTGGCGGAGCGCCTCGTAGAGCGCGATGCCCGCTGCCGTGGCCAGATTGATCGACCGGGTGCCGTTCGGACGCATGGGGATGCCGAGCACCTGACCCGGATACGACGCCAGCAGGGACTCGGGGAGCCCCCGGCTTTCGCAACCGAAAACCAGCACGTCGCCGGGCCGGTAGGCGGGAGACGTATACAAGGCCGGGGCGCCACAGCTGAACAGGAAGAAACGACGGCCCGCCAGCGCCTGTTCGAGCTCCGTGAACGACGCATGCCGGACCAGCGTCACCCGATCCCAGTAATCCAGCCCGGCCCGCCGGAGGGCGGCGTCTCCAATCCGGAATCCGAGCGGTTCCACCAGGTGCAGCACGGTTCCGGTCGCCGCGCACAGGCGGGCGATGGAGCCGGTGTTGGGCGGGATTTCGGGCTGCACAAGGACCACCTGAAGCGGGTCGGCGGGCCAGTGAAACGCGAACGCGGCTTTGCGGGTATGGAGAGGCGGTTCTTTTTTGTGCATGACGGGGAACTGTGATACGATGACTACCTAATGGAAATTAACGAAAAAGTAAAGGCCAGGCTTGCCGAACTTCCAGCCGTGCCCGGGTGTTACCTGATGCGGGACCTGCAGGGCCGCCTGATCTATGTGGGCAAGGCGGTGAGCCTGAAGGACCGCGTTTCCTCCTATTTCCGCGATTCCACCTTTTCCACGACCACGCCGATCCGGCGCGATCTGATCCACGCCGTTGCCGATTTGGAATGGATTCAAACGCGCACCGAGGCGGAAGCGCTGCTGTTGGAAAGCAAATTGATCAAGGACTACAAGCCCCGCTTCAACATCGCGCTTCGGGACGACAAGCGGTTTATGATGGTGCGCATCCACCTGGGCCATCCCTTTCCGCGCTTCGAAATCTGCCGATTCAAGAGGCAGGATGAGTTCACCTATTTCGGACCCTATGTGTCGGCCACATCGGCCCGGGAGGCCGTGGATTTTGCGGAGCGCCATTTCGGCATCCGCGTCTGCCTGCCCCTTCGGCCCGGCGAGGATGACTTCCTGCATTGCCTGGCGGATATTATCCGGCACTGCTCCGCCCCCTGCGTGGGACGGATATCCCAGGCGGCCTACCGGACGCGAGTGGAAGAAGCCTGCGCCTTTCTGCGCGGGGAACGGCCGGCTTTGGTGGAGGAGGTGCGGGCATCCATGGTCGCCGCCTCGCAAGCCTGCGATTACGAACGCGCGGCCACCTTGCGGGATACGCTCCGGCATTTGGAAACAGCCATCCGGCAGCGGCGCCTTCTGACGGGAGATTCCGCCCGCCTGGCCGAACACGCCCAGAGCGGGGTTCAGTCGTTGCGAGCGGCCCTGGGGCTGCCCCGCCCCCCCCGCCTCATCGAATGCGTGGACATTTCCACCATTTCCGGTTCGCATTCCGTGGCCGGCCTGGTTTGCGCGGTGGATGGCGTGCCCCGGAAAAACCGGTATCGCCGGTACCGGATACGGACCGTCGAGGGGGTCAACGATCCCGCGATGATGAAAGAAGTGGTGGCCCGGCATCTGGCGGACATCCGGGATGGATCGTGCCCGCCTCCGGACCTGCTCCTGCTGGATGGCGGACCGACCCAACTGGCGGCGGCGCGGGCGGCGCTGGCCGAAGGCGGTATGGCCGGTCTTCCCACGGCGGCGCTGGCCAAGCGATTCGAGGAGATTTACACGGACCCGGGTGCGCCTCCCGTGCGGTTGCCGATGGAGTCTCCCGCGCTCACCATGCTGCGTCGGCTGCGGGATGAGGCGCATCGTTTCGCGATCGCCTACAACCGACTTTTGCGCGCCCGGTGCATCCGGGAATCCGTGCTGGACGATATTCCCGGAATCGGCCCCTCCAAGAAAAAAGCGTTGCTGACCGCGTTCGGGTCGGTCCGGCGCCTCGCCGCCGCTCCGGAATCGGCGGTGGCGCAGGTGAGCGGAATCGGGCCGATGTTGGCCCGGACGATCAAGGACTGGCTGACGCCGGGCGTCCCCGAGCCGGGCGGGGCGGGGACGGATCAGGAGGGAATCTCTCCGGAGCGAAGCCGTTCCTCGAAATAGGCGATCGTGCGTTTCAGCCCCTCTTCGAGGGGAATGGCGGGTTTCCAGTCCAGAACGCGCGCTGCCAGGGAAATGTCGGGTTTGCGTTGCCGGGGGTCGTCCGGCGGCAGGGGCATGAAGATCATTTTGGAGGAGGAACCGGTCAGGCGGATCACCATCTCCGCCAGTTCCCGCATCGTGAATTCGCCGGGATTCCCGAGGTTAACGGGGCCGGTGAAGCCCTCCGGGGAGTTCATGAGTTTGACGAGGCCGCCGATCAAGTCGTCCACGAAGCAGAAGGACCGCGTCTGGGAGCCATCCCCGAAAAGGGTAATCGGCTTGCGGAGCAGGGCCTGGACGATGAAATTGGAGACCACGCGCCCGTCGTTGGGGTGCATGCGGGGGCCGTAGGTGTTGAAAATACGGGCGACCTTGATGGGTACCTTGAGCTGCCGGTGGTAGTCGAAAAAGAGGGTTTCCGCGCAACGTTTGCCCTCGTCGTAACAGGCCCGCATGCCGATCGGATTGACATGGCCCCAATAGGACTCGGTCTGGGGATGGATTTCAGGGTCCCCATACACCTCGCTGGTGGAGGCCTGCAGGATGCGGGCGCGGACCCGTTTGGCCAGACCGAGCATGTTGATGGCGCCGTGGACGCTGGTCTTGGTGGTTTGGACGGGGTCGAACTGGTAGTGAACGGGGGAGGCGGGGCAGGCCAGGTTGTAGATTTCGTCGACTTCCACATAGAGGGGGAAGGTGACGTCATGCCGGATCACCTCGAAAAACGGATTGTCGAGCAGATGCCGGATGTTCCCTTTGGAGCCGGTAAAAAAGTTGTCCGCGCAGAGCACCTCATGCCGGTCGGCAAGCAGGCGTTCGCAGAGATGGGAGCCGAGAAAACCGGCTCCACCGGTGACGAGGATGCGTTTATGAGTATTGGGTTTCATGGGTTTCCTTTGGGTTGGGTAAGCCGGTCATCCCCAGAGCACCAGGCCGGTTTCCTGGGGGGGTTCGAGTCCGTCGGTGACGGGCATGACGCGAATGCCGAACGCATGGCGGCCGTTCTCGCGGACCTCGTGTATGCCGGAAAAGGCCAGCATCCCGCGCCCGTCCGGCGCGGCCGTGAGCGTGACCAGGTCGGGCCGGCCGATCAGGTCGCGTCCGTCGGTCCGTCCGATCACCAGTTGGACGAGGATTTCCTCCGGCGCGAGTTTGCCGGGGTCGATCCGGACCTTGATCGTGAGGGGCTGGCCGATCGCGATCGAATCGCCCGTGACGCCTTCGACACGGATGTCCATCAAGCGCAGGGACGAAAAACGAGTTGGAATTTTCCGTTTCCAGTCGGCCAGATGGCGGGCCAGTCTTCCATGGTTGCGGGTCAACTCGGCGCCCCGTTTGGCGGCGGGGTAGTAGCAGGAGTCGGCATATTCCCGGAGCATGCGATCGGCGCTGAAACGGGGCGTCAGCGTTTGCAGGGCGTGCTTGGCCATGGCGATCCAGCGGCGCGGGAGGCCGGCCTCGTCGCGCGTGAAAAAGAGCGGCGTTACGACATCTTCGAGCAGGGAGTAAAGATCTTCCACGTCGGCGTCATCGCTGGACTCGGGCACGGGGAATGCCTCGCGCACGACGGGGCCGATGGTCCAGCCGTTGGCGCCGTCAAAGCCTTCGCACCACCAGCCGTCGGAGACGCTGAGATTGAGCGCGCCGTTGACGGGCACCTTCTGGCCGCTGGTGCCGCTGGCTTCCCGGGGACGGCGCGGGGTGTTCAGCCACACATCCGCCCCCTGGACCAGAGCGCGGGAAACCGACAGGTCGTAATCCTCCAGGAAAAAGAGACGGCCCAGAAAACGAGGGTCGTGGCACGCGGCGACCACCTTCTGAATCAGTTCGATTCCCAGCTTATCCTCGGGATGGGCTTTGCCGGCGAACACAAGCATAACCGGCCGCTGAGGGTGGTTGAGGATCTTGTCGAGTCGGGCGAGGTCGGACAGAATAAGCGTGGCGCGCTTATAGGGGGCGAAGCGGCGGGCGAAGCCGATCAGCAGGGCGTCCGGATTCATCCGGGCGAAGACCGCCTCCCGTTGCGCGCGGGTGGCGCCGGTTTTCTGAAAATGGCCGGCCAGACCCTCCCGGATCCGCGTCATCAGGTTCTGTTTCAAAGCCCGCTTGACCTCCCAGAACGCGGCATCGGGAATGGACGGCACCCGGTTCCAGAGTTCCGCATCGGAAGAGGCGCGGATCCAGGCCGGCCCGAGATGCGCATCGAGAAGCGCCTTCATGGACGGGGCCGCGTACGAGGGAATATGGACGCCGTTGGTGATATAGCCGATGGGAACCTGAGCCGGCGGAACGCCTTTCCAGACCGGCTGCCACATGTGGCGTGACACGTGGCCGTGCAGGCGGCTGACGCCGTTCGCCCGGCCGGCCATTTTCAAGGCCAGCACGGTCATGTAGAACGACTTGTCATCGCCGGTTTCCAGCCGTCCCAGGTCCCAGAAGTCCGTCCAGGAGATTCCCGCTTTTTGTACGAAATGACCGAAGTAATACTCCATGATGTCACGGGGGAACGTTTCGTTTCCGGCGCCTTCGGGGGTGTGGGTGGTGAACACGGTGTTGCCGCGGACAAGTTCAGCGCTCTCGCCGAACGAAAAACCGCCCTCCGTCATGTAGGCGCGGATCCGTTCGAAGGGCAGAAACGCCGAATGGCCTTCGTTCATGTGGTACACCGAGGGACGAATGCCGAGGCGTCTCAGGAGGCGTTCGCCACCCATGCCGAGGAGCAGTTCCTGTTTGATCCGGGAATGCCGGTCGGGAACATAGAGCCGGCCGGTGATCAATCGGTCCTCCGCGGTGTTTTTCGGCACATCGGAATCCAGCAGAAACAGGGATACCCGGCCGACCTGGACTTCCCAGGCCTGGGCGAAGAGCGTGCGGCCGGGCAGGTCGAGAACGAGTTCGAGCGGTTGGCCCCGATCGTCCTTGAGCAGTTGAACGGGCATCAGGGAGAAGTCGTTTTCGGGAAATTCGGCCGTCTGCCAGCCGGCCTTGTCCAGGCGCTGGCGGAAATAACCGTTCTTGTAAAGCAACCCCACGCCCACCAAGGGGAGGTGGAGATCGCTGGCGGCCTTGAGATGGTCGCCGGACAACACGCCGAGCCCGCCCGAGTAGATGGGGAGGCATTCATGAAGGCCGTATTCGGTGGAGAAGTAGGCGATGGGCGCGCTTTCCCGGATGGGGCACGAAGCCGGCAGGATCGAGTCGCCGCCGGTCCGGTACGCATCGAACTCGTCCAGGATGCTGGCATATTGGGCGAGATAGCGCGTGTCGCGGGCGAGGGCGTCGAGCCGTTCCGGCGAGGCTTCCTCGAGCAGTCGCACGGGATTGCGATCCGGAGACGGTTGGCGCAAGGGGTGCAGGGCGGCGAACAGGTCGAGAACCTGGGGATTCCAGGACCACCACAGGTTGTACGCGAGTTCCCGCAGTCGCTTGAGGGCGGGCGGCAAATCGACCACGGCGGTGACGTTCCGGAAATACGGCGTCACGGAGCCGGTGGGCGCGAAGGTGCGGATGCGCTCCCGTTGCCGCCGGGTCTCGGCCTGGAGCGCGGCCCGTTGGCCGGCTTTGTCCAGGGCGACTTCGTACGCCTTCAGGTAGTTCGGGAAAAAATGGTCCCACGAGGCGCCCATGGCCGCCGCGCGAACCGTCTGCCGGCGCGCCAGGAGTTCCGGGCTTCCGGCGGTGACGGCGTCGCGGAGGAGCGCGTGAAGGTCCCGGGCGACCTCGGTGTCGGTGCGGTCTTTTCGGCGGAGGACGGCGATGCCGGCCTGTTTCCCCACGGCGCCGAGCGCCCACAAGCCGAATCCGGCCAGATCGGTGGTAATCGTCGGCACGGCGAAGGCGGCGCTTTCCTGGGGGGTATAGCCCCAGGGTTCGTAATAGGAGGGGAAGACGCCCAGGTCGCAGGCGGCGAGCACGTCGTAATAGGGCAGGTTCAGAAACCCGTCGGATCCCTTGAGGAACGCGGGAACAAAGACGACATGCACCCGGTTGGAGGGGGCGTTGACCAGGCCCATCCGATTGCAGGCGGAGAGGATCGGATCGTTGGCCTGGTTATACAGGCGGTGCGTGCAGATCCAGCCGTGCCCCTGGTCGGAACGGGCGGCGGGGTCTCCTTGGACCGCCTGCACATTCAGCCCTTCGTAACCGCCAAGCATGAGGCAGAGGGCCAGCACGTGCGTGTCCGTCCCGCGAAGATCCTGGTCCAGCCTCCCGAGGGCTTCGAGGAAGACGTCGACGCCCTTGTTGTGATACTCATACCGGCCCGAGATGGCGAAGAGGCGGGTGGAGGCGGGCAGATCCCTTCTCAAGAACCGGGACGCGACGGCCAACACCGTGGCGCGGGTGTCCTCCGCGGTCTGGCGGCTCTCGCTCAGATCCGGGATCTGCGACATGTCGAGGCCGTTGGTGGTCACGACATCGGGGGTGCGTCCGAGAAAGCTGCGCGCTTCGACCGCGGTGATGTCGCTGACGGTGGTGAAACAGTCGCATTCCCGGGCGGAAGCGGTTTCCATCGAGCATTTGGCGACGATGTTATGGGCGGCGGCTTCGCGCTGGGGGGAGAGGTGTTCCATCTGCCGGTAGATATCCGTTCCGGATCCCGCCAGCGAGCGCCCGAGCATGGTCGCGTGCGTGGTGAAAACGGTTCCGATCTCCGGGGCGTCCTTTTTAAGGCACAGGAGGCCGCCTCCGCACAGCCATTCGTGAAAATGAGCGACGGAACGACCGCCGGCGGGCTGGATGACGGCGTGGTGAATGGCGGCGATCGCTTCGCCGCAGGCATAACTGAACATGACGGGCTCGATGTAGTCCCAGCCGCCGGACAGGGAGTCGACGCCGAACGACTCCCACAGTTCGTACAGCAGTTGGCCCGGGTTGTATTTCTTTTCGAATCCCACCAGGATTACCCGGGGCGACCCGGGGATGGTCCAGCGGCCGAATCGGCAACGGAGTTCTTTTCGGGCCAGGGCGTCCCGCAGGGGTTGCCACTCGGGCTCGTCCGTTTCCTCGAACTCGGTAGAGGTCGCCAGGTCGGGACCGAGCAGGAAATAGCGCGACCCGAAAAACGCAGAAGCCAGACGGGCCTTGCTGCTGACCACGGTGTAGATGCCGCCCACCTTGTTGCAGACTTCCCAACTGACTTCGAAACAGGCGTCTTGATGGGGGACAAGATTCATTCTCGTTGAGCGCCTTTCTTTTTCCGGGGTCGCCGGGCGGGTGGTTGACGGGCGGATTTGGCGGGCGCGGCAAGAAGGGTCTGCTCGAAATCCGCCAAAACGTTCATGAAATTGATGAAGGCGTCGTACGGCGTGCCATACGGGTTGAAATACTTGTGCACGTCGCCGTCGGCAAACCACTTGGTGCACATGTAATAAAAATGGTCCGAGGTTTGGAGCTGGCGCCAGACTTTCATCAGGTTGGGGTCGGCGGAAGCGCGGACCCGCTTTTCCAGCCGGTACAGCGAGTCGAAGGCGTCCTTCTGCATGTCGTTCCCGAGCCAGGCGGTGAGGTCGCGTTCCACGTCGGCCCAGGACATGAATTGCGGAACATCGAGTTGGGCGACGGGCGAGTGGGCGGCCGCCACCTCAGAGGGGGTTTTAAACTGGAAGTCGGGATGCGCGAGGATGGCGGCCGGCAGAGCGCGCATAAAGGCGAAGATGCCGGTTTCCTCCCACTGGTGTTCCCCGAATGTTTCATAATCCATGAACAGATTCACCACCTCGCCGACGCCGTTGAGCCGGTGAATCCAGCCCGCAAACTTCTCGGCCGTGAGGGGGAACTCCGACCAGTCGTGGTTGGAGAAGCGAAACGCGATGTCGTCGGAAAGCCGGTAGTTCTTCAGCAGCAGTTTCAGCTTGTGACAGCCCTCCGGCTGATAGACGAAGTTGGGATTGCGCCAGCCCAGGATGTGATCCGCGCCTTCGGCGAGGATGGCTTTGTAGCCGAGATCCTGGACGGCCCGGGCCAGGTCGTTGTTGTAGATGAGTTCGGTGTTGCGAAACACCGCCGGGGTTTGGCCGAAAAGGGTTTCGATCCGTTTCCGGTGGAGGATCGTCTGCTCCTTGAACTCGCGGGGGGAAAAGAGAAAAGACAGGGAGTGGAACGCGGTTTCGTTGAGAAACTCCACGCAGCCGGTCCGGGCCAGTTTCTGGAAGCTGGCGAGGATGGCGGGGTTGTATTTCTCGAACTGGTCCAGCGCCACGCCCGAGATCGAGAAGCTGATCCGGAATCGGCCCTTATTCCGTTCGATGAGATCGAGCATCAGGGCGTTCATGGGCAGGTAACACTTGGCGGCCACCTTGTTGAGGATCAGACGGTTTTGCTCGTCATCCTCGTAGAAATGGCTTTCGCCTATGTCGAAAAACGTGTAATGCCGCAGCCGGAACGGCTGGTGCACCTGGAAATAAAAACAGACCGATGGCATGTCACTGTCCTCCCGGTTGCGCGAGTCGATAGGTGGACCGGACGGCTTCGGCCGCGTTTTCCCACCGGATCGCTTTGAGTTCCTCGCGGCAGTTTCGCACCACTTCGGCCGCCAGACGCGGATGCCGGAGCACGGCGATAATCTGGTTGGCCATTTCGCGCACATCCCAGAAATCCACTTTGAGCGCGTTGCGCAGCACCTCCGAGACGCCGGACTGGCGGGACAGGAGCACCGGCACATCGTACAGCATGGCCTCCAGCGGGGCGATGCCGAAGGGTTCCGACACGCTGGGCATCACATAGAGGTCGCTTCGCGCATACATCCGCTCCACGTCCGGACCTTTGAGAAAACCGGTGAAGTGAAGGCGGCTTCCGATCCGGAGCTGGGCGGCGCGCATCACCATGCGCGGCAACATGTCGCCGCTGCCGGCCATGACGAACCGGACGTCGGGCTGTTGCTTCCGAATCAGCGCCGCGGCCTCGATGAAATAGTCGGGCCCCTTTTGAAACGTCACCCGGCCCATGAAAAGCACGAGCTTTTCATCGGTCCGGCGGGCCGCCCGATAGACGCGGGAAGCGTCCTGGCGGGAGACGGCGTTGTGCACGACGTCGATTTTTTCCGGTGCGATGCCGTATTGGGAGATGATCAGGGACCGGGTGTAATGGCTGACTGCGATGATGCGGTCCGCGCCTTCGAGGCCGGCCTTTTCGATGCGCGCCACCTCGGTGTTCACGTGCTGTCCGCTGCGGTCGTATTCGAGGGAATGCACATGCACGACCAGCGGCTTGCCGCTGATATCGCGGGCCAGCAAGCCCGCGGGGTAGGCCATCCAGTCATGGGCGTGAATGAGGTCGAAGGTTTCGCGCGCGGCCAGGGCCGCGCCCGCCTGGCTGTAGCGGAACACCTCGCTCATCAGGTCGGAGCCGTAATCCCCCCCCATCTCGATCACGGACGCCCGGGTATCGGCCTCGGATTCGGAGAGGAGGCGGTCCCGGTGTTTTTGAAGCCGCAGATGCTCGACGTAACTCTCGGGGGTCGCATAGGGAAAGAGCAGGGACTCGATCGGGCGGACGGAGAGCCGCTCCTCCCAGATTTCCCGCACGGTTTGCTCGAACTTGCGCAAGATGGCGGCGGTCACGCGGGTGCCCGACGCGGAGACTAGCCGGAGATGCCGGGCGACGGGCGCCTCCTTCAGGCGCGGCACCACGAAGCATATTTCCAGTCCCTGCCGGGCCAGAGCCTTGGTCAGCCCCTCGCAGGCGGTTCCAAGGCCTCCGCTGATATGGGGCGGGAATTCCCAGCCGAACATCAGAACGCGCATGTCAAGCCCTCCCGGATGCGGCTTTTTCCCAGTTTCTGAGCTCAACGGGCGCCGTCTTTTTCAGCAGATGCAACAGGCGCGTCAGTTCGCCGACGCTCCAGGCCTGGGCGATGCATCCGTTGGGGGCATGAGGCGGGTTGCCGTCAAAAACTTCGGACACGCTGCCCATGCCCGCCTCCTGCAAGTGGAGCGTCAGAAGCGGGGTGAGGGTGTCGAGCAGGGTCTTGGCCGTTTGCCGGGGTTTGGGGGAGACGCGCAGCCAGGCTTCCCCGAAAGCGCCCAGCAGCCAGGGCCAGACCGTTCCCTGGTGGTAGGCGGCGTCGCGTTCGGCCGGCGAGCCGGCATAGGCGCCCCGAAACACCGGATTCCGGGGCGAGAGGGTGCGCAGGCCAAAGGGGGTAAGGAGGTGTTTGCGGACGGATTCAACCACGTCCGGCCTTCGTTCCGGATCGAGCGCCGGATACGGAAGCGACACGGCGAAGATCTGGTTCGGCCGGAGGGAGACGTCGAGGATGCCGTCCCGGTACACATCGCCCAGGTACTTGCCGTCCTCCACCCAGAACCGCCGGTTGAACGAGGCGCGGAGCCGCTCCAGCAGTTCCGGGCAGCGGTCGGCGGGCGAGCGGAAGCGAACCGCCAGGCGATCGGCAAAGGACAGGGCGTTGAACCACAGCGCATTGATTTCCACCGGGCAGCCATGGCGCGGCGTGACCGGCACGCCGTCCACGGTCGCGTCCATCCACGTGAGTTGGGTGGAGGCGTTGCCGGCATGAAGAAGGCCCTCTTCATCCATGAATATCCCCTGATTCGTCCCCTGGCGGAAGGCGCGAACGATTCGTTGGATGACCGGCCAGCAGTGTTTTTTTGCCACGTCCACGCGGCCGGTCAACTCCAGCATCTGCTGAACGGCCCAGACATACCAGAGCGAGGCGTCCACGGAGTTGAAGGCGTGCCGGGACGGATCGGGGCCGAAGCAGTTGGGGATCAGGCCGTTTTTCTCGGATTCCCCGATGCGGAGGAGCCGGGCGAGCCCTTCCTTTTCCCGGTTGGCGCAAAAGGTCAGGCCGGGAAGGGCGATGAGGGAGTCCCGCCCCCAGGCATCAAACCACGGATAGCCGGCGATGACCGCGGGCCGGCCGTCGGGCTCGAGCGTGAGGAACCGGGCGCCTTCGCGGCGCAGGTGACCGGCGATCGAACGGGAGGCGGCCAATCGAAGCGGGTTCCGCCGGGTGGTCTCCGCTTTCCAGAGAGCGTCCAGACTGCCGCCGGACAGTTCCTCCACGCCCGCGGCGAGAAGGACGGGCTTTCCCGGAACGAGTGTGATTTCAAAAAGGCCGGGCTGGAACAGGTCTTCCTGGGACGGATAGCCTCGCTCGTGTTCGGCGAGATACTCGAAGTTCTTGTACCAGGCCGGGGAGGGGAAAAACTCGAATGCGCCCTGGATCTGCGCAAACAGGGGTGGGAGGCTGTTGTAGGGCTGGATTTTGAACCCGTTTCGGGCCGGGAACGTTTTGACTTGCAGATCCACATTGGCGCGGGTCAGGCTGTGATGGGGCCTGAACGCGAGGAGCGGCTTGAGCCGGAGCCGCATGGGCGCCGGGGCAGCGTCCGCCTGGTAGCGGATCAGCACGGTGTGCCGGTCCCTCAGGAGCATCAGTTCGCGGGTCAGGTGGAGATCGCCGATGCGATACCGGAAGACCGGCCAGGCGTCCCCCTCCACGGATTCGAGATATTCGTGGCCGCGCGGGAAAAAAAGGCCCGGATAGTTGTGGCAGGCCAACTCGAACTCTCGATCGCGCAGGCACACGGTCTCTTCGACGCCGGACAGCAGAAGATGCCGCCCGAGCCCGTTCCCGAGGTTGGCCGTCAGCAAACCGTGATAGCGGCGGGTATGGCAATTGACGAGGGTGCTCGAGGCGTAATCGCCGAGCGCGTTCGTTTCCAGCCATTCTTTGCGCAGGCTTTCCCGGAGATTCAGACATCCTGCTTTGCCGACTGTCCACTTCATGTCAACCATTCCTCCAGAACCGTCGAATCAACGGGTGTTTCCAGACACGTGAGAGCCTAACCCCAGCGGCGCGGGATTACGAGGAAAAAAACGGCGTAGAGGAGACCTCGATAACCCTGACGCGACCGGGTCCGGCCGTTCGCGATGTTGACATCCGGGCGCGGCTTGCCGATACTAGAAGGAAGACACCACAGGAGCTGGGACCGTGTATCGAGCGTTGAAAATTCTGTTGGAGGATGGAAGCATCCTGTCGGGCGCCGGTCCGGCGGAACTGGCGATTCACCAGGGGGATTGGTGTGTGCTCCAGAATGGGCGGATTCTCGAATACGGCCGCGTGCAGAAACTGGAGGAGACGGACGAGCCGCGGATACCGGACGGAATGCCCGTCGCGCTGCGTCGCGCCACGCTTCAGGACCAGTCCAAAGCGCACGAGAATAGCGTCCACGCGCGGATGGCGTTGGCCACCTGCCAGCGCAAGGCGGCCGCGCATAAGTTGCCGCTCAAAATCCTGAGCGTGCGGTACAGTTTCGATCGCATGATTCTCGCGGTCACGTTCACCGCGGAAGAGCGCGTCGATTACCGCGAATTCCTCAAGGATATATCCGGAGAGTTGAAGACACACGTCGATATGCGGCAGGTTGGCGTGCGGGATGCCTCGGGCCGCGTGGGCGGCATGGGCACCTGCGGGCGGCGCATGTGTTGCGCGCTGTGGCTGAAAAAATTCGAAGCGGTGGGCGTGAAGATGGCCAAACAACAGCGGCTGGCGCTCAATCCCGCCACCATCAGCGGCATGTGCGGCCGGTTGAAGTGTTGTTTGCGCTATGAGCAAGAGGTGTATGGCGAACTTGCCAGGAGCATGCCCGGCGACGGCGACGAGGTGCGGATACCCGAGGGGCGGGGAATTGTGGCCGACCGGGATATTCCGCGTCAGCGGGTGAAGGTGCGGCTGGAGGACAACCGGGTATTCGATTACCCGGCGCGCGAGGTCCAGGTGCTCCGATCCCGGCGGCGCCTTCCCGAAAAAGAGAGCCACAAGGAAGACCAGCCATGAACCGGATATTGCTGATCAACGGGCCGAACCTGAATCTGCTGGGCATCCGGGAACCCGGTGTTTACGGCCGCACGACCCTGGCGGAAACGGTGGAGGCGGTGCGGCTCCGGGCGCGGGAACGAGGCGCCGAACTGGAGGCCGTTCAGGCCAATGGGGAAGGTGAGTTGACAGGGGCCATCCAATCCGCGGTTGGGCGCTTCGACGGACTCCTCCTCAATCCCGGTGCCTACACCCACACTAGTCTTGCCATGCGGGATGCGATTCAGGGAATCGCCTTGCCCTGCGTGGAGGTGCATCTGTCCAATGTGCACGCCCGGGAGGATTTCCGGCAACGCAGTTTCACCGCCCCCGCCTGTATCGGCGTGATTGCGGGTTTCGGGCCGCAGGGGTATATGCTTGCCTTGGAAGGCCTGCTCCACTACCTCGAAGCGCGAAAAGGGAAAACCGCCGTATGAAGACTCCGCGTCCCACTCAATCGGTCCGCCTTGTCGTCGTGGGCTCCATCGGACTGGATACCATCGCCACCCCCCATTCCCGCCGTGGGCGGGTGTTGGGCGGATCCGTGACGCATGCCTGCGCGGCGGCCTCCTTTTTTTCTAAAACCGGCATGGTCGGAGTGGTCGGAGCCGATTTTCCGGCGCCTTTTCTGAATCTATACCGCCGGCTGGGCATCGACACCCGGGGGCTTCAACGGATCGCGGGCAAAACGTTCCGCTGGTCCGGGATTTACGAAGCCGACATGAACAACCGCCGCACCTTGAAAACCGAACTCAACGCCCTGGCTCAGTTCGATCCCGTGCTTCCGGCAGCCTACCGGCGGGCGCCGTTCCTTTTTTTGGCCAACATGCAGCCGGCGTTGCAGATGCGCGTGCTCGACCAGATGCGGGCACCCCGGTTTGTGGCCGCCGATACGATGGATTTATGGATCCGCACGGCGCGGACCGAACTGGAATCGGTTCTGAAACGGGTGGACCTGGTGACGTTGAACGATTCGGAGGCCCGCGAACTGACCGGATCGCACAACCTGATCCGCGCGGCCAGACAGGTCATGGCCATGGGGCCGCGATATGTGGCGTTGAAAAAGGGGGAACATGGCGCCATGCTCTTTTCGCGAACCGGAATCTCTCTCCTGCCGGCCTTTCCGGTGGAACAGGTGGTTGATCCGACGGGGGCGGGCGACACCTTTGCGGGCGGTTTCATGGGGGCGCTGGCCCGCGCCGGAAAAACGGACGTGGCGTCCATCCGCCAGGCCCTGGTATTCGGGTCGGTGATGGCGTCGTTCTGCGTCGGGGCGTTCGGCCCCGATGCCGTGGCCGCCTTGAAACAGGCGGGGATCCGAAGCCGGGTGAAGTGTTTCCGGAAAATGCTGGCAATCGAGGAAGGACGGCCATGAAAAACAAGGCATTTACACTGGTGGAACTGCTGGTGGTCATCGCCGTGATCGGCATCCTGGGGAGCTTGCTGATCCCCGCCGTTCAGTCCGCCCGGGAGCGCGGGCGAATCACGCAGTGCGCCAATAACCTGAAGCAACTGCACACCGCGGTGCTGAACTTCGCCGGCAATAATGGGGGGCAGTTTCCCTATGCGACAACGTATAAGGAATTGAACTATGGCATCTATACCTACCGCCTCGGCTGGGTGGGGGAGAGCAGTAAGTCTCCCAACATGGGAAACAACGCCACCTTGAGCCCCATCGAGATGTTCGACGCCGCCGCCGCATTATCCGTGTCGAACGGGACCTTGTATTCCTATATTCAAAACATCAACGTCTATGTTTGTCCGACTTTTAAACTCCAGGCTCGTCTGGTGGATAAGACGAAAAACGCCGTTCGAAGCTACGTGATGAATTGGGATCTGAACGCCGCCAGCATGTTCAGCATGCCCACCAAAAGCCCCTCCACTCTCCTCTTTTCGGAGCTGAACGTGCGCAAGCGCGAAGCCGGCATGACTCAGGACGCAACCGTGTATCTGCACCACCAGAACAACACTATTTTATCGATACCCAACTGGTATTTTCCCAATTACCAAGCCAAAGACGGGGCGTTAATGGCGCGCAATAGCGGAGTGACGCCCTATGAAGGCATCGCCGCGTATCACAACGGAAAAGGGAACGCGGTGTTTGCCGATGGCCACGTCGAATCTCTTTATTACAGCAACACGTATAATGCCTGCAAAGGGATTTGGTAAAGCGCCTGGATCGCCGCCTGTTCGGGAACGTGTTACCCCCTGACGGTTAGTCCGTGGCGCGAAGGGAATCGGATGGGCCCGCCCATTGACGGGCCGTCTCGTTGAAATGCCAGCCCGGCGAGGCCAGGTCGAGCGGATCGAGTTCCCAACCCCGCTCCAGGGTTGCGGTCATCTCGGGCCAGGCAACCAGGCCGCTCAGGGAATCGGCGCGCGTGACGTTGAACGACCCCGCGGCCGCCGCGTACCGAATCGCTTGGGCAGCCGGTTGTCCCCGCGCGCATGCGCACAGGAAGCCGGCGATGGACGAATCGCCGGCGCCCGTGGTGCCGGCCACCCGGGGTACGTGGAAACAGGGTTGCCAGATTTCGCGATCCGCCCACGCCGTCCGATCCATGCCCAGTCGGGCGCATACGGCCTGCAGGCGCGCGCCGCTTCCCGTCCGGAGATACAGGCCTCGATGGCCGCACTTGACGAGGGCGGCTCCGGCGCCGAGTGAAAGGGCTTGCCCGGCGGCCGCCGCGGCGTCCGACGCCGTGATCACCTCGATCAGGTTGCGGCTCCCGGCCTCGGCCCTGCGCTTCAGGAACAGCGGTTTATCGAGCATATACAGCAGTTCCTCGATGCTGGGCAGAAAAAGGTCCACGTCCGGCAGAATCCGGGCGAGAATACGATCCCACGGCGCCTTGCCCGCGGGAGAAACGGGATCCGGCAGGGCCATGTCCAGCGAGGTGACCACGCCGCTTTTACGGGCGTGGCGGAAAATCCGGGCCAATTCGGTTCCCTCCTGCGCAAACATGGAACGCATGAGCGGAGGATACCCGAAATGAAAGATTCCGGCATCCGCGAGGCGGGCAAAATCGATGCTGGAGGCGTCGAACAGATCATTGGTGCCGGGATGATGGAGGAAAATCCGGTCCATGTCAGGCGGCGCCAGGACAATCGTGTAGGAGGTGGAAAGGCCGGATTGGAGGCGGATGAGGTCGGTGCGGGCGCCGAGGGCTTTGACCCGGGCGACAATCTCCCGGCCGAACAGGTCGTCGCCCACCAGCGCCATGAGCGTGGTGGGGACGCCGAAGCGCACGCAGGCCAGACCGGTGTTCGACACCGTGCCGCCTGTCGCGAAGGAGATGGGACCGACATTGAAAAGCTTTCCCGGCGCGACGCTTTTCAGAAAGTCAGTGCTTTCGGGCGTGAACGCGGGGAAAATATCCAGGCATACATGACCGGCCACCACGATTTCTTGCATGCTCTCCTCCCGAAAGCTTTGGCTCGGGTCCGGGTCTTGAATGCGGCATATGATGGCAAAGATTCTCCGACATGGCAAGACGCGTCAAGGCCGATCCATCGCCGTCGAGGGGATCCAGACCGTCATGCCGTCGACTCCGACGCGACGCCACCCCTTCTGCTCGCCGTAGAGGCGGACGACGGAGCCCTCTGGCAACCGCGCCGTGGCCATGGCCTTTTCGAACGGCGCCAGACGTCCCTGCACGGAGGGCGCCACAATCATCCGTTCAAAGGAGGGCGGTCCCGCCGTCCACCAAGCTACGCCGCCCAGGGATGCGAGCCCCAGGAGGAGCGCAAGAGCGGCTGGGATCCGGAACCGGCGCCGCGCCTGGGTGTTGGGAAAGACCGGCAGCATCCAGATTCCAGCCGCCGCCAGCGCGACCAGGCTCAGCCAGCCCCATTCACGACGGGACAGCCGGCCCCATGGGGAGAGATCGGGAGCGCCGGCGATCGGTGAAGTTTGCAGAAGCCGGGCGATGTGCGAGCGGGCTATCGAATCGCGCGGATTTTTCCGGATCGCCCGCACCAGGTAGAGCATGGCTTTGCCGTGTTGTCCGGCCCGGGCGCAGGCGGCGCCCAGGTTGGCTTCGACCTGGGGATTGCGGAAACCGAGGGCCAGGATTTTGGCATAGGCGTCGATGGCTTCGGGAAGACGATCGTCCCGATAGGCGTTGTTGCCGGCGGCAAAATAGGCGGCCGCTCGGCCGGCGTCTTCCGGGCTTCCATTCCAGGTTCCCGGCGAAGCGTGAAGGGGGAGCGTGGGCGGGGCGGCTTGAGTTTCCGGATCCGGAAGGGGTAGCAGGAGGGGGGGCGGCGCGTTGGTGGGGCGGCCGAGGTCGGGCACGAGCGTGAAAGGGCCGGCCGTCAGGATGTCGAAGGCTTCCCGCTCCGGATTGAACGCCGTCAGCGTGAGAGCGGGGATGGTCAGCGCCCCGGGACGCTCGGGGATGACCACTTGAGAAAAGAAACGAGATTGAGCGGCTTGTTGGGATTGCGGTCGGGGAGGGTAGACTTTGAATCCGGGTATGGCGGAATGGCCGAGCACGGGCACACGGTCGAAACGGCCCGAACCGGACAACTGATATGTCAGTGTAATCAAGTCCCCCGGCAGCGCGCGATTGGTCGAAACCGCTCCATCCAATTGGAAGGAGCCGATCAGACCGGCATAGCCGTTCGGCGCCCGATCCGCCGGAACCGCTTTCACCGTCAGCGTGAACGGCCGGATGGGGATGCGGACGGCGGTGCGGGTCTGTTGGGTGAAAAAGAAGGTTTGCACCGAGCGGACAGCGAAGCCGTGAATGACCGGTTCAAAACGCAGTTCGCCCGGCTGGAGGCAGACCGCTTCGCAGCGGGTGCGGAGAACCTGATAGGCGGTTCCATTGACCGTTTGGGCGGCCACCGGCATATCCTGGAACGGCTGTAGTTGGAGCGCATCGGGCAGGCCGCTGATCTGCATCCCCGGTTCCAGGTCCTGACCGGTCGTGAACACCGAGAGCCGCAGAGAAAAAGGCTGACCCGCATAAATCCGGGCGGGTTCCGTTTCCAGCCGGGCAAAGAGGGCGTCTTCGGCCCTCGCGCCAAGAGCCCCCAGGCCGAGGCCCAATCCGCACAGGATTTGTATCCAACCGTTCCAGATGATCCGGTCCGTTCGCATGTCGCGGTTTGTCCTAAAATGTGATTTGGAAATCGTTGCGCCCGGTGACGGGCGTCTCCACGCATGCCACATCATACACGCGGGCTCCCTGGGGTCCGTGCCTGCACCAGGCCTTGAATTGCGCGACGGGCTTCGCCTCGCCCTCCACATCCAGCGTGACGCTGCCGTCGTCCTCGTTGCGGACCCGGCCGTTTAAACCCAGGCGCCGCGCTTCCTCGCGCGCGGCATAGCGGAAGCCGACGCCCTGAACCAGGCCGGTTACCGTCAGGAGACAGCGGATCAGGGGCATGGCTGTTCCTCCCGGCCGATCCGGCGCGACAAGAACTCACGATGGCGCATGGTTGTTTTCTCCCGTGATAAAGACGGCGGGGGATTCGTGATATTCCTGGAACAGGGACACCACGGCGCTGGAGCCCGCCAGCAGCACGGTCAACACGGCGGCCCAAAACAGTGCCCGGGAGGCGGGGCGGGCGCTGCGCGAAACCCAGGCGCCGGAAAGGCCGAGCAGGAAAAGGCCCAGTGCGGCGATTCCGATCCGGCGGTCGAGCGGTTGGGCGAAATGGAAGGCCAGCAGAACCCGATCCCAGGGAAGCGGAGCCGGTTCGCCGTCGTTCAGCGCGGTGCGGGCGAGTGTCATGTTCCTCACCAGGTCGGGCGGGCGGCCGAGATAGCGCTCGGCCCGCACCAGGGCGCGCAGCGCGGGGCCGGGTTCGCCGGCCATCAACAGGCTGGTTCCCAGATTATAGAAAAGATCACCTTGGCGGCCGCCATGGCGGACCAGGGCGGCATACCGATCGGCCGCCCGTCGGAAATGGGCGGGGGAGGTTGCGTTTCCGGCTATGGACTGCGCCTCTTCCCACGCGAACCGGTAGCGCTCCGAGCCCGGTTCGGCTCCCCATGCCGCGCCGCCCAGACACGCCAGACCGATCAACAGGATCCGCGGGACCGCCGTTCGGGTGGAGCGGCGGGCCTGCAGCGCCCCGTCGAGGGCGGTGAGAAGCCCGGGCAGGCGTTCCATAACCGCTTGGGTGGCCTCCGGTGGGGGGTTCGGCGAATACGCCGCTTCGAACAACGCCGTGAGCGCCCGTTCGAATTCCCGGATGAGCGCGTCGGGAACGGGGTGTTCCGCGAGCAGGCGGGCCGATTCGGGAGGCGTCAGCCCGGAGGAATCGCAGTCCAGGAGATCGCCTGCGAAATCGCGCAGCAACAGGAAACCTCGGCGGGCGATAAACCGGGGGGCCTCCTGCCGGTCATGGCTGAGCTGGTCCAGCCGGCGGAGCGCCTTTTTAAGCGCGTTCCGCCGGCGCCGTCCGCGTCGGTGCCGCGCCCAGGAACGGCGAAGCGCATCCCATGCTCCCATGCCGGCAAAGAACAGCGGACCGGCCAGGGCCAGCGCGAGGGCACCGCGGGAAACGCGGAACGGAACCGCTCCGTCCGCTCCCCCCCGAAACGCGGCGGGGATTTTCGAGAAGGCCGGTGCGGTTGGTAGAGGGTCTGTTTCGGATCGGGCATCCAGCCAGGAGCCGGCCATCAACTCCGCGGCCGGATCAACTTTCAACGGGATGGGCGCGGTCTGGACGGTTTGAAAAGTCCGAGTGCCGGTATCGAACCAGGCGATCGAGATCGGCGGAACTTCAATCGTTCCCGGTTCGAGAGGCCGCAGGGTGAAGGTGTATTCCCGGCCATCTTCCGTTTTGTCGGTCTGCAAGGTGGAACCATACACCTGGAAGCGGGTTGCCAGGTTGCTGACCGCCGCCAGATTAGGCGACATGGCCTGCCGCCAGTTGAGCGGGCCGCGGATCTTCAGGGTCAGTTTCAAGGGATCCCCCACGCGGCAGACGCCTGTGTTCAACTGGGCATCGGCCACGAGATTGGAGCCGGTGATGCCGAAGAAAGAAGCGGGGCGATTCGTCTCGGGCGGAAGCGCCGCCCGGACGGTCACAGCCCGTCCCACGGCGAACAGATCGAGGCTCAAGGGCTGGCGGACCTCATCGACTCCGGTCAGGATCCGCCCCTTCAATCCCGCGGGACCGAAGTTGTAAGCGCCTTCTTCAAGGGCTTTGAATGTCTGGGAGATCCGGAATTCCAGGTAAGGGACGCCGTTCACCTCGACCGGCTGGGGATTGGGCAGATATTTATTCGGACGCTGTTCGAACGGGTCGCGCATGTCGAACAGGCTGCCCATGTCAAAGGGGTTGCGTTCCTCCGCATACGAATTGATGCGGAACCCCGGCGAACGGGGATCCACGCGCACACGTTCCAGCGTGTTGCGGATATCCCCCGACTCCAGGCCTTCGATGGGGTTGGGATCCAGGAAGGAGGCACTGAGTTGCGGCGGATCGCCTGGCAGGAAAGGGGGAGTGTCCGCGTAGGGCGGCGCCAGCCGTTTGATGCGCAGCCGGACGGTGACCGTGAAGGTTTCGTCCGGCAGCACGGTTTCCGGCTCCGCCTGCACGTCCAGAAGGACCGTATCCTGCCGGGGTATCTCGCGCATGACGATCGGTTTCGCGGGAAGCGTCCAGGTTTTCCCTTTTACGGTCACCCGAACCGGGCCGGCCATGAAAACGCCGGTTTTGAGAGGCAGCACTTCGTAGAAATAATGATACCCGCTGAATCCCTGGCGTTCCATCCGGCCGTTGACGATGGTGACTTGGAAGCGATTTTCAGCCTTTTTGCCAAGGAACGTAATTTTGGCGTCGGAAATGGCGGAAAGGTCAGGCTGGGTGGATTCGTCCGCATCCGGTACGTTCAGTGTGAGCAGGACGGATTCCCCCTCATAGAGCGAATCGCGATTGACGGCGAGGGTGGGTTCCTCAGCCGCCCAGCCGGTCCAGAACCCGGCCAGCAGGCAGACGATAATGACAAAAATCCGATGCATATCCGAACATGTTACCAATCCCGTTCCACCGGCGCACGATCAAAGAAGGCCCTCTTCTGTTTTTCGTCCTGATATTCCTTTTCCCGGAGCGTAGCCTTTTCGAGCAGCGCGCGGGCCTTTTCCTCCGACATTTGGTCCTGCTCCTTCGGCTGCGGTTCGTCCTGCTTTTCCTGTTTTTCGGGCTTCGCCTGGCTGGATGGATCGGAAGGCTGCTTGTTTTCCTGTTGTTGTTGCGGATCCTGTTTCTGGTCCTGCTTCTGATCCTGTTGTTGCTGTTGCGGGTTCTGCTGGTTTTTAGGGAGCAGGTCTTCGATTTCCTTGAGAATGGCGTGGCTGTCGCGGGCCAGTGTATGCGCGGCGCCCCAGTCTTTTTCCTGAATCGCCTGGTCGGCGTCGCCCTGCATCAGGACGGCCTTCCTGGCGAGATCCAGGATTTTGGCCCTGGTTTCGGGTGTGATGCCGGGCGCGTTCGAGAGCGCGTTGGCGTTTTCATTGGTCGCACCAGACGGGGGTAGGGGGGGGGCGGGCATGCCGGATTCGGGAACGGTCTGCTCGAATCGTTCCGCGAAGAGGCGGGTGAGCTGGGCGGCTTCAACCTGGTCCTGGAACATGGAGCGCGCCTCGGGCGGAACGGGTTCGGCCTGGCGGGCCTGTTGCGCGCGGCGCATGGCGTTGCTCTGAACGCGGATGTCCTCGCCGAGCAATTGCTCGAAGGGGGCGATTCCTTTCCAGAGCGAGTAAGCGGCTTGTTCTCCGGCGGGAAGCATGCCCACCGCCTCCGGGTCGGCATCCCGTAAACGGTCGGCGGTCTGGTTGAGCAATTCTCCGAGGGCCTGGGTGAACTGGCGCATCTGGGCGGCCTGCTGGGCGGCGTTCGTGCCGCCCTGGCCGGCGGCCTGTTGGAGCGCGGCGTCCAATTTGGCGGAAAAGGGGATCATCAACTCGGCCAGGTCCCGCTGTTCGGCACCGACCGCTTCCAGCTGCGAAAGCTGGGAAGGCGCTGGATTCGTATACGCCGCCGCGGCGGAGAGGCCGATTTTTCGCTGGCCCTCCAGGAGACGCCACGCGAGCTGGCCCGCATCCATGCCGCCGTAGCGTTCCTCCAGTTTCAAGGCCCGCGCCTGTTGGCGGGCTGCATCGGCCCGTTCGGCGGCTTGCGACAGATTGTGCCTCGCGTCCGCGGCCCGCGTCTGCCCCTCCGCCTGCAACACATCCTGAAAGGCCTGGGCTGCCGCTTGAATGGACTCGGCCCGCGCTTGGGCGGCGGCCGCGTTGGTTTTCCAGGCGTCCCCGGCATCGGCGGCCTGAAGCAGCGCGCAGCCTTGGTTATACCGGGCCGGATCGGCGATGGAGGCCGGGGCGGTCAGCAGGGACAGGAAGCGTTCGGCGGCTTCCTTGTGACGTCCCGCGGCGGCCAGGGCGCAGCCTTCGTTGTACCGATTGCGGTCGGACTCGCGGGCGTTTGCGGCGGCAGCTTGGCGGTAGGCTTCGGCGGCTTCCGCGTAGCGCCCTTGGCGGTAGAGCGCCTGGGCCTGGCGCGCGGTGGGAGGGGCGTTGGTTCCGGCGGCCTGAAGGGAGGCCGGAATGAGCAGGAGGAGCAACAGGCCGATCTGCGCCGGCGTGGCGTTCCGCTTTTCAGCGGCGCGGACAAAGGGGCGGCCGGCGCTGACGGCTGCGGCGGCCAGCAGGGCCAGAATGGCCGGAAGCAGGAACCAGGAGAAACGCTCTATCTGGCGGCGGGTCATCGTTTCGTCCAGTTCCCGGGCGGCCCGTTTGCGCAGGTGGTTGCGATAGAGATCGCCGAGATCGGTGCGCGCGGCGCCGACGGGCACATACACGCCGCCTGTCCGGGCCGCGATTTTACCGAGCATGGCGGCATCCAGCCGGCTCATCACGTCCTGCCCGCGATATTGCATTCGCCCGCCATTCGGGTCCGGGATGGCGCCGCCCGAGGGGCTTCCGTACCCGACCGTGAAGATGGTGATTTTCCGCTGCCGCGCTCGATCGGCGCCGTCGAGCGCCTGTTCGGCCAGGTCTTCGCCGTCGGACACGAGTACGATGGCCTGATGCGCGCTTTGCTGGGCATCGAGCGCGTCCAACGCCTTGTCGATGGCATCGCCGATATCGGTTTCCCCGGGAGCGCAGGAATCCGGGGCGGCGGCGTCCAGCATGTGAAGCAGAAATCCGTAATCGGTGGTGAGCGGGCAGACTTGGACCGCTTTGTGACGGAAGAGGATGAGCCCGGCACGATCGCCGTCCAGCGTGTCGATCAGGTCGATCAGGTCGGTCTTGGCGCGTTCCAGCCGGTTGGGGGGCACATCCTCCGCGAGCATGGAGCGGGAGACATCCAGCACGATCATCAGGTCCCGCCCGCTCCGGGTCACGATTTCCTCCACCGCGCCCCACCTGGGGCGGGCGAGGGCGACGACGGCCAGGAGAAAGGCCGCGGTCAGGCAGGCCAGTTGGAAGCCGAACCGCCAGGATCGGCCCTTGGGGGCCAGCCGTTCGCGCATGAGGGCGGAGACCCAGACTTCGCCCTGGCGCCGCCGGCGGCGGCGCAACAGCGCGAGCCCGAAAGCGGCCAGGGGCACGAGCCAGAGCAACGCGAGCATCCAGGGATTGGCGAAGTTCAAACCGTTCATGGCATCTCCCGGATTTTCATGCGGGGTCCCTCCCGCTCCAGGTTTGGAATCCCACGGCGATTGCCAGCAGGATCAGCCCGGGAATGAGGAGTTGCGGGAACCGTTCGTCGGCCTGGGTGAAGGTGGCGCTGGAGACGCGTGTCTTCTCCAGGCGGTCGATTTCGTCCATGGCCTGGCGCAGGGTTTGGGGATCGCGGACGTTGAAATAGCGGCCGCCGGTGGTGTCCGCGATCTGGCGCAGGAGTGTTTCATCGAGGGTGACCATGGCCTGGGCGATGAATTCGCGCCCGGCGGGGTCCCGCGCCTTGACGGGCGCCATGCCGGTGCTGCCCACGCCGATGGCATAGACGCGGATGCCGAGGGTTTTGGCCGCCCGGGCCGCTTCGAGCGGCTTGATGATGCCGAAATTGGCCTCTCCATCGCTGAGCAGAACGAGGATGCGGGACTTGACCGTTGTTTTGACCATGCGCGCGCAGGCGGTGGCCAGGGCATCTCCGATGGCCGTCAGCATCTCGTCGGGATTGGCGATCTGGCCGTCGCGGCCAATGACGGTTTTCGGCACTTCGACGGTCTTCAACACGCTCAGCAGGGCCTGGTGATCGGACGTCAGCGGCGCAAGGGTCGAGGGGTAACCGGCAAAGGAAACCAGGCCGATCAGATCGTCGGGCCGCTGGCCGATGAAATCGGAAAAGACCTGTTTGACGACGTCCAGGCGGGTTTTCAAGACGGTTTCCGTGCTGAAATCGAGCGCTTCCATGGAGCCGGAGGTGTCCAGCACCATCTGGATGGCCACGGCATCGGTGGTGCGGGTGACGCGGGAGAGGACGCGCTGGGGGCGGGCGAGCGCCAGGATGGCCAGCGCCACGCCGGCGATAAAGAGCCAGGGCGTGACCGCCATCAGGCGCAAACGCCAGGTCACGGGCGGATGGGGCAGAATCCGGAGGCCGGTAAAGATCAGGGCGCGGCCGCTCCCGCGCCGGAGGAGCCGCGCGGCCGCCGCGGCGAGCGGAAGCAGGAGCAGAAAGGCGAGGGGCTGGGCGAAGCGGAACATGATCAGCGCGCCTCCTTTGCGGGCTCGGGGGAGTCCGTGCCGATATAATCGCGCGCGGCTTCCAGCGCGCGGGGAACCGCTTCGCGGTCGGGTTGGTACGCGGCATACTTGACCAGGTCGGCGGCCTTCAGGAACAGCCGGAGTTTGTCCAGAACATCCGGCGTGAAGCGCGCATTCGAGCCGGCTGACGCGAGAAACTCCTCGGTGGTTTGCTCGGGCGCCCGGATGCCGTGGCGGCGTTCGATGTAACGGCGGACGACCAGCGTCAGCTCAAAATAGAACTCCTTGATCAGGCCCTGTTCGACCAGGCGGCGATGGAGCAGTTCGTTCAATTCCAGCAGGGCGCGTTCGCGGGGGGTCATCTGGCGCAGTCGGGCGGCGATGATGGACCGGCGGATCAGGCGGTAGAGGCCGTAAACGGCGCCAGCCGCCACCGCCAACAGCAGCGCCAGCAAGGCGGTTTCACGGGGCGACGCCCGGACCGGCAGTGGAGGGGTGGGGGGGCGCAAGCCGGAAACCTTCGGCAGGGGGGCGGCTTGAAAAACAACCGGCTTGGTTTTGATCCAGCCGTCGGCGCCCGCCTCCGGCTCGCGATAGGTGATGGCCATCGGCTTCAGCCGGTATTCGGGCGCGGTCAGCGGAGTCAGACGGACCTTGAGTTCGCGTGTCGTTCGTCCATTTTCGGAACGGACGCCGGTTTCGTACGCGCCGTCCAGGCGGAACCCCTCGAACCGGTCGTCCAAGGGCGGCGGTTGGATGGTGAACGAGGCGGGGGCCGACAGGGTAAAGGTCAGGAAGAGGGGGCGGTCCAGCGCCACGGTTGCGGGGGACGCCGACAGGGCGACGGCGATCCGGCCGGAGGCGAGTTCCTCGGTTCTAATGTCGGCGGATTCGGGTACGGAACGGTCCTGTTGGACGCATCCGACGGCGGAAAGGAGCGACAGGATGACGATCGACAGGCGTGCGCGGGCGCTCATCTTACCGCCCCCTTCCCCGCCGCATGCGAAGGCGGAACAGGCCGCGGAACGCTTCGACGAACGGCGTGTCGGTATCCAGGAACACATGATCGATGGCCGAACGTTTGAGATGCTCCGCCAGGGCCTGTTGGCGCGCCTCCGCGCTCGCGCGGTACCGGTTACGCAAGTCGGACGACGCGGTGTCGAGAAGAAAGCGCTCCCCGGATTCGGGATCTTCGAACTCCAGGATTCCCGCCGCTTCCAGCCGGGCTTCGCGGGGATCCGCGATCCGGCAGCAGATCACATCATGGCGCCTGGCCGCGAGGCGGAGGTCCTTCTCGTAGCCGTCGTCCAGAAAATCGGAAATCAGGAACACGACGGCGCGCCGCTTCTGGATGTGGCAGAGGTAGCGGAGCGCCTGGGAAATGTTCGTGCCGTGCCGGGTCTCCTCGGCGGCGAGGACGTCGCGCACCAGGCGCATGACGGCGGTGCGTCCCTTGCGGGGCGGGAGCGAGCGGACGATCCGGTCGCTGAAGAGCACAAGGCCGACCTTGTCCTGGTTGCGCACCGCGGAAAGCGCGAGAAGGCCGGCCACCTCGGCGGCGCGTTCGGCCTTGGAGCGGGAGCCCGAGCCGAACGCCTGGGAGCCCGAGATGTCCACCAGGAAAAGGATGGTCAGTTCGCGCACCTCGGCGAAACGCTTGATGAAGGGGCGGCCCATCCGGGCGGTCACGTTCCAGTCAATCGAGCGGACATCGTCGCCGGGCTCGTATTCGCGCACCTCGTCAAACTCGATGCCCTGGCCCCGGAAGACGGAGTGGTAGGCGCCGGCGAACTGTTCGTTCACCAGCCGCGCGGTGACCACGCGGACCTTCCGGACCTGCTTCATCAGTTCGGCGGTGTTGAGCGGCATGGGCGGCATCCGGTTCTGAACGGCCGGTCGGGCCTGGGGGTTACGGGACGACGATATTGTCCAGGATGTCCTGGATAATGTGATCGCTGGTGCGTTCCTCGGCTTCGGCCTCGTAGGTCACGATCACGCGATGGCGCAGCACGTCGTGGGCCATTTCCTTGACGTCCTGGGGCGTGGCGTAGCCGCGCCCCTGGAGGAGGGCATGGGCGCGCGCGGCCATGTTCAGGTAGATCGTCGCGCGCGGCGACGCGCCGTAGGCGATCTGTCCGGCCAGCCGCTCCAGTTTGTATTCCGCCGGGCGCCGGGTGGCGAACACCAGGTCGAGAATGTAGTCGCCCACCTTGTCGTCGCAATAGACCTGGTCCAGCGATTCGCGCATGGCGAGAATGGTGTCACCGGTCAGCACGGGCGACACGGTGGACTCGAATCGGCGGACGAAGCGGTTCATGATGCGGCGTTCGTCGTCTTTGGAGGGGTAGTCCACCTTGCATTTGAGCATGAACCGGTCAACCTGGGCCTCGGGCAAGGGGTAGGTGCCTTCCTGCTCGATGGGGTTCTGGGTGGCCATCACCATGAAGGGGTTGGGCAGGGGATGGGTGCAATCCCCCAGCGTGACCTGGTGCTCCTGCATGGCTTCCAACAGGGCCGACTGCACCTTGGCGGGCGCGCGGTTGATTTCGTCCGCCAGGAGCAGATGGGTGAACACCGGACCTTGCCGGGCCGTGAAGGCGCCGTCTTTCGGATTGTAAACGAGCGTGCCGACGATATCGGCCGGCAGCAGGTCGGGCGTGAAACTGACCCGGCGGAACGAGAGGCCGAGCGACGAAGCCAGCGTTTTTACGGCGGTGGTTTTGGCCAGGCCGGGCACGCCTTCCAGCAGGATATGACCGCCGGTCATGAGGGCGATCAGCATGCGGTCGATCAGTTTTTCCTGGCCGACGATGACCTTGTTCACTTCCTGGCGGACCGATTGAAGCAACCGGGCTTGCTCGCCGATCAGGGGATTCGAAGCGGGGGCGTTTGTCGTCGTCATACGGGCTCCTTTCGTATCAGGGCATCGAAGCGGATTCTGTCTCGGGAGGGGGGATGGCCGTCAGTTGTTCGAAGGTGAAGAGGAGCGGTTCGGCCTGGCTGTCTTCCACCAGGTAAACCCACGGGGCGACCCGCGCGGCCAGGCGGGCGGCCGGTTCGGGGAGCGGGTCCGGGCCGGTGACGGCGAGCGTGACATACCGGCGGCTTTGTCCGGCATCGCGGTTGCCGACCCGGATATGATAGGCCACCCCGTTCGTGGCCGTTGCAAGGACGGTTACGCCGGTGGCGCATCCGGTGACCGTATCGGGAAGCGCGGGATCGGCCACATCCTCGAAGGAGAAATACGACAGCGCGTCGGCCAGGCGGGATATGCGCGCGGAGTCATTTGTTTTTCCGGCCGCCTGTCCGTCCAGCATCCACGTCTCCTGATTGGGAACGCGGGTCAGGCGGACCGGTGTCCGGCCGGGTCCTTCCACGACGAGGGTTGACAGGAGGGCGCCCGGCGCCCGGAGAAACTCCTTGTCAAGCCAGAGGGGGCCGTCGTCATCCAGCGCATCCAGGGAATCGGAAAGCAGAAAGACGCCGCGGTCGGTTTGGACATAGCGGCCGTCGGGGTAGCCGCCATAGAAAGAGGCGGCTGCTCCATCCGGCTTTTTCATGCGCATGCCGCCGGCCTTGAGAACAAAAAGACCCTTTCCGCCGGGTCCTTCCAGGCGCAGGCGAACGCCCTGGCCCTCGGCCAGGCCGAGGTCGGCCAGGTGCGGGGTGTCCACGTCGATGGCTTCGACGAGAACGGCGTTCCGCAGGCTGTCCATGAGGCCGCGGAGTTTGGCGGTGTCGGCGGGGTAACCGAATCGCTCGGCGACCTGCCAGGCCTTGTTGCTGAGGGCCAGCGTGACGGTGTGACCGGCATTGGACAACGTGATGGCGTCAAGGCCGCTCAGGTCGACGCCTTTGAGCAGGGGCGTATTCCAGTCCTCCAGCCCGGGCGGGGGCGGGGAGGCGGGGGTGCGATTAAGGGTATAGGCGAGGAACCCGAGCACGAGCGCGCAGAGGAGGAGCCAAATCGCGGTTGAGCTTTTCATGACAAAGTCTCCCAGGTGGTCGGATTAGAGGTGGCTGACCCGGCGGCGTTTGACCATTCCGTAAACGACTCCGCCCAGGACCACCAGGGCGGGGGCCAGCAAAATATTGAGCGCCTTGTGGAAGAGCCCAAGGGTTTCAATGCCTTCCCGAAGTTTGCGGCGGACCGCTTTCTGTTCTTTTTCGAGGGCCTTGATCTGTTTATTGAAGCGCTGGACGGCGGCCTCCTGTTCAGGCGTGAGGACGATTTCGATCTGGTCGCCGCGCCGGACTTCCAGTTTCTGGAGTTCGCCGCGCAGCTTTTCGATCTCGTTTTGGATGCGGATATCCTGGTCCTGCCACTGTTGTTCGGCGCGGAAGGCCAGTTCCTGGACGCGGGTGAAGGGGCGGAGCGCTTTCCCGCGCGCCTGAATGCGGGCCAGCAAACCGTTGCCCGCGAGCGTTTCGACGGCATTGGCGAGAAAAGCGGCGTTCTGAACGGGCTTGCCGTAGAGTCCTTCGTCCGCGCCAAACGCATAGAGGCAGAACTGGTTGTGGAGGAAATCCACATCGGCCACCACGACGACGGTGGCGGGGGCGATGCCATTGGTCAGCGTGCCGTCCGCGGATTCCGCGGGAGGAGCGTTTGTGTCGCCGGATTCGGCCGGCACGGGCTTGCCGTCCGGAAAGGCGGTGGGGAACGTGCCGGTGAGTTTGACGGCCAGGTAGAGCGGTTCGGAATCGGGCTTGAAGGCGCGCATGGCTGACGCGGCCGGCATGCGGGCGTAGAGGGTTTCCATCAGGCCGCTCCGGGCCGAGGCGGAAATCAGGGGGGTGGCGGTCACGTTTGGAACGGGTTGAAGCTTCAAGCCGCCCGGGAAGGGGGCCTGAAAGAGCCGGAGCCCCGCGGAGAGGATCTCCTGGGCGTTGAAACTGACGGCATCGTAGGTCAGGAAGAAGGGCTGATACTCGGGCCGTACCGCGTTCATCATCAAACGGGTTCCCGCCTTCTGATCGACCAGAAGCCGGGCTGGATCATAGGAAACGCCCCAGGCGGCCAAAAGCGGCGCCAGGTCGGAACTGCCCTTGGGGCCGCCCGTCATCATGGCCATCTGGTTCTGCTGGGCGGCGGCCATTTCCGCCTGACAGAGGGGATCCACCAGGACGACGCAGGATCCCCCGTTGAGGACGAACTGGTCGATGGCGAACAGGGTGGAGGGAGGAAGGTTCTGGGGATGCACCACGATCAGCAGTTCCGTCTCGGGCGGGATGTCGGGATTCTGGGGATCGGTTTCCCGGACATCGGCGTCCTCCTGCAGTTGCTGGAAGACGGCCCAGGGTTCGGCCGGGGGCGGCTGCCCGGGCATCATGAACGGCATGCGGCTGCCCAGCACGGGGAGGCTGCTCAACACGGTCACCACCGGTTTTTTGGCGCGGGAGACACGCACGATCAGGCGGGCCAGGTCGTATTCGAGCAGGGCTTCCCGGCCGGGATCGACGAAGGCGATTTTTTCCTGTCGGTTCCCGGCACTGACGACGATGCCGAGCAGGATGGGGTTATCCGCGCCCCAGAGGGAGCGCGGCGCGATGCCGTAATGCTCCTGGACCCAATCCTCCTGCTCCGAATCGGGCGGCGGATCGAGGCGGGCGAAGCGCACCCGGCCGCGGGACGACATGCTGAAGGTGCGGAGCAGATCTTCCACCCGCCGCGCATAGGTGCGCAGTTCGCCTGGAATCTGGGGATTGGAGGCATTGAACACGAAGGTCAGGGTCACGGTCCGGTCCAGTTGGCGCAGCACATCCCGTGTGCCCGTGGACAGGGTGAAGAGGTGTTCCGAGGTCATGTCCTTGCGGATCGGCACGCGCGCGAGGAGCGCATTGACGGCGATCAGGAGGGCCGCCAGGGCCAGGAGGCCCGCGGCTCCGGCGCCGATCTTGACTAACAACGGTTTGAAGGCGGATTTCATGGACGGGATCTCCCGGTGGGCGGCTCAGGCCGATTTGCGGTTTTCCAGGGTGACGTGGGTGGCAGTCAGCATCAGGACGATGACGCTGATGAAATAGGCGAAATCGCGCAGGTCGAGCACGCCCCGGAGGCAGGAGTCGTAGTGGGGCATGAAGCTGAAAGCGGCGACGATCCTCACGGCGAGAGGGGGCGCGAACCGGACGAGAATATCGGTGACCGGCGGCCAGCCGGCCAGGAGCAGGAAGAGCGTCAGGACCATGGCAAGGACGAAACTGACCACCTGATTGCGGCTGAGCGAAGAGCTCCAAGATCCGATCGCGAGGCCGGTTCCGGCCAGGAAAAAGCTGCCGAGATAGCCGGAAAAGAGGACGCCGGCATCGGGTTGGCCGCCCAGGAGCAGCATGCTGACCGGGAGAGTGAGCGTCAGGAGCAGGGCGATGCCGAGGAAGGCCCAGGCGGCCAGAAATTTTCCGATGATCGCCTGGGTCAGGGTGAAGGGCAGCGTGAGCAATAGTTCAAGGGTGCCGGTCCGGCGCTCTTCGGCCCAGAGCCGCATGGAGACGGCGGGCAGGAAGATCAGGTATACCCAGGGATGCCAGAAGAAAAACGGCCACGGGTCCGCTTCCCCTTTTTCATACAGGCGGCTGACGGAAAAGGTGAGGAATGCCGTCAGCATGAGGAACACGACGAGAAAGACATACGCGATCGGGGAATCGAAATAACTTTTCAATTCGCGCTTGAAAATGGTCTTGATGCGGGCAACGGTTTCCATGGAAGCGGTCCTTCCTGCTTGCTTAAGGGGTCTCGGTCGGTTTTTCGGCGCTGTCCGTCAGGTTGCGGAAAACCTCGTCCAGCCGGCCCTCGGCCACGGAGAGGGAAGCGGGGGAGAGGGCGCGGGCGGTCAGGAGGCCGGTGACATCGTGCAGCAATTGTCCGGGCTTGGAAGGGAAGAGGGTATAGCGGTTGCCGCGCGTCTCGACTCGTTTGCAGGACGGCAGGCTTTCGAAGAGCGCTCGATAATCTTCGGCGCCCTCGGCGAAGCTGAGTTCCACCGCGCCATGCCACTGGCTTTTCTGTTTGAGCGAGGCGGGCGTGCCGTTGGCGACCAACCGGCCGTCGGCGATGACGATGGCGCGCGTGCAGACGGCGTCCACTTCCTCCAGGATGTGCGTGGAGAGGATGATGGCCTTGAACGGGGCCATCTGGCGGATCATGGCGCGGACCGCGTGCTTCTGGTTGGGATCGAGTCCGTCCGTCGGCTCGTCCAGGATGAGCACGGGCGGATCGTGCAGGACGGCCTGAGCCAGGCACACGCGGTGCTTGAACCCCTTGGAGAGGGTGTCGATCGGTTGATCGAGGACAGTCTCCAGCCGGCAGAGTTCAACGGCCGCGGCGATTCGTTTGCGCCGGTCGGCGCCGGAAAACCCGCGCGCCTCGGCAATGAAACGGAGGAAACCGATGGCGCTCATATCGTCGTAAACCGGGGCATTTTCGGGGAGATACCCGATGCGTTTCCGGGTTTCCAGGGGGTGGTCGAGGATGTCGAGACCGCAGACGCGGGCGGTGCCGGAGGTCGGGTTGAGAAATCCGGTGAGCATGCGCATGGTGGTGGATTTGCCGGCGCCATTGGGGCCCAGGAAACCCAGCACTTCGCCCTGTTCCACGCGGAACGAGACGCCGTTAACCGCCCGGATTGGTCCGAAGCGTTTATGCAATTCTTGTGCTTCCAACATGAGTGACTCCTTGACGTGAGGCTCAAAAATGAAGGGATATCATAAGGAGAAAAAGGGGGAAAGAAAAGCCAAAAAAAGTCTACAACATGGTCATTCCCGTTTCGGCATCGAGCGGCGGATCGGCCTTTTGAACCACGATGCGAAGCCGGCCGGGCGTGTTGAGCTGTGGCGCGGGGGGGCCCGTGGTGGAAACCGGACCCGGCAAGCGTATCCGTCTTTCCCAGAAAGCGGCGGTTTTAAAGATGGCGGACGTGGCGGATTCGGAAGACGCGAAACAGGACTGAATGGACAGGTCGCGCCCCTGTAACCGGATATCGATGTTGCCGGGAACCAAACCAGGGGCATCCATTTGAACGATGTAGCTGTTGACATCCTCGCGGAGGGTCAGAAAAGGGACAATGACGAGGCTCTCCCAGCCTTCGTCTGTTGATACGATCACAGGCGAACCTTTGCCCAGGGGAGATGGGGACAAAAAAAGAGGGGGTAAGTGGGATAAGTCGTGGTGATCTTGGCCTTGTAGG
>CAZSUH010000008.1:0-54194 GCA_964609905.1 uncultured Verrucomicrobiota bacterium
TGATTATTTATCAAACCGATCCGTTGTTTGCGTGGAACCGGTTGGGCTTGACCACCCGGAGCCCCCCAGCGCGCCAAGGCGCCCGTCAGATCGCGCCGAAACGCCGCCCCCCCTCATGCCATCCTTCCCGCGCCTCCCCGTTTATGGCTACAGCGCAATCGGCTCGCGCCTGTACGGGATTCAGGCCTTATTGCCCCGCTGGCCGTTGGGGCTCGAACAGGGGCTCGTCCGCGCGTGCCCGCGCCTGCCGGATGCCTGCGCGCACGGCCGCGTACCATGCCTCCTGCGCGCGATAGGCTTTCCCGCGCGCCGGCGGCCGAACCCGCTCCCAGACGCCGCCCGGCCCCAGCCGGCGGGCCTTGCGCGTGTCCTTGAAAAACGTCTCCAGGTAAGCCAGCAGCCTGGCCTTGCTCGCCGGATCCTCCACCGGCACGAGCAGCTCAATCCGCTTGTCCAGGTTGCGCGTCATCCAGTCCGCGCTGGAGATAAACACCAGCCGCTTGCCGCCCTGGTGGAAACAGAGAACCCGCGCGTGCTCCAGATAGCGGTCCACCACGCTGACCACCTCAATGCCGCCGCCCTTCTCCACCGGCCGCAGGCAGCAGACGCCCCGCACGTTCAGCCGCACTTTCACACCCGCCTTCGCGGCCCGGATCAGCGCCCCGATCAGGGTCGGGTCGGACAGGGAATTGACCTTGGCCGTGATGGCCGCCGGTTCGCCCTTGGCCGCGCAGGCCGTCTCGGCCTCGATCAGTTCCATCAACTGGGCGCGGAGCCCGAGCGGCGCCGCCGCCAGCCGCTCGAAGGGCACGGTGCGCGAATACCCGGTGATCGCGTTGAAAAACCGGGAGGCGTCCCGGCCATAGGCCTCGCGGCAGGTCATGTAGCTCACGTCGGCATACAGGCGCGCCGTGTTCTCGTTGTAGTTGCCGGTGCCGAAATGGAGATAGCGCCGCACGCCCGACGCCTCGCGCCGCACGACGATGCAGATCTTGGCGTGGGTCTTCAGGTTCTTCACGCCATAGACCACCTGCACGCCGGCCCGCTCCAGGGCCTGGGCCCACCCGATGTTGCGCGCCTCGTCGAACCGCGCCTTCAGCTCCACCAGCGCCGTCACATGTTTGCCTCTGGCCGCGGCCCGCGCCAGCGCCGCTACCACCGGGCTCTCCCGGCTGGTGCGGTACAGGATCTGCTTGATCGCCAGCACGTCGGGATCGTCCGCCGCCTCCTCGATCAACCGCACCACCGGCTCGAACGCCTCGTAGGGGTGAATCAGCAGCACATCCTGCCGGGCCAGCGTCTCAAACACCGTCTCCCCCTTCCGGAAGGCGGGCGGCGCGACCGGCTTCCACGCCGGTTCGCGCAGCGCGTCATACCCCGGCATGGCGGCCAGCGTGGCGAACAGGGAAAGATCGAGCGGCGCCGGCGCGCGGTACAGCTCCCGCGGCTCCACGCCCAGCGCCTTGCGCAGCAGGCGGACCATCAGCGGGGAGGCCGCCTCCTCCACCTGCAGCCGCACGCACGCCCCCTGCTTGCGCTCGGTCAGCACTTCCCGCATCTGGGCCAGCAAATCGCCCGCCTGATCCTCCCGCACGCTCATGTCCGCGTCGCGCGTGATCCGGAACACCGCGTGCTCGCCCACCGTCTCGCCCGGAAACAGCCGGTCCAGGTGCGCCGCCACCAGTTCCTCCAGCAGCACGCCCGAATACCCCCGCTCCTCCGGCACGGTGACCAGCCGCGGCAGGTTGCGCGGCAGCGCGATGACCGCGAACCGGTCGCGCCGGCCCGGCCGCCGCGGCGCGCCCAGCCGCACGGCCACCGCCACGGTCAGCCCGGGCAGCAGCGGAAAGTCGCGAAAATGGCGCACCGCCACGGGGGAGATCACCGGGAACACCTCGCGGTCGAACACGCGCGACAGGTGCGCGAGCTGGTCGTCGTTCAGCTCCCGCACGGCCAGGCGCCGCAGCCCCGCCTCGCGCAGCCGCGCCTCCAGCTCCCGGAGGCAGGCGCCGGTCTCCGCCGTCAGGCGGCGCGCCTCCCGCGCGATGGCGCTCAGTTGCGCGTCCGGCGACAGGCCGGCGGCGTCCTCACCGAGCTCCCCCGCGGCGCGCAGGTGCAGCAGCCCCCCCACCCGGACCATGAAAAACTCGTCCAGATTGGAAGCCGTGATGGCCAGAAACTTGAGCCGGTCCAGCGCTGGCACATCCGGATCCTGCGCCTCCTCCAGCACGCGGCGGTTGAAGGCCAGCCAGCTCAGTTCCCGATTCAGAAAATGGGTCCGTCCCATGGCGCCGCCTCCCTACCGCACGCCCGGCATGACCGTGGGCCGCACCACGGGCCTCATGCCGAAGACACTCTCGAACATCGCCCCCTTCGTCTCCAGCGCCACCCGCTCGAGCGAGAGGTCGCCCACATCCTCCACGCCAATCGACAACTCGTCGCGGTTGCGCGCCACACCGGCGATCCGGATCCGCTGTGTGTGGCTGCGGTCCAGGGCGTCCGCCACCCGCAGGATCGCCGCGAGCTGCAGCACCAGCGCCCGGTCGATCCGGTCCAGCGGCGCGAACTCCGGGTGCGCGGGCCGCGGGGGCGACCGGCGGTGGTAGCGCGCCACGAGGGCGATCAGCGCCGTGTCCCGCGTGGTCAGCCCGAACAACTCGCTGGCCGCGATCAGGTAATGGGAGTGCTTGTGATGGACGCGGGTGGAGACAAAGACGCCGATATCGTGCAGAATAGCGGCGGCCCGCAGCAGGATCTCGTGGCGCGGCTCCAGAATGTGGTCCGGCACCAGTTCGCGGAACAGGCGCACGGCCAGGGACTCCACGTGAAGGGCGTGCGGCCGGTCGAAGGCATATTTCTCGCCCAGTGCCAGCGCGGAACGAATCACCTGGCCGGAAAAATGGTCCGGCCATGCGCCGCGCAACGCCTCGTTGATCAGCAGCCCGAGCCGCAGATCCACCCGGACCAGGCTGACGGTCTTGACTCGGAATTCGCGGGCAAGGGCCACATAAGCCGTCAGGGCCGGACCGGCCTCGGCCGCCTCCTGAAACGACAGCCCATACCGCCGCACCAGCTCCGCCTCGGGCCGATCCAGATGCGATCCGGCCTTTTCGAACTCGCGTAAGCTCATCGTCTGCACGCCTTGCCCCGCGAGCGGGGCCCGCGGCCAGAGCGCCTTGATCAGCGGCTCCGGCAGGCCGCCCGTCACGGCCGCCAGGTGGGGCGCCCGCCGCACCGGCACCGAGCGCCGGACCTGGTCAAGCAGGCGTTCGACCTGGCGGTCGAGCGCTTCCGTCATGCGCCCCTCGGCCTCGTCGTCCGCCTCGAGGGTTTCGCGCGCGCGCAGGGAGCCGAGGCGGAAGGTGTTGGAACTCGTCACAAAGCCGTCCTGCAGCAGGAGCACCTTGGCATTCCCGCCGCCCATTTCGGCGATCAACGCCTCCCCCCGCCGCATGAACGGCTGGCCGTCCAACATCCGGTGCAGGGCCATGAAGGTGAGCCGGTGCGCCTCGGACTCCTCGATCGGCTCGATCGGGATTCCGGTGGCGATAAAGATCCGGTCCAGGATCGACTCCCGGTTCTCCGCCTCCCGCAACGCGCCGGCGCCCACAGCCCGGATCGCAAGCGGCGCGCCCGCCGCGTACTCCTCGGCCGCCTTTCGGAAATCTCTCAGGATGCCGACGCAAGCCTCGGCCGTGGCCGGCGTGATCTCCCGCCCGGCAAAGGTGTCGCGGCCCAGCGACACGGCCCGGGACAGGGAGTCGAGCACGCGCACCCCGCCCTCGTCGTCGAGTTCCGCGATATCCATCCGGATCGCGCTCGCGCCCACATCGATGGCCGCCGCCAGTCGGCGCTTTTTTTTCGTGTTCATGCCCGCTCCGCCGCAAGGGCCGCCGCGCCCATGGCCGTGGCATCTCCGCCCAACGCGGCGGCGACGAACCGCAGGCCGCCGGTGAACACCGGCAGCCCCCGCTCGCGAACCGCTTCCGACACCTCCTCGACATAGAGGGCGGGCAATTCCTCCACCAGGCCGCCGCCCAGCAGGATCGTGTCGGGCGCCAGCAGATGGGCCGCGCCGGCGATGCCATACCCGAGCCAGCGGGCCGCGCGCCGCACCAGGTGTTCCACCACGCGGTCGCCATCCTGAATGGCCTCGGCCAGCACGCCGCTTTTGATTTTCGAAACATCGGCTCCCGCCAGTTCCAGCAGCCGGGGCGCGTCGCCGCGAATCGCCGCCTGCGCCGCCTGCGCGGCAATGGCCAGCCGGCCCGCTACGGTCTCCAGACAGCCGTGCTTGCCGCACCCGCAGAGCGCCCCGTTGGGATCCACGGGCAGATGCCCGATCTCCATGGCCGAGCCCGTTTTACCCCGGATGAGGCGGCCTTCATACACGCAGGCGCCGCCGATCCCCGTGCCGGGGAATACGCCCAGCACGCACCGGGCTCTGCGGGCCGCGCCAAACCGGTATTCCCCGTACGTGCCCGCGTCCACGTCGTTCGCAATCGTCACCGGCGCGTGGAGCCGCTTGCGCAGGCCATCCGCCACTTTGAGCCGGCTCCAGCCCAGGTTGGGCGCGTCAATCAGGATTCCCTTGTCCAGGTCCAGCATGCCGGCCAACCCCACGCCCACACCCGACAGACGACCCCACGGAACGCCGGCTTCGTCCATCGCTTCGCGCACAACGGCCGCCATCCGCGTCAGCGGCGCTTCGCCGCCGTTCTCGCTCCGCGTCTTCCTCTTGCACCGGGCCAGGCAGCGGAAATCCCGGTCGTAAATGCAGCCCACCATCTTGGTGCCGCCCACGTCCAGGCCCGCCCAGTACGGTTGTCGCTTCGCTTTGCCGCTCATCGCCGCCTCCTGTTCCAGCCTGTCCGTCCATCCTGCGCGATTCGTATGCGCATCACGTCCGGGAATCATAGCAAAAAACGCGGCTTTGTCAGTCATCTTTCCTCTGGCCTTCATCCCCCCCGATCGGATACCTTCTCGGCATTCGACCCGGGAACAGGGAGGCGCCCATGGACGCGTGCATATTGGACGGCGTTAACGATGGCCGGCGGGATGCCGCCCCCGTCCTGCAGCAGTTGCTCGATCGCCGCGGCGAAATCCGCATCCCGCGGGGCTGCTACCGGCTGGGCGCCACCCTCCAGGTGCGTTCCGACACTTCCATCGTGGCCGACCCGGACGCCACGTTCCGCCTGGCCGACGGCGTGGGCAAACATTGCCGGAACTTCATGATCACCAACGCCAACCCCGGCAACGGCAATGCCAACATCTCGCTGCGCGGCGGCCTGTGGGATGCCAATAACGCCGGCAACCCCCGCGGCCGGGATCCCCGGGGCGGCTATTTCTCCGCGCCCCTGGACACGCTCGACTACGATCCGTTCGCCTACTCGGGCGTGGCCATCAACTTCACTCACGTGCGCAATCTCACGGTGTCGGACCTGACCGTCCACAACCCCGAATCGTTCTTCATCCGCGTGGGGGAAGTGTGCGACTTCCGCATCGAGAATATCCGGCTGAGCGCCGACCGTATTCGCCTCAACCAGGACGGCGTCCACGTGGGCGGATTCTCGGAGCGCGGCGTCATCCGCGGCATTCGCGCGACCGGGGCCGGCGTGCCGAACGACGACATGGTGGCGCTCAACGCGGACGACGACGTGGACCGGCAGCTCAACCTGGGCATGCGCCGCGGCTTTATCCGCCACGTGCTCGTGGAGGATATCGAGGCGGAGGACGCCTATACCTTCATTCGCCTGCTGAGCGTTACCCAGCCCATCGAGGACATCACGATCCGGAACTTGCGCGGCGGCTGCCGTGTGCACGGCATCAATCTCAACAACTGGCGCTTCCCGAAGGGAGTCGGCTGCATCCGGCGCGTGCGGCTCGAGGATATCGATTTGACCAAGACCGAGGCAAGCGAGGGCGCCCCGGCCATGGTCGAAATCTCCCTGGCGGTGGACGATCTCGTAATCCGCCGCCTGCGCCGGGGAGCGGCAACGCCGGCGGGGGTCAAGACCCTGGTGGTCGACAGCCGCCAGCAGGCGGAAATGACGCTGGACGGGCAAACCCGAATGCTCGGTTCGACCGAAGCGTTCGTCCTGGAAAACGGGAGCATTGACGAATTGCGGCTGGATGGCCGGCCGGACACGCCATAAGAGGACGGCCTCTGGTCCGCCGCGCTCCCAGTTGGGCCGGGTTATCCGCTTGCAGCGGGCGTGGAAAACGGGTATTTTGGGACCATGGACAGGACCAAAACGCGTCTTTGCCGTTTATCGGACAAACGGCGGGATGAATTCGTCCCCGGATCACCGGGTGAACGCCTCGCGCTGGTCTGGCCGCTCACCCGCGAAGTCGCATCCCTAAGCAAACACTACGATGTTGAACGACGACTACAAAGACATGTTACGCGCCTTGTCCGACGAGAAGGTTAAATTCCTCCTCGTGGGAGCTTATGCGCTTTCCGTCCATGGATTTCCCCGCGCCACCATGGCTATCGACATTGGGGTGATGCCCGCTCCCGATAATGCCGACGCTGTCTTGCGCGCCCTGCGCCGTTTTGGCGCGCCACTCGATACCCTCTCCAAGGCCGACCTGACGCGGGAAGGCACGGTATTCCAGATCGGCGTCGCGCCGCGGCGAATCGATATTCTCACCGCCGTATCCGGCCTCGATTTCGAAGCCGCTTATGCCAATGCCACAAACGTCGAAATCGAGGGCATTCCGGTGCGTGTTCCGTCGGTCGCCGATCTCATCCGCAACAAACGCGCATCCGGGCGGACCAAGGACATCGCGGATGCGGAAGCTTTGGAAGAACTGGCCGACCCCGGGACGAAGCTGAACCCGTAGCCCGATACCCCATGCGCACCGATTCCGACGAACTGTTCGAGGTGTTCGACGAAGCCGACCGCCCGCTCGGCCTGGCCGACCGCCCACGCGCACGGACCGCCTCGATCCTCCTCGCGGGCTGCGCGCTCGCGCTGTCCGCCTCCGCCATGGGCGCAAGCCTGCCGGATTCGTATTACGAGTCGTTCGAAAACGGCGTGCCGTCCTATTTCAAGGCGGCCCGACCGGACAGCCTGAGCGTCAGCCCGTGGCACTACAAGCACGGCACGAACTCCCTGCGCTGGGACTGGCAGCCGGGCGAGGCGCTGGTTATCCGCCGCGGCATCGGCGATCCGGCCCGCACGGGCGGCTTTCTCTGCCGCGCCTCTTTTGTCGTGTGGGTTTACATGGAAGCGCCGGCGACCAACTCCCTGGTCTTCTCCTTTCGCGCGGGCAACACCGTCACCGGCTCCTTCCGCTTCCCGCTCCAGTTCACCGGCTGGCGCCAGGCGCGCCTGCACTACGACCGGTTCCCGGACGGACGGCCGACCGAGGAGGTGGACAACATCCGCCTCGCGGCGTCGGATCCGGCCACGCGCGGGACCGCGTTTCTCGATTACATCAAGTTCAATACGCTGACCTATTACTCGGCCGCGGTCAACCCCGAGCGAACGATCCTGAGGCGCCCCATCGCGCCGGACGAGAAGCGCTACCCGCGGCCTGCGGTCGTGACCGACGCCGAGCGCGAGGGACTCCGCAAACTGGGCGACGCCGGACCGGCCGCGAGACCGGGGATTCCAGAGGCGCAGGTCTCCAACCTGTGCAAGCGCGTCACCGCGCTCGGCATTGTGCGCGACGAGCACGGCGTGCGGGGGCCCGGCATCGACACCGGAAGATATTACTGCTCGGCCTACGGCGAATACGGCGGCCAGGATGTCCGGGGCTGGCCGGACGAGCTCGGGCCCAACGGCATCGCCCTGCCGGGCCCCGGCGCGGCCGACGCCCTTGCCGGCTCGCTCGCGGGCGCCTGGCGGGCCAGCACCAACGACGCCCAGCGCGCGCGGCTGGAGGAGGCGTTCCTCACGGTGGCCGATTATCTCGCGGACCAGGGCCAGTCGCTCGGCCTCGAGACCGTCATCGCCATGCGCGACCCGCTCGCGCGGTCGGGCCGCCTGCCGTTCCACATGGACGCCATCCTGTACGCCTCCGGCGCCAACGGCTATTTTGTCGGGGACGACGAGCCCGTCACCTCCAACATGGACTTCTACGCCTATTACGTTCGCCGGCTGATCCGCCTCGCGTTCATGCAGCCCGACGAGGCCGAGCGGGTTCGCTGGGTGAACGCCTGGAAGGCGATGCTCGAGCGCTCGATCCTGCAACCCGCCAGCGCCCTGAAAATCGACGGCTCCGCCTACCATCACCGCGGCCACTACCCGTCCTACGCCCAGAACGCCTTCGTGTTCCTGCCCAAGCTGTTCGAGGAACTGAAAGGTACGCCCTGGCCTGTCTGCGCCGAAGCGCAGGCGCGGCTCCGCCGCGCCGTGCTCGCCCAGCGGTTCTACTGCAACCGGAACGACAAGCTGCTCGCCCTCAGCGGCCGCAGTCCCTTCGATCCGAACGGCCCGTTCATCGGCATCATGCCCGGCTACGGCGACACGGCATTCGACACGTTCGCGCGGCTGGGCACGCCCGACGGCATGCCGGGCGCCGATCGGGAAATGGCAGCCGCTTACCTGCGCCTCGCGCCCACCGCCGCGACCAACGAGTTCTATCGCAACCTGGACGTCAAGCCCGAGCCGGATCCCCAGGGCACGTTCGTGATGCCCTACGCCGCGCTGCTCTGCCACCGCCGCGACAACTGGCTCGCCGGCGTCAAGGGGCAGAGCCGGTACTGCTGGGGCAGCGAGCGGCAGGACCACCGCAACTGCTACGGGCTCTTCCAGGGCTTGGGAAATTTGGAGGTCCTGGCGGGGGGCAATCCCGTCAACGCCAAGGCCAGCGGCCGCGTCGGCGCGGGCTGGGACTGGCGGCGGTTCGAGGGCACCACCGCGCCCCAGCTCCCGCTCCACGACGTGGACCTCGCCTGGGGCTCGGACTGTAACGTGACCTTTTCGCCCGAATCCTTCGTGGGCGGACTCTCGCACCAGGGCCGGCAGGGCCTGTTCGCCATGGTCCTGAACGAAACCCTCATGCCCGCGAAACACGTCCTGCGCGGAAACAAGAGCTGGTTCTTCAACGACAACCAGATCGTCTGCCTGGGCTCCGATATCGCCTGCGACGAGGCCGGCTATCCCACCCAGACCACCCTCTGCCAGAAAGCGCTGGCCACGAACGAGCAGGGTCGGATCCGGCCGACGCTCGTGGACGGCGCGCCCTTTGCCGCGTTCCCGGAGGAGCGAGCGCTCGATCCCGCCAAGGCCCACTGGTTCCTCGATGTGCAGCAGACCGGCTATTATGTGCCGACCGGCCAGGCGGTGACGGTGGCGCGGCAGCGCCAGAAGAGCCGGGATGTTTCCGATCTCCGCGACACGGAAGGCGACTTCCTGGCCGCCTGGATCGACCACGGCAAGGAGCCCAAAGGCGCAAGCTACGAATACATGCTGGTTGTCCGCGCGACACCCGAGGCGATGAAGAAATATGCGGCTGACCCGCCCTACCGGGTCCTGCAGCGCGACCAGGCCGCGCATATCGTGCGGCACACGGCATCCGGCCGGTGGGGCGGCGCGTTCTTCGTTCCGCAGCAGGTGATGCCGACCGCGGTCGGCGCCGACGCGCTGCCGATCCTGGCGGTGGACCGGCCTTGCCTGGTCATGGCGGAAGCGGAGCGGAACGGACGCCTGGAACTGAGCGCGGCCGATCCCGACCTGAATCTGGTAGGCGGCGTAAGCCAGGCTCGGCCATTGCGAATCACCCTCCGCGGCAACTGGCAGCTGATGGATGCCGCAGGAACGGTATGCGCCTGGCGCCTGCCGGAGGTGTCCGCCGCTGTCCGCATCGCGTCGGCCGATGCCAAAGAAACGGTCCTGGAAATTTTCTGCCAACACGGCGCCAGCTACAACCTCGTCCTGGCCAGGTGAAGCCGGGCGGGTATTGACTTGCGCGAACCGCCGCCTCATACTATCGCCCGAAAGGAGCGTGACCATGAAAACGCCGTCTCTCGCCGTCCTCGGAATCGCCCTCGCCGTCCTGCTCTCAGGCTGCCTCGTTCGCTCGGCCAACCCCTGGCTGGGCGACGACACCAAAATCGCCGCCCCCTCCCTCGCCGGCGCCTGGCACGACGAAGCGCAGGGCATGACACTCTTCTTCACGCCCGGCGAGGAAAACGGCTACAAGCTGCTCGCGGTCACCCAGGGCAAGGAAACCGCTTCCTTCATCGCCTCCCTCCACAAAGTCGACGGTGCCCTGCTCCTCGATGTCGGACCCGTCGAACAGGGCGGACTGGCCGGCTTCGCCCAGATGCCCGCACACATGCTGTTCAAGGTGGACTGGCAGACCAACGCCATGCAGTTTCTGACGATCGACATGGAAAGCGCCGGCGCCCGCATTGCGGCGTCGCCGGTCGGCAAATTCGCCGCCGGTGACAAGGAAAAAAGCTACATCCTGCTCGATGAGACGAGCAACCTGACCGCGTTCGTGAAAGCCCAGCTCCAGGATCCCGCCTTCTTCAACCCCAAGCCGCTTTACCGGTTCACGCGAATCGGCGGGGAATGAGTCACCCGTGCAGGACGCGACGGAGCCATTCGACAAGCTCATGGCAGGCGCGTTCCTCCGACGCTCCTCGGACAATGGCTCACACGTTGCAGGCCGGCCAGCCGTTCTCCAATCAGGAGCACCGCAAACAGGGCAACACCGGCTTGCTTTCGTCCGCACGCCCGCCTACAGTACGGAGAAATCCGGATCCCAGGCAAAGGAGCCGCCATGCCCGAAATCCTCTACAACGGAATCGAGCTGCCCGATCCCTGGCCGCCCCGCGGCACGGATCCCAACTGCTTCCAGCCCATGCGGGTGCCGTACCTGGAAAAACCGCCGGCCGTCATTCCCGTCGACGGCGGCCGCCAGCTTTTCGTGGACAACTTTCTCGTCGCCGAATGCTCCCTCGCGCCCGCCCATCACCAGCCGGTCAAGTACCCCGCCAATCCCGTGTTCTTCCCGCAAATCGCGTGGGAACGCAACGGCACGCTTCCGCCCTGCACAGTGCCCAAGTGCGGCGGCATCTGGTACGACCCGCAGCGCGGCAAGGTGCGCATGTGGTACATGGCCAGCTACCTCGGCGTCATGGCTCATGCCGAAAGCCAGGACGGCCTTCACTGGGAACGGACCGACAACGACGTCGTGCCCGGCACCAACCTGATCCTGCCGCCCGAGTTCCACCCCGATTCGGGAACCGTTTTCATCGATCCCGCCGGCGGGCCGGATGCGCGATACAAGATGCTGATCCGAGAGCCGGGCGGCTTTTTCCCAGGCCGCCTCTACGCCTCGGCGGATGGCTTCCATTGGAAAGAGCTCGGGCAGACGGGTCCCATGGACGACCGCAGCACGATGTTCTATAACCCCTTCCGCAAAAAATGGGTGCAGAGCATCCGCGCCTGGCTCCCGCCCCGCTGCCGCTGCCGGCTCTACTGGGAGCACGCGGATTTTATCCGGTCCGGCGCGTGGGCCAAGGGCGAACCGCCATTCTGGTGCGGCTCGGACTGCCTGGACGAGGCGGGCGACGACGCGCCGCAGCTCTACAACCTCGACGCCGTGGCCTATGAAAGCGTGATGCTGGGCCTGTTCCAGATCCTCAAGGGCCCGCCCAACCACATCGGGGAGGCCACTGGCACGCCCAAGCTGACCGAACTGACCGTCGGCTTCAGCCGCGACGGCTTCCACTGGCACCGGCCATGCCGCCGCGCTTTTATCGGCGCGCGTCGCGAGCCCGGCTCCTGGGAATACGGCTACGTGGAATCCACGGGCGGAGTCTGCCTCATCGCCGGCGACGAACTCTGGTTCTACTATTCCGCCTATGCCGGGGATCCGACGCGGATCGGCCAAGGCTGGCAAGTGAACGGCATGTATGGCAACGGCGCGGTGGGCCTGGCCAAATTGAGGCGCGACGGTTTCACTTCCCTGCAGGCCCGGTTCCCAGGCGCCTCCGTCCTCACCCGCCCCGTGCGGTTCAGCGCCGGCGAATATCTCTTCGTCAACGCCAACACCGCCGGCTCCGATCTGAGCGCGGAAGTGCTCGACGAACAGGGAAAGCCGCTGGAAGGATTCGAAGAAGCGGCGTGCGTGCCGTTCGTCGGAAACAGCACCTGTGCGCGGATTCGGTGGAAGAATCGGGACACGCTTGCGGCGTTGCGCAACCGGCCCGTTCGGTTCCGCTTCCGGCTCGATCGAGGCGCCCTCTACGCGTTCTGGGTCAGTCCCGGCCCGGACGGGAAAAGCGGCGGCTTCACGGGCGCGGGATGCATCCCCGGATTCGCCGATAAACAGGGTTGACATGGCTGTCGCCGTGAAGCGCCGCAGGCATCACTCTGTTTTTCACGTCACAACCCGTTCCGCGTGTTGCGGTTATAAGAAAGTCCGCGCGCGCGGACTTGGGCCTGTGAGGGGCGAGTGTTGAAGCCCGTGCGGGCCACGCTTTCCTTGCTCCGGACCGAAGACGGATGGGCGCCGGACCAGTTGGCCCAATTCCGCAATTCCAGCATTATGCTTGAACCACGCCGGTATTTGGCCTAGGTTTTCTTCAGTCCGGTTTCGCAATTTATTCCGTTCATCCGGCCGAAAGGAATCCGCCATGACACGCGACGGCATGATGATTTTCGCGGGCAGCGCCAGCCCCCACCTCACCCGCAATATCTGCGACTACCTCGGCGTCCGCCAAAACCAGGGCGAAACCATCCGCTTCTCCGAGGGCAACCTCTTTGTCCGCATCAAGGAAAACGTCCGGGGCCGCCGCGTCTACCTTGTCCAATCCACCTGCTCGCCCGTCAACGACAACTTCATGGAACTCCTCTTCTGGCTCGACGCCTTCCGCCGCGCCAGCGCCGAATCCGTCACCGCCATCGTCCCCTACTTCAGCTATGCCAAGGGCGACAAGAAGGACGAGCCCCGCGTCGCCATCCGCGCCCGGGTCTGCGCCGACGCCATCGAAGCCGCCGGCGCCGACCGCGTCGTCACCCTCGATATCCACGCCCCCCAGATCCAGGGATTCTTCAAAATCCCCGTGGACGATCTCTACGCCCTGCCCGTCTTCTGCAAAGCCGTGCGCGATATGAATTTGCCCGACCTCGTGGTCGTTTCGCCCGACGCCGGTTTCGCCAAAAAAGCCCGCCTGTTCGCCAACGCGCTCAAATGCCCCCTGGCCATCGGCGACAAGGAGCGCGTGGATCACGACGAAAAGGCCGAAGTACTGGAGATTATCGGCCACGTGGCCGGCAAGAACGCGCTCGTGGTGGACGATTTTTCTATTTCCGGCGGCACCTTGTGCGAGGTGGCGGTCAAGTTAATGGAAAAAGGCGCCAAGTCCGTCCGGGTGGCGGTCTCGCACGGCATTTTTTCCGGCAAAGCGCTCGAAAAGATCGAAAAAAGCCCCATCTCGACCGTCCTTGTCACCGACTCCGTGGAACTGCCCGGCGCCGCCCTGACCCCGAAAATCAAGACCGTCTCCGTGGCGCCCCTGCTCGGCGAAGCCATCCGCCGCATCCATAACCGCGAAAGCATCTCCGTGCTGTTCAAGAATCCGTGAGGCGCTCGCGAAGGAAGGCCACCGCTCCTGAGCTCCTTAATTAGACGACGTCTGCAAATCGCGGTTGACATTTACGGACATTTGCTGATTATATCTATGCTTGTCCAACAATTGGCATGGATGTCCCTGGAGCAACAGGCATGCAATTATCCGTTAAAGATACGGCCAATATTCTAAACGTGTCGGAAAAGACGATTTATCGCTGGATCAAGCAGGAAGCGATACCGTTTTACCGGATCAACGAGCAAATTCGCTTTAACCGGGCTGAATTACTGGAGTGGGCCACCTCGCGACGTATCCAGGTCTCACCTGCCATCTTCGCGGAAGGCGACCCGAGCAAGACCCCGTTGCCCAGTCTTTCCGAGGCCTTGAAGGCCGGCGGGGTGTCGTATCGGCTCGGCGGCACCGACCCCGCCACGGTGTTGCGGTCCGTGGTGGATGTGCTGAAGCTTCCCGAAGAGGTGAACCGTGACTTCCTGTACCAGGTCCTCCTGGCCCGCGAATCCCTGGGTTCCACGGGCATCGGGCACGGCATCGCCATTCCCCACGTGCGCAATCCTGTCGTGCTGCACGTCTCCAAGCCCACCGTGACGCTTTGTTTTCTCGAACACCCCATCGATTTCCACGCCATCGACGGCGAACCCGTCGGCACGCTGTTCACGATCATCAGCCCCACCGTGCGGGCGCACCTCCATCTGCTCGCCCGGCTGAGTTTTGTGCTCGGCAACCCCACGTTCAAGGAAGCCGTGCAGCGGCAGGCTTCGCGCGACGACCTGATGGCCGCGCTTTCGCTCGCGGAAGCTTCCGTTCCCCGCGTTACCACGCAAAAGGACCATGTCCTCCCTTAATCTAATCCTACTCGCGATTTTCCTGTGCGGCGCCAGCGGGATTCCGGGTCTGTTTTTTTCCCGGGCCTCCCTCTGGGGCCAACGGATCGCCACGGGTTTCATGACCGCCGCCGCCCTCGCGGGGTTGACGGGAGTGGGGCTCGCGTTGGGCGGCGGCTTGCTGGGAGTCCTCTACGCCCTTGCCCAGCACGACCTGAAGCGCCTGCTCGCCTATCACAACGTCGAAAACATCGGCATCATCTTCATGGGCCTGGGCGTGGCCATGCTGGGCCGCGCGGCCCACCGCACGGATGCAATACACCGCCTCCTCCTTTGCGAAAACGATCACCGGCCTGTTCGCCTGGGGGCTCCGCCCGATTCTGCACCGTCCCCGGGTCGCCGGCCTGTTCCCGGCCGTGACCACCCTGCACAGCCACGTGGACGACGCGGTGCTGGACCGGCTCCTCGTGCCCGCCGGCCACCGGATGAGTCATTTTTTCAGCTGGTTTTTCCGATTCCAGCAGGGGTTGATCCAGCATTACGTGCTGTATATCCTCATCACGCTCATTTTGATGTTAGGCGCCCTGATCTCGATCAAAGATGTCCTGATTCGGTTGTTTGCGCATTAACGGGAATCGTGTGAAGCGAAGGATTCGATCATGTCGAGCGTAGGGATGGTGTTGGCGGGGATAGCGACAATCGGCTTCAGCGGCCTGCCGGGCTGGCTGTTCCCGACGCGTTCGTCGGCGGGACAGCGGATCACCACGGTCCTCCTGCTCCTCGGCAGCGGGCTGGGGTTGTGCGGCGTCGCGGCCGCCTTGCTGGCAGGCGGCGCGCCGGCGCTGCACGTGCCGTGGGTTCTGCCTTGGGGACAGTTCGCCGTCACGATCGATCCGCTCAGCGCGGTGTTTTTGATCCCCGTCTTCCTGATCCCGGCGCTGGGGTCGATTTACGGACTGGACTACTGGAAACAGCCGACGCATCCGGAAACCGGCGGCCGGTTGGGCTTCTTTTACGGCTTGTTGGCCGGCGGCATGGCCCTGGTGGTCCTGGCCCGGGACAGCGTCTTGTTCTTGATCGCGTGGGAAGTGATGGCCCTGGCCGCCTATTTTGCGGCGGCCGTGGAGGAGGATAATCCGGAAGTCCGGCGAGCCGGCTGGGTCTATCTGATCGCCACCCATATCGGCACGCTGTGCCTGATCGCCATGTTTTGCCTGTGGCATCGGGCCACGGGCTCCTTCGCCCTGGAGGCGGCGCCCGGCATCCCCGCGCCAGCGGCCGGAACGATATTCGTGCTGGCCCTGATCGGCTTCGGATTCAAGGCGGGCCTCATGCCCCTGCACGTCTGGCTGCCCGGCGCCCACGCCAACGCGCCCAGCCATGTATCGGCCGTGATGTCGGGCGTGATGCTGAAGATGGGCGTTTACGGCCTGGTGCGCATGACCGCCCTGATGCCCGCGCCCGCCGCCTGGTGGGGCGGAACGCTGCTGGCCGCCGGCGCGGTTTCGGGCATCGCCGGGATCACGTTCGCCCTCGGCCAGCACGACCTGAAACGGTTGCTCGCCTACAGCAGCATCGAAAACATCGGGATTATCGCCATGGGGCTGGGGCTGGCGCTGCTGGGCCGTTTTCACGGCCGTCCCGAGTGGGTGCTGCTGGGGCTCGGCGGCGCGCTGCTGCATGTGTGGAATCACAGCCTGTTCAAGTCGCTGCTCTTCTTCAACGCGGGCGCGATCATTCATGCGGCCCAGACGCGGGAGATGGACCGGATGGGCGGACTCGGCCGGAAGATGCCGTGGGCGATGGGCTTGTTCGTGGCGGGGGCGGTGGCGATTTGCGCCTTGCCGCCCATGAACGGGTTCGCCGGCGAATGGCTCCTCTATGTCGGCCTGTTCCAGACCCTGGGGTTGGGCGCGGAACCGGGAGTTCCGGTCGCCGCCCTGGCGGCCGTGGCCCTGGCCCTCATCGGCGCCCTGGCCGTCGCCTGTTTCGTCAAGGTCCTGGGCACGGTTTACCTGGGATCGGCCCGCCTGGCCCCGCCCCGCCCCGCGCACGATCCGTCCGGCCTCATGCTGGCGCCCATGATCGCGCTGGCTGCCGGTTGCGCGGGCATCGGCCTGTTCCCCGCGTTCGCGTCGCCGCTCCTGGACCGCGCGGTTGGGGCCTGGTCGGCCGCCTCCGGAACGCCGCTGTCTTTGGCGACCGTGGCGTCCCTTCGCTGGATCACCGTGCTGGGCCTCGCGCTCGCCGTTCTGCTGGGCCTGATCGTTCTGGTTTCGAAACGGCTGCCGCGGGCGAAACAGATCACCCGGACCGGCACGTGGGACTGCGGTTATGCGCGCCCCACGCCGCGCATGCAATACACGGGCTCCTCGTTCGGCCAGTCCCTGGTCAATCTCGGCATGTTCATGCTGTGGCCCATCCGGCATCGGCCGAGCCTGGTCGCGCCGTTCCCCGGCTCCGTCCCGTTTAAAACCATCGTGCCGGACACGGTTCTGGACCGCTTGATTTTGCCCGTGTTTCGGCTCGCCGGCCGCCACGCGCCCCGCTTTCGGATTCTGCAACAGGGGCAGACGCATGTGTATGTGCTCTATATCCTGATCATGCTGTGCGTCTTGCTCGTCTGGGGGAGGTAGTTCGATGACCGATAGCCTGATCCATCTTGCGCTGTTACTGGTTTTCCCGCCGTTTTTATTGGGCGTGATCAACCGGACAAAGGCCTGGTTTGGCGGGCGCACGGGCGCGCCCCTGCTCCAACCCTATTATGACCTGGTCAAGTTGTTCCGGAAAGGACTGGTGCTCAGCACGACGACGACGTGGATTTTCCGCGCCGCGCCGGCCGTGACGCTGGCGACCGTCCTGCTGGCCGGCCTGCTGATTCCGCTCGGCCGGTTCGATGCGCCGGTCTCGTTCACCGGCGACCTGATCCTGTTCGCCTATCTCTTCGGCCTGGCCCGCTTTTTCACCACGGTCGCCGCGCTGGACACCGGCTCCGCCTTCGAGGGAATGGGCGCGGCCCGGGAAGTGACCTTTGCCTGCCTGTCCGAGCCTGCCCTCTTCCTTGCCCTCCTGGTCCTGGCCAAGATCTCGGGATCGCTGATGCTGGCCGACCTGTTGCACGGCCCCCCGGGCGGCTTCGCGCCGACCGTCTTCGCGCCGTTGGTCCTGATCGCCATCGGCCTGTTCATCGTGTTGCTGGCCGAGACCTGCCGCATTCCCGTTGACGATCCCAACACGCATCTCGAGCTCACCATGATCCACGAGGTCATGGTGCTCGATCACAGCGGCCCGTTGCTGGGCATGAACCTCTACGCGGCCGCCATCAAGCTGTTTGTCCTGGGGAGCGTGCTGCTGCATGTCGTCGCCCCGGTGCAACTGGCAACAGCCTGGCTGAACTGGCCCCTGTTCCTCCTCGAGTTGACAGGGTTGGCGGCGATCGTCGGCATCGTGGAATCCATCATGGCGCGGCTTCAGATGCGGCAGGTCCCCTACCTGCTTGTCGGCGCCGTTCTTTTATGTGGATTCAGTTTTATCCTGCTAGTAAGGTGGCCAACATGACCCATATCCTGAACGCGATTCTGGTTATTGTGCTGGTGATGAACCTGTTCGCGCTGGGCTCCAGCCGGATCATCTCGGTCATCCGAACCGTCGCGGGCCAGGGCGCCCTGTTGAGCCTGATTCCGCTCCTCGTGCATGGCCGGCTTTCGCTGCCCGTGGCGCTGGCCGCCATCGCGACCCTCGTTCTCAAGGGAATGGCCATTCCCGCCATGATGGGCCGCGCCCTGCGGGACACCAGCATCAAGCGCGAGGTGGAGCCCCTGATCGGCCTCCTGCCGTCGATCGTGCTCGGCGCGATGGGGACCGTCTTTGCACTGCTCTTCGCCGGACAACTGCCCCTGGCCGGAGAGCACACCCACTCCCTGCTGGTTCCCGCGTCCTTTGCGACCGTGCTGACGGGCTTTATTTTGCTGACGACCCGGTTCAAGGCGCTCAACCAAGTGCTCGGTTACCTCGTGCTGGAAAACGGCATCTTCATTTTCGGGATGCTGCTGATCAACGCCATGCCGCTGATCGTTGAAATGGGCGTGCTGCTGGATCTGTTCGTGGCCATTTTTGTCATCTGCATCATCATGAACAAAATCAATCAGGCGTTTTCTTCCATGGATACGCGCCGGTTGGTTTCGTTGAAGGAGTAGGCCGTGTTGACCGCCATCATTCTCTTTCCTCTTCTCCTGGCCGCGGTGGCCGCCGTCGTTCCCTCGAACCGCTGGCGCCCCTGGCTGCTGCCGATTGCATCGGGCGGGCACGCGGCCTTGACGTTGACAGCGTTGACGCGGCCCGGTCCGGTTGCCGCCGGCGCCTGGCTGGTGCTGGACCCGCTCGGGAAGATCATTCTGCTGGTGGTGAGCACGTTGTTCTTTTTCTGTTCGTTCTACGCCGTCGGCTATTTGCGCCACCAGCACAACCGGCCCAATCGCGTCTTCTGCGTCTGTTTTCTCTGCTTTCCCGGGGTCATGAGTCTGGTGGCCGCCGCCCATCACCTGGGGTTACTGTGGGTGGCGATCGAAGCCACCACCCTCGTCACCGCGCCCCTGATCTTCTTCGAACACACGCCGCGGAGCATCGAGGCGACTTGGAAATACATGGTGGTCTGCTCCGTGGGCATTGCCCTGGGATTGCTGGGCACGTTCTTCCTCGCCTACTCCTCCCTGCACGCGGGGCTCGACTCCACGCTCACGTTCGAAGGGCTCCTCCTCCATGCGCCCCAGTTGTCAAAACCCTGGCTGCACGCGGCGTTCGTGCTGCTGCTCGTCGGGTACGGCACGAAGATGGGCCTGGCCCCCATGCACACCTGGCTGCCCGAGGCGCATAGCGAAGCCCCGCCGCCCGTGTCCGCGATGCTGTCCGGCGCCCTGCTGCCCTGCGCGTTCCTGGCGATCCTGCGCATCTACCAGATCTGCCTGGCCGCCGGCGAAGGCGTGTTCATCTCCCGCCTGCTTCTGGCGATGGGCTTGTTCTCCATCGCCGTGGCCTGCGTCTTCCTGCTCGGCCAGCGCGATTTCAAACGGCTGCTCGCCTACTCCAGCGTCGAGCACATGGGAATCCTCGCAATGGGCCTGGGAATCGGCGGCCCGGCCCTGTTCGGAACCCTGCTGCACGTGGTGACCCACGGCGTGACGAAAGGCGTGATGTTCCTGTCCGCCGGCAACATCGCCCACGCGTACGGCAGCAAAAGCACCGACCAGGTAAGCGGCGCGATCCGGCGCCTGCCTCTGTCCGGCTCGCTGTTTCTCGCCGGTTTCCTGGCCGTCACGGGCTCGCCGCCCTTTGCCCCGTTCATCAGCGAATTCTCCATCCTCAACGGCGCCTTCGACACCGGCCGGTTCGCCGTGGGCGGCTTGTTCCTCTTCCTGCTCCTGATCGTCTTCATCGGGATGGGCGGCACCGTACTGCGGGTGGTGCAGGGCCGCGTGCCCCCCGCGGCGCTCGCCACGCCCGATCGCGAGGAATGGCTCACCAGCGCGCCGGCGGCCGGCTTCATGGCGCTGGTCCTGCTGCTGGGCCTGTATATCCCTGCGCCGCTGGCCGGATGGGTCCATGATGCGGTCCGGTTCCTGGAGGGTCAACCATGACTCAAGCACCCGCCAATCTCGCGTTGATCGGCAATGGCCGGGCCATTCCGCTGGAAACGATTCCCGCCCTCGCCTTCCCCGATTTCGAACAGACCATCCTGGCCGGCGTGGCGGCGGACCAGCGCGTGGCGGCCCTGTTCGGCGCTTCGACGGCGAAACCCGGCGTGACGCGGATCTGCGTCGTCCTCGCGGATGACGCCCAAAACCAACTCGCCGTGGCCCGGACGGAGATCGAGGGGGCTTCCTTCCCGTCGCTGACGCCGCGCTGCCCGCAGGTCCATCTGTTCGAACGGGAGATCGCCGAACAGTTCGGGCTAACTCCCATCGGGCATCCCTGGCTGAAGCCGGTGCGGTACCAGCGTTCCTGGACCGGCCGGGATGCGTGGGACCGGCCGGCCGGCGAACCGATTCTGCCCGCCGTAGGCGACTTCTACCGGGTCGAGGGCGAAGAGGTCCATGAGGTGGCCGTAGGCCCCGTGCATGCGGGCGTCATCGAGCCTGGCCACTTCCGTTTCCAATGCCACGGCGAACAGGTGTTTCACCTGGAAATCGCGCTGGGCTACCAGCACCGCGGCGTGGAAAGGGCCATGCTCGGCGGACCGCACCCGCGATCCCTTTCGACCGCCGAGACCCTGGCGGGCGATTCCACCATCGCCCACGCCACCGCCTATTGCCAGGTGATCGAAGCGCTCGCGCGCTGCCAGAAACCGCCGCGCGCGCAGAGCCTGCGCGGCATGGCCCTTGAATTGGAACGGATAGCCAATCACGTCGGCGATCTCGGCGCCCTGGCCAACGATATCGGCTTTCTGCCGACCGCCAGTTACTGCGGGCGCATTCGCGGCGATTTCCTGAACCTGACGGCGCTGCTGTGCGGCAGCCGGTTCGGCCGCGGCTTCGTTCGCCCCGGCGGTGTCGGATTCGATTTGGACGCCGCGCGCGTGGCCGAGTTCCTGAAGCGGCTCGATGCGGCCAGCCGGGACACCGCGGTGGCGGTCAATCTCCTGTGGGACACCCAGTCGGTGATGGCCCGATTCGAGGACACCGGCCCCGTGCCGATCGCGGTCGCGCGGGACCTTGGCCTCGTGGGGCCCGCGGCCCGGGCCTCGGGCCTCAAACGGGATGTGCGCCACGATCAGCCTTCCGGGATCTTCCGCTTCACGCATATTCCCGTCGCCTCGTTCGACACCGGCGACGTGTTTGCCCGCGCCTATGTCCGCTGGCTCGAGATTCAGCAATCCCTCGAATTTATCCGCGAGCAGATCGGCGCCATCCCCGGCGGCCCCATCCGCTCCCCGATCGGACCCGCGGCGCCGCTCCACCTGGCCGTGGCCCTGAACGAAGGCTGGCGCGGCGAGGTTTGCCATGTGGCGATCACCGACGAAAAAGGATGTTTCAGCCGCTACAAAGTCGTGGATCCCTCGTTCCATAACTGGCCGGGGCTCGCCTACGCGCTGCGCAATCAGGAAATATCCGATTTTCCGCTCTGCAATAAGAGCTTCAACCTGTCCTATTGCGGGCACGATCTCTGAGGAAAGACCATGTATAAGATCCTTCTCGCCCGGTTGCAGCAGAAACATCGCACGATCCGCTTTCCCGACGCCCCGCCGCCGCCGCTGCCGGATCGTTTCCGCGGGCTACCCAAAATCAACGCCTCCACATGCGTCGCCGGATGCAAGGCCTGTGCGGAGGCCTGTCCCGTCGGCGCCGTGACGTGTTCGGACGGCGGGCCGAAACTCGACCTGGGGCTGTGCCTGTTTTGCGGCGCCTGCGCGGAGGCCTGCCCCTCCGGAGCGCTTGCGTTCACCAACGAATACCGGCTTGCCACAAGCCGCCGGGAAGACCTGCTGTTCGACGGCCGGGCGCTGGCCCTCGCGAAAGGCGTGCGGGACCAGTCGCGCCGCATTTTCGGCCGTTCGCTCAAACTGCGCGAGGTGAGCGCCGGCGGCTGCAATGCGTGCGAAGCCGACACCAATGTGTTAAACACGGTGGGCTGGGATTTAAGCCGGTTCGGCATCCAGTTCGTGGCCTCGCCGCGCCATGCGGACGGCATTCTGCTCACCGGCCCGATTTCGAAAAACATGTCGCTCGCGGTCCGCAAAACGATCGACGCGGTGCCCGATCCGAAACTGTTCATCGCCGTGGGCGCCTGCGCGATCAACGGCGGCCCTTATCGCGATTATCCCGAGGTGGAGAACGGCGCGGAGTCCCTCCCGCCCTTCGATCTCTACGTGCCCGGCTGCCCGCCCCACCCGCTCACCATTCTCGACGGCCTGCTCAGGCTGCTCGAACGGATTCCGGCTTGATTCCCGGAGGGTGCTGAAATCCGGGATGGCGGATTAAACCAGATGGAGCGGGATGGCCGCCGGAAGCAAGCCCCAAAAGGCTGCTTGCCTTTGGCGGCCTTTCTTCACATAATCCGACCAACCCAGGGGCGTATCATGAACTCGAAATTTCTTTCGTTACTCGTTTTCGCCACGCTTTCGCTGTCCGCTGTCCGGGCCGCCGACAAACCCGCCGCGCCCCCGCCGCCCGTGGTGGATCCGCAGGCCGAGCCCGTTCTGCGCGGCCTGGCCGACCACTTCAAAACCGTCTCCTCGTTCAAGGTGGAAATGGAGGCCCAGACCCGCCTCGAATCCGCGGACATGAAACAGGAGTTCACCACCCGCGCCACGCTGACGGTGAAACGGCCGGCCATGCTGGCTCTGACAGTCAAAAACCCGATGATCGGCTCCATGTTCCTGGCCTGTGACGGCTCCAATATCGTCACCTTCCTGCCCGCCCTTAACCGCTACTCCGTCCGGCCGGCCCCCAAAACCCTGGAACTGCTCTCGCAAGACATGGGCGCCGCCTCGCCCATCTGCCTGCCCATCATCTCCGCGCTGTTGGAACACGAGCCCTACGAGGCGCTGGTGAAAGACGCCTCCCGGATCGCCTACAGGGGCCGCGAAAACAAGGGTTCCGCCGAGTGCCACCATCTGGCTTTCACGCATGCGGATTTCGATTGCGAGGCCTGGATCAGCGCCGGCCCCCGGCCCGTGCTGGTGGCCGTCAAACCCAGCCTGGCTAAAATGACGGAGCACCGCCAATTTCCGGATGGCATGAAGGCCGATATCCTGCTCAACCTGAACACCTGGGAGATCGGCGGCCTGATTTCCGACGCCGTTTTCGCGCTCGCGATCCCGGAGGATGCCCAGAAAACCGATACGCTCTTTCCCTTCCTGCAGGAGACGGCGGAAGGCGCCGGCCGCGCGGTGGAAGAGACACCCGAATCCGCCCAGGCCATGCGCCTGAAACCCGCGCCCGCGTTCACTCTCCCGCTCCTGGGCGGCGGATCTTTCGCCCTGGCCGCCCACACCGGAAAGGCCCCCGTGATGGCGCTCTTCTGGACCTCCTGGGCCGGCCCCTGCCGCCTGCTCCTGCCCGTGTTCGACAAACTCGCCCGCACTTACAAGGACAAAGGCCTGGTCTGCGTGTCCATCAACGAACAGGAGACGGCGGACGAGGTTGCCGCCTTTCTGCGCGACACCGGGCTGAAGATTCCCGTCGCGCTCGATGCGGACAGTCGCGCGGCCGCGCTGTATCAGATCGCCGGCATTCCCCAGCTCGTGCTGATCGACAAAGCCGGCATCGTACGCGAGTCCTATATCGGCTTCGACCGATCGCTCGAAGACGAGGTGCGCATCGTGCTTGACGCGTTGACCGCGTCGGAACCGGCGGCGTCTACCGGCCAAATCCCATGAGGTGCAAGAGTTCGTCCGGGGAGCGATAGCAGGCCCCCTCCCGCGAAACGCCGCCCCAGTCATCCAGCGCCACGGGCACGAGCCAGGCATCGGAGGTCACCACCTCGCCCTTGCGTAACTTGCCCGTCCCCGCATCCGCCTCCGCCACGCACACCGTGGGATCGCTCAAAAAATCGCCCAGCGGTTCGCAGATCGTCTTCGCCGCCTTTGTCAACGCCTCGCGCGGGGTCAGCGGTTCGGCCGGCGGATTTTTGGCGGGCGGCGTGGAGGTCAGCTTCAGAAAATAGCCGCCATACCGGTTGGGCTTCACGTCCGCCACGCAGTAGCGCAGGCCCGCCGGAAACGGAACAAAGAAATAGCGGCCGCGCGTCGGATGCTTGAGCCCTTTGTCCCGCAGCGACGCCAGCGCCGCCTCCTTCTGGGCCGCCGTCAGTTCGGGATTGCGAACGGCGCGAATTTCCTCTGCGTCGATCGCGTATTTCTGAAGGAGCGCGGTGTCGGCCGCCTGTCGTTTCGCCGCCGCCACGGCCTTTGCCACCCATTCCCGGCTCACCGTTTCGGGATCCGGCGCCGCCTGCACGGGCGGCGCGGCGGTGACCACCATCATCACCGGCTCCTTCGTCTCCGGGGGGGCCATCGCCCGAAGCAGGCGGCGGTACAGGATATCCGCCCGCGCGGCGGAAAGGATAAGCCCGGTTCCGGCGCAGGCCGGACAGGCTTTCAGAAAGCCTCCTTTACCCTGGCAGGTTTTGCAGGCGCCCCGCTTGTCCGTGCAATACATGCACTTTACCTGGCGGGGTTCGCCCAGTCCCGTCAGGGTCTGGAAGCCGGTGCCTTTGCAGATTCGACACTTGCCCGTGCCTTGGCATGCGGGGCAGGGATCCTTCACCTGGCCGCCGTTGCACGTCTGGCATGGCGCGCTGATCCGGTCGTCCGCCAATTCCTGGAGCAGTTCATGGCCTGGAAAGGCTTTGGCCAGTTGCGTGCGGGTGGCCAACCCTTCCGCGGCGTTGCCGCTGGCCAGGCTGCCCAGCGCATAAAGCACGCCCAGCCGGCATCGGGTCGCGGAATCGGCCGTGTTGGGGATCGCCGCTTTCACCTCGCGCAGCAGCACGGGATTCATCGGCTGGTCGCGCAGCCCCGCCAAAATCGGATCGCTTGCGTTGCTCTGCGCCCAGGCCGCCGAAGCCAGCAGGACCGAACAACCCACCACCTGCCATCGGATGCGGTTCATAGGAGCCCCTTGTACGGGTTTTATTCTAGCATGCGCCACCGGGGGCAGCGCAAGCGGTTTCCCTGGTTCCCCAGGGCCCTGGAGGTTTCGAACATCACAGGCTTTTCACGCGCGCCTTTTTGATGTAGACTAGATCGAAAAGGCCATCTCATGAAAAGACGCGAGTTTCTCAAAACAGCCGCCGCCGCTTCCGTGACCGGTTTTCTGGCGCCCCGCCTGATCGCCGAATCCGCCGCCGCGCCAGAGGCCGTCCTCTGGGTGGTCAAGGGGGCCGATATCCCCGCCATGCTCGAAAAAGGCATGGCGCTGGCCGGCGGCTGGGGCGCCTACGTGAAAAAAGGGGGCCGGGTGACCTTGAAGCCCAACGCCGCGTGGGCTTCCACGCCCGAGCAGGGCGGGAACACCCACCCCAACCTGGTGCGCGCTTTCTGCGCCGGCGCCTTCAAGGCCGGCGCGGCATCCGTCGTTCTACCCGAAATCTCCTGCGCGCCCTCCCGGGAAACCTTCCCCATGAGCGGCATTGAGGCGGCGGCAAAAGAGACGGGCGCCCGGTTGTACCAACCCCAAAAAGAGTCCGAGTTCCGGAAAATCGAAATTCCCAAAGGCACGGCCATCAAGGAGGCGCTGGTTCCCGTGGATGTGCTGGATTGCGACTGCCTGGTCAATATGCCGGTGGCCAAAACCCACGGGGGCGCCATTCTGACGCTGTCCATGAAAAACTGGATGGGCTCGGACAAGAACCGGAACGCCTGGCACCGCAAAAACCTGCACGCCTGCATCGCGGATTTCAGCACGGTGATCAAGCCCACGCTGGTCATCATCGACGCGATCCGCATCCTGACCACCAACGGGCCGCGCGGACCGGGCAAGCTGGAGTATCCCCAGATGATCATCCTGGGCCGCGACCCCGTGGCGTGCGACGCCTATGCGGCCACGCTGTTCGGCAAAAAGCCGTTCGACATTCTCCATATCCGCATGGCCCACGACCTCGGCGTGGGCTGCGGGGATCTGGCCCGGGTAAAGGTGGTGGAAGCCTCCGTATGAGCCCCGCCTCGCCACTCGGAACCCGTCTGCTCCGGCGCCTGCCGCAGGCGCTGGCGAGCGCGCTCGCGGCCGCCTTGGCGCTCCAACTCATTCCCTGGTCCTCCGCAGCCCGGCTGTATCCTTCCCTCAGTCCCCTGCTCAGCCTGGGCGGCGCGCTCGCGGACCGGTCGGCCGGCCTGTTTACCCTGCTCGGCCTGCCCGTGCTGGCGCTCGGTCTGTGGCGCAAACGCTGGTTCTGTTTCCATGCCTGTCCCGCCGGTTACTGCGCGGAACGAATCGGCCGCCTGAATCCCCGCGCCGCCGGCCGGTTCGGAAAATGGCCGCGACTGGGCGGCTGGCTCGCGCTGCTGATCGTCGGAAGCGCGGCCGCCGGTTATCCGCTCCTGCTCGGGCTGGATCCTCTTTCGCTGTTCAACGGCTTTTTCAGCGCCTGGAACCAGCCGTGGCAGGCCGCCCAGTTGGACCTGGCCGTCGGGTTCATCCTCGTGCTGCTGATCAGCCTGGGCCGGCCCCACCTCTGGTGCCTCCGGCTCTGCCCCCTGGGCGGCCTGCAGGACGGCCTGCACACGCTCGCGCGCCGGATGCGACGGGATCCGGCCGACGCCGGCGCGTTGATCCCCGCGCGCCGCGCCTTCCTGGGTTTAGCCGCGGGTGGGTTCGGCGCCTGGGCTTTGCGGAAGGCGCGCGTCACACAACCGGCGGCGCTCATCCGGCCGCCGGGCGCCGTAGCGGATCCGGTTTTTGCCGGCCTCTGCGCGCGCTGCGGCGCGTGCGTTAAAGCCTGTCCCTATCGCATCATTCAGCCCGCGCTGGGGGAGGACGGCGTCACGGGCCTGCTGGCGCCCGTCGTGCATTACGGGAACGGCTACTGCTACGAGGGCTGCCAGGCTTGCACCCAGGTGTGTCCCACGCGCGCCATCCGCCCGCTCACGCTGAAGCAGAAGCGGAACACGGTCATGGGCACGGCGGCGGTGACCAAAAAACGGTGCCTGGCCTGGGAGAACGGCCTCTACTGCATGGTCTGCCAGGAGTTCTGCCCGTACACCGCCATTCGCATCGTCGAGCACAAGGGCGTCAATTGCCCGGAAGTGGATCCCGCCCTCTGCCGCGGCTGCGGTGCCTGCCAGAAGGAGTGCCCGGCCCTTCCCGAGAAAGCCATCGTGGTGCAGGGCAGAGCGCGCTGACCGGACGGATCGGTCGGATCCGACCGATTAGCGCGCTTTATCCCCCACCGCCTGGCGCGTCTCGCGGGCCAGGGCCAGCAACCGCGTGAAGTAGGGCTGGTGCGCCTCCTCCACCGCGCCGGCCATGAGCTCGAGCCGGATCAGGGCGTCGTCGAGCAACGCCCGGCATTCGTCGTCCAACTCTCCCTTTTTCAGGAATGTGGAAATACAGGCGGCCGCCACCGCGTCCACCTGCTCGTAGAGCATGCCATTCACCGTCCGGCCCAGGCAGGCGGGGGGAAACTCCTCCACCTCGAAGGCGTGCCACCGGTCTTTCAGCTTCGCTTGCATGCCAACGCCCTTTCGCGTTACGCGGATCGTGGTTTCATGGCGTCCGGCGGATCCACCTCGCCGAGAACGGACAGGAGCGCCGCCTAACTTATCACAGCTTCCCGGGGTCAACAACAGGGTATTGGCACGCCTTTCGAATCCGGAATCAGGGGGGCAATTATTTATGTTGCATATTGCCGAATCTTTATCATATTATTTCCCCCTGTTTGTCATCAGGCCTTTTGTTCGGTCCCAGACCGGAAGACCTGAAGACGGCACGAGTGAGGTCTGACAAGGAGGGTGTTGATAGAAAAAGCGAACGCGTTGAGTGTCTGTTGAGTGTTGTGTTACGAGTACGAGTGTTTGGAGTTCAGAGAAAAAGTGAATATCTACGTTGGAAATCTTTCTTACAACGCCACGGAGGCCGACCTCCGTGCCGCGTTCGAACAGTATGGCGCGGTTTCTTCAACTTCCGTGATTATGGACAAGATGACCGGCCGTTCACGCGGCTTCGGGTTCGTCGAAATGTCCAATAACGCTGAAGGACAGAAGGCCATTGAAGCCCTTAACAATGCGGATCTCTGCGGCCGGGCGATGCGGGTGAATGAAGCCCGTCCGAAGACCGACGAGGGACGTGGCGGCGGTCGGGACGATCGTCGCGGGGGCGGCCGGTACTAAAGAACGAAGAAAAAGGGCCGTCCGTATGGCGGCTCAAGTTGAGTTGAACACCATAAGTTGATTGGAACAAGAGAAGATGAACATCTACGTTGGCAACCTTTCGTTTAACGCCTCGGAGGCCGACCTCCGCTCGGCTTTTGAGCAGTATGGCGCCGTTTCGACCGCGTCGGTCGTGATGGACAAAATGTCCGGTCAGTCCCGCGGTTTCGGGTTCGTCGAGATGCCGAACAACGCCGAAGCCACGAAGGCCATCGAAGCCCTCAACGGCGCTGACCTCTGCGGCCGCGCCCTCCGCGTCAATGAAGCCCGGCCGAAGCCTGAAGGCGGGCGTGGCGGTGGTTTCGGCGGCGGACGTGACGATCGTCGCGGCGGTGGCGGCGGCGGACGTTTCGGGCGCTAAATCGACCGCGTGAAAACGCACAACGGGGCCGCCCTTAAAAGCGGCCCCGTTTTTTTTGTGCCTATGGGCGCCACACATACAGGAGCCGGGGCGCCTGGGGCTCCAAAAGCTGTTTCAGGCCCAGTCGCTCCCGCGCTGACATGCGAAGCAGATCGAAAAGGCTGGTGTGTTGCTCATATTTAAAGATTTTCACCTGTTTTTCCCCAACCAGCTCCGCCGTCTTGTTCACCGCGTCGTCCCAATAGCCGACGGCATCCACCAGCTTGGCGTCGAGCGCCTGGTTCGCCGTCAAAATCCGGCCGTCCGCCAGCTCCCGCACCTGCGACTCCTGCAACCGGCGCCCGCCCGCCACTAATTTCACGAAGCGGGCATACACGTCGTCCACCACGCCCTGCATAATGGCCCGATCTTCCGGCGACACCTCCCGCAGCGGATTCAGCAGATCCTTGTTGGCGCCCGATTTGATTGTGACGTCCTGGATTCCGACCTTGTCCCCCAACCCTTTGAAGTTCATCGTACTGATCAGGACCCCGATCGAACCCGTGATCGTGGTCGGATGGACGATAATATAATCCGCTGCCATGGCGATATAGTAGGCGCCCGATGCCGCCACGTCCCCGAAAAGGGCCACCACCTTGCGTCCCTGTTGGGCCTTCTTGAAATCCAGGAGCGCCTTGTACACCACATCCGACGCGGTCACCTCCCCGCCCGGGCTGTCCACTTCCAGAATGATCGCCATCACCTCGTCGTCCTTTGTGGCGTCCTGGATGCAGGCCAGCACCTGGCTGACCGGGTCGAACCTGTCTCCGAACAGCCCGGAATCCGCGGAACGGGTAATCAGCCCGCAAACGGGAATCCGCACCACCGTCGTATCGCCGGAGCCGTACGACCAAACCCGCTCAAGCTCGGGATACTCATCCACCCCGCCCTCGTCATGAAGACTGTGCTTCCAACCCGAGGCCATTCCGCGGGAGGCGAAAACCGCCACCGCCAGGATGGCGGCAAATGCCACCACGCCCAGAACGCCGATCACGCCGCTCACCAACGCGGCCACCAGGCAGCCGTTTCCCGATCGCTGTTGCGCCATAACTTGCTCCTTACCCTCCCGCCGTGACGTGGCGGGAGACGAAGACCGATGATGCCCGTTATGGAGTCGGGGCGCAAGCCCATTTCAAGGGCGGCCCGGCGAAACCGGCTCGAACCCCGTCGCGGGAAGTGTCAGGATGGTGGCATAGGCCGCTTGCGTTCCCATCTGCCCGCACACATCGATCGCGGAGTTGATCGCCGCCGTGACCGCGGCGTCGATCAACACACCCAGCAAATCGCCCTGTCCGCCGCTCGCGTTCCGCTCCTCATGCCAGCCCGATTGCCACACCAGGGCATCGGCCGGCCCGTCAACCAGCCAGCTCGCGCCCGACACCTCCGAGGAACCGTCGATCACGTGGTACCGGGTGGCCCACCGGTCGATCCGCGAATAGAGCAGATAATCGACCTTCAACTCCGCGCTCAGCCGGCTGGGCTTCCAGTCCGGCAGCTCCCGCACCGTCACGCCGGTGGCGGCGGCAGGAGCAACACGGCCAACACCGCCATACCCGCCGTCGATTTTTTCCCGCTCATCCGGTTCATCCTCTCTTCTTTCGCTTCCTTTGTCTGTTCCCAAAATATTGAAACCGGGTTTCCGTTTCAACACCGAAAATCCAGTCATCCCCAGCGCTGTGCGAGGCGCACCATGGTCCGGTAGTTTTCCAGCGTGCCCGGCCGTATCGTCCGCCCGTAGGGCGAGGCCGAGGGCATCAGCACGAACCCCCGCCCCTCGCCCGCCGTTCCCTGCTCCAGCGCGCGGCGCACCTTCACTTCGAAGTCGCTCGGCGCCAGGTTCTCGATGTCCGAGGCCTCGAGATTCCCGAACAGCGCCATCTGCCGGCCGAACTCCCGCCGCACGTCGATCAGTTCCACGTCGCCCTGCGGCGGCGGCTCGATCGGGTCCAGCCCGTCGGCGCCAATTCCCGCGATCAGGGACAGGATATTTTTCAGACGGCCATGGCAGTGAACGCGGGCGAAGCCGCCGTGCTTCCGGATCGCGCGGACCATCGGCTCCGTGTAGCGGCAAACGTATTCCTCGAACAGGGCCGGCGGCAGATAGGGCTCGGAGGCGAATTCGGGGCCGTAAATGCGCCACAGATGTCCCGGAAAGCGGGACGCCAGTTCCTCCGTCTCGCGCCACAGGGTGGCCGCCAGCTTTTCGAGGAGCCGGTGGAACAGGGCGTTTTCGGTCAGGGCCATGACGGTGTAGTCTTCCATCGAAAAGAGGGATGCGGCCCAGCAGATCGGGTCCCCGGTGTCCACCATCACGATGCCCTTGTCGCCCACCTCCCGCTCCGCCGCGCGCAGCGGCGCCAGGTCCAGGCGCCTCTCGAAGAAGGCGTCCGGCAACTCGAGATACGCCTTCAGGTCGTCCACGGTCTTGAGCGGATGCTCGAGCGTCCATTCGGTCTGCACGTCCGGATCCCGCCGGGATCGGTGCGTCAGCACGCGTCCCCCGATCGTGAGGGTCGTCTCGACAAACCGGGACCCGTTCCGCTCGACCGTTTTCGACCGGCAAAACCGGTCGGCCACCTCGGGGTGGGCCGGCGCGCGCACGGCGCCCGACATGCGGATCTGGTCGGTCTGTTCCTCGGCCAGGTCCAGGAGGGGGGCCCAGTCGGGGGAGTTGTAGATGTTGAACGGGGAGGGGTCGGCGCGGGGCGCGGGCGATCCGTCGATCTCGTAAAAACTGACCGCGGGCCGGTCCACCGGGTCGCCCCGCAGCGTGTTCATCAACCGTTCGCGTCGCGTCATCGTCGGCTCCCACGGATTGAAAAGAGTAAGATGGAAAAAGAGTACGGCGACGGGTATAGTGGGGCAAGATGAATATGCGGGAAACCATCGCCGCGATCGGCACGGCTTCGGGAGAAGGCGCGGTGTCCATCGTGCGCGTGTCGGGGTCGTTGTCGCTGGCGATCGCCGACCGGCTGTTCCGATGCGCGCCCCCCCTGCCCTCGGCCCGGCCCGGCGGCACCTTCGTTTATGGCGGCATAGGCCCTCCGGAGGCATGCGTGGACAAGGGGATTCTTCTGATTTTCCGAGCGCCGAAAAGCTACACGCGCGAGGATGTGATCGAATTGCAATGCCATGGCGGCCGTGAAAGCGCGCGCCGGGTGTTGCGGGCGGTTCTGGAGGCGGGCGCGCGTCTCGCGGAACCGGGCGAATTCACACGACGCGCGTTTGAAAACGGGCGGCTGGATCTTGCGCAAGCGGAGGCGGTGATGGACCTGATTGCGGCGCAATCGGATCGTGCGGCCGCCTCCGCGCTCGAACAGTTAAACGGTTCGTTAAGTGTCGTATTATCAAATATTTACGATGATATCGTGATGGCCTCGGCCGACCTGGAGGCGACGCTCGATTTCCCGGAAGAAGATTTCCCCGAGGAACTGGTCAGCGGCGTAATTACACGTGTAAACAACGTGCTTGGCCGTTTGGAAGGTTTGTTATCGACATGGGAAGAGGGGCATCGTCTGCGGGAAGGCGCTCTGGTGGTCATCTCGGGTCGCACCAATGCCGGTAAATCCACCTTGCTCAATCGGTTGCTTGGAAAAGAGCGCGCCATCGTTTCCCCCACCCCGGGCACCACGCGCGACGCCATTGAAGAGACCATGATCCTGAACGGCATGCCACTCCGACTGGTGGATACGGCCGGCTTGCGTGAAACCGACTGTGCCATCGAACAAGAGGGGATTTCCCGCGCGCACTCCTATATTAAGAAAGCGGATCTCCGCATTCATGTGGTCGACGCATCGCTGCCCGACTCGCACGCCGATCACACTTCCGTAGCGGGAACGCCACCGAACCGGGTTCTGATTCTGCTCAATAAGCAGGACATTGGCCATGCCGTAAATCCCTCCGATTACAATGGTTACACCACGATTGAGTTTTCTCTGGCCACATCAAGATCCCTGGAGCCTCTCCTCCAAGCCATGACCGCAAAACTGGACACTCACCCATTGGCTCCACCCCATGCAACGCTATCCGAGCGGCATCGGCTTTTGAGCCTTCACGCTCAGAAATGCCTTTCCGCCGCTCTCGACATCATTCAGGATCCAGCCGGGCTCGTCCCCGCAGCCTCGAACCTGCGCGATGCCGCTGAGCAAATCGGCAGGATTACGGGCCGAACCTATTATGAGGATATGTTGGATCGCATTTTTTCACGGTTTTGCATAGGAAAATAGGGAATCACCGAGCAAATGGCTGATTTTTACAATGTAATCGTTGTTGGCGGTGGCCATGCCGGTTGCGAAGCCGCCTTGGCAGCTTCTCGTCTGGGCGTGAAAACAGCCCTGGTAACCATGGATCGCACGGCAATTGGCCGGATGTCATGCAATCCTTCCATTGGAGGAATTGCAAAATCTCACCTGGTCGTTGAGCTTGACGCCCTTGGCGGAGAAATCGCCAAGAACACGGACTTCACCGGAATCCAATTTCGGGTCTTAAACACGAAAAAAGGGCCTGCCGTCCAAGCCAACCGGGCGCAATGCGATAAAAAGGCGTTTTCCACCAGACTACAAGCTGTTGTGTCCTCGACTCCTTTACTGTCCATTATTGAGGGTACCATCCTTTCGATTCGCGTAAAAATCGGCCAAGTATCCGGTATTTCTTTAGAAGACGGGCGGGAATTAGCCAGCAACGCCGTTGTCCTGGCTACAGGCACATTCCTGAATGGCGAACTGTTTTTCGGAAAAAGGAAAGTGGCCGGCGGCCGTATTGGCGAACCGGCTTCTACTTGCTTGACTAGCTCACTACGCAAACTCGGCTTCACGCTGGGGCGTCTGAAAACGGGCACGCCTCCCAGGTTGCACAAAGATTCGATCGACATAACCAAAATGTCGGTTCAGCATGGAGATTATCCTCCGCCTTTTTTCTCGCAAACCGCAAAAGACGAGTGGGCTTTGTTCCACGTGGAACATCCAGGCGCTGAGTTCCACGTGGAACATCCTTTCGGGCCGCTTCGCCCCTGGCCGTTAGGCTCCAATCAGCTTCCATGTTATCTGACCCACACGACGGCTGAAACTCATGATGTAATTCGGTCACATTTGTCCGATAGCGCCTTGTACGGCGGACTGATCACCGGAACCGGTGCGCGGTACTGTCCTTCAATTGAAGACAAGGTCGTGAAGTTTCCGGATCGTGATGCGCACCACGTCTTTATTGAGCCTGAGGGGAGGCTTTTGGATGAGGTATATCCGAATGGGACGTCGAACAGCCTTCCTGAGTGGGCGCAGGAAAAAATGATTCATTCCATTCCAGGCTTGGAGAATGCCAGATTTATGCAATACGGGTATGCGATCGAGTATGATTATTCGGATCCCACCCAGTTGCTGCACACGCTGGAAAGCAAGCAAATCGAAGGGCTGTATTTCGCCGGACAGCTTAATGGCACGACGGGGTATGAGGAAGCGGCGGCACAAGGTTTTGTGGCAGGAGTGAATGCGGCACGCAAGATCCTGGGATCTGACCGTTTTGAGGTGGGCCGGGGGGATGCTTATATCGGTGTGTTGATAGACGATCTGGTGACCAAGGGTACGGATGAGCCGTACCGGATGTTCACGTCACGATCAGAGCATCGGCTCTGGCTCCGGCAGGATAACGCACGCTTCCGGTTGGTCGGGCTGGCGGCGGAGGCGGGTCTTCAACCCGCTTCCGTAATTACCCATATTAGGAACATCGAAGCCGGCATCCAGGCGGAAATCGCGCGATTGGGCCGACTTTACCGGGACGGCGCGTCGCTGGAACGCTGGTTGCGCCGGCCGGAGATGCGATACGCCGATCTTCCCGAGGCCTTGCCGCTTCCGACGGAAATTGCTGAACAAATCGATGTGCGTATCAAATATGCCGGATATATTCAGCGCGAAATCCAGCAGCTTCGGTCCGTGGAAAGTCTGGAACGGCAACTCATCCCGACGGATGTCGATTTCGATTCCATGCCCGCCGTCCGCTACGAATCCCGTGAAAAACTAAAAAAAATCCGGCCCGAAAACCTGGCCCAGGCCTCCCGAATTCCCGGAATCACCCCCGCCGATATCGCGATCCTATCGGTGCTGCTCACCCGTCTCAGCCCTTCCGCATCTCGTTTATGACTTCGGCGAGGGCGGCAGGTCCATCACCTCCGTCGAAAGCATGCCCCCGGAAACGATGATCCGGAACGCCGTTTCCACATCCATGGTGGAAAAATAGACTTTCTCTTCCGGAATGATCAGCAGATACCCTGAGGTGGGGTTGGGAGCCGTCGGCAGAAACACTTTGCAGAACTTTTTCCCATCCATACCGGTGACGTTGCCCGTGAGAAAACCCACCGTTTTGAATCCCGGGAAAAAGCAGTCCACGATCACCACGGATTGAAAGGCGGCCTTGGAACTTGTCGAGGTCAGACTTTCCGTAAGCTGCTTGGCCGCGGCATAAACGATTTTAATCCCGGGGATTCGAAGAAACAGCGCATCCACCATCCGCACGATTTTTCTGCCGATTACCAGGCTGACGAGAACCCCGGCCAGGTAGACGAACAGGACAAAGGCCAGTTGCGGCGCCCACTCGCGCAGCCGAAGCGGGGCATCCGCCGGAATCAGCACCAGCAGGGGCCTGAAAAACACGCCCAGAATATTGAACAGAACCTGCACCACCATGATCGACAACCCGATCGGGAGCAGCAGGAAAAAACCGGAAAGCAAACGCCCCCGGATATGCAGGCCGATTTTTTTCCAGAGCGGCTGCCGGGGCGGGGGGCATGGGGCGGGGGGATGAATCGGAGCAGGGATGGTCATCGCGTTCCTCGTTTACGGCCGGCCGCCCGGCTCGCGGCGGCAGCCGATGGCATACGCCTCGCACACGGCGTCGGCGATCCTGTCGGAAAGCAGCTCGCCATATGCTTCGTCGGTCTAGCCGCCTTCATTTTCCCCCCGTATTCGCGTTCACAACGCCCTGAAGCTATCACACGACAGGAGCGGCTGCAAAGCAAAACGACGTGAGGACGAGCCGTTTTGCGTGGAAACCCAGGATTGCGACAGCGGCAACTTGCGCACATTTCCGCCGCTAAACTCCCGCCATGCAGCGGAGCAGGGATTCCTGGTCGGCTTCGTGGTGCGGGAACTCGCCAGCCAGGCGACCGTGGCGGATGACCACAATGCGGTCGGCCAGGGACAGAACCTCGGGCAACTCGCTCGACACGAACAAAATGGCGCGGCCTTCCGTCCTCGCCAGGTTACGGATGAGCGCGTGAATTTCCGCCTTGGCGCCGACATCGACGCCGCGGGTCGGTTCGTCCAGCATCAGCAGCCGGCTCTTCGCGGCCAGCCATTTCGCCATCACCACTTTTTGCTGGTTGCCCCCCGAGAGGGAAGCGGCCATCGCCTCGATGTCCGCGGGGCGCACGCCGAGGCGGCTTACATAATCCCGCGCCAGCGCCGTTTCCCGGCCGCGCCGGACCCAGCCGGCGCGAGCCAGCGAATCCAGAATGGGCAGGGAGATGTTCTCCCGGATTTTCATCCCCGGGATCAAACCCATCGTTTTTCGGTCTTCGGGCACGAATCCGATTCCATGCCGCATGGCTTCACCGGGATCCGCGATGCGAACGGACTTTCCGTCCAGGCGAAGCGCTCCGTGAACACGGGGATCGAGCCCAAACAGGGAACGGAGAATTTCCGTGCGACCGGAACCGACCAGTCCTGCCAATCCCACAATTTCCCCCGCCCGGACGGACAGCGAGACATCCTGGAATTTGCCGGGACTTGACCAATGGGTGACCGCAAGCCGTTCCGTTCCGGTTCCGGCCCCGGCCAACCGTGGCGACGTCGCATCGAGCGGCCGGCCGATCATCATGCGAACCAGGTCGTCGCGGCCCAGGCCGGCCAGCGGGAGGGTGTCGACCACGCGCCCGTCGCGCAGGACCGTAACCGTGTCGCACAACTCGAAAATTTCCTCCAGCCGGTGTGAGATATAGAGCGATGTCACGCCCCGCTCCGACAGGCGGCGGATCAGCGAGAAGAGATGCCGGGTTTCCACATGCGAAAGGCTGCTGGTCGGCTCGTCGAAAACCAGGATCCGCGCGCCGCCGGAAACGGCCGCGGCGATCTGCGCGAGTTGCCGGTGTCCGACGGAGAGTTCGGCCATCAGGCCGTCCAGCGGCAGGTCCACTTCGATCTGGCGGAGCGCCGCCCCGGCTTGTTCCTTTAACAGGTCCAGTCGGACAAACGGGCCGCGGTGCGGGAGGCCGCCGAGGCCGAGATTTTCGGCGACCGTCAGGTTTTCGCAAAACGCGAGTTCCTGGTGAACCATGCCGATGCCGGCCAGCCGGGCATCGCGTGGGGAGCGAAACCGCACGGCCTTTCCGTCGATGCGGATGTCGCCTTCATCGGGAATCGCAATTCCAGCCAGGACGCGGCCCAGGGTGCTTTTTCCGGCTCCGTTTTCGCCCAGCAGCGCATGGCAGGAGCCCTGCCTGACGCGCAGGTTGATCTGATGAAGCGCCTGCACGCCGGGAAACCGTTTGCCGATGCCGCGAAACTCGAGCATGGCGCCGCTTCAGCGGGAAGGGGAGGAGGGGAGTTTCAGATAGGCCTCGGGGACGTCGGTGAAGCCCCAGGCCTTCAACTGCCGCGCCCAGTCGCCGAGCGTGTCCCTGGAAACCCGGACCAGCTCCATGACGTTCATGGCCGGAACCTCTTTATTCAGCAGCACCTGATCGACGATTTTTTCCACGGACACATAGCCCCACCGATAGGTCGGCTGCGCGAGGAGAACCGGGACCAGGCCTTTCTCCACATAGGGCAGTTCCGCCGGGAGCGCGTCCACGGAAACGACGGTGACGCGCGCGGGATCGAGATCGGTCAGGAGCGATTTCGTGAACAGCGCCCAGCCGCCGATCATGGCCCAGGCATTGATGTCGGGGTAGGCGTTCATCGCCCGCATCACTTCAGCGGCGGCGTCCTGCGGGGTTTCCGTATGGTAGAACGTGCCGGCGATCGTGATGCCGTCATGATTTTTCGCCTCCTGCAGGACACCCTCGACCCGCTTGCGCAGGTTGGGCGCATTCTGGTTGCCGGCCAGGATGCCCACCCGGCCTTTGCCCTTGAGCGCCGCCGCAAGCTCGCGCATCACGCGGGCGCCGCAGTCGATATCGTTGACCCCGTAAAAGGCGAACCGCCGCGACTGGGGCGCGTCGCTGTCGAACGTCATCACCGGCACCCCGCGTTCGACGGCGTCGTTGATCGCGCCATTGACCTTGCCGGCGTCCGAGCAGGAGAGGAGGATGGCATCCGCGCCCTCGTTGACCGCCTGGGCGATGCGCTGGGCTTGCGCCTGGCCGTCCTCAGTGGGCGGGGTGCGCCAGTCGATGGCGACGGCGACGCCGAGCCTGGCGGACAGATCGCGCGCGGCCGCCTCGGCGCCGGTGCGGGCGGACAGGAACACGGGATTGGTGGAGCTTTTGGCGATCATGGCTATTTTCAACGTCTTCCTGGCGGGTTGGCCAGCCTTTGGCGCTTCGGCGCCGATCGCGAAGGCCGCGGCAAAGCCGAGACCGAGCGCCGTCAACATGCTCGTCGTTCCGTTCATCGAAGGTTCCTCCGGTTAGTGTTCACGGTGTTCCAGGGCTGCCGCCAGCAAGCGCCGCCGGGTGAGCCGGGCGTTGACCTGGTCCAGCACGACCGCGATGATAATCGCGCAGCCGATGATGATCCATTCGTAATTCTGGTCGGCGTGAAGCGTGCGGATGGATTGGCGGATCAGGATGATGAGGAGGGCGCCGAGCATGGCGTTCAGGGCTGAGCCCTTGCCGCCGCTCAGGCTGGCGCCTCCCACGACCGCGGCGGCGATCACGTAGAGCTCGTAGCCCGTGGCGTCCGCGCAGGAGGCGGATCCGTAATAGCTGCTGCCCAGGAACGCGGCGATGCCCGCGGTCAGCCCCGCGAGCGCATAGACGCCGACGAGAATGCGGTTGATCCGCAACCCGGAGTAGAGGCTGGCCTCGCGGTTGCCGCCCACGGCGTAGATGTGCCGGCCCATCACCGTGCGCGAGAGGTACAGGCCGCCGAGCGCGGTGACGGCCAGCATGACGAGCATGGGGACGGGATAGAGGGCGCCGGCGGAGGGGGACGCCTTCGCGGCCGCCGTGAGGGCGTCGGGCAAAAGGATGCTTTGCGCCTGGCTGGTCACGAAGGCGATTCCGCGGAACACCCACATCGTGCCCAGCGTGATGATGAACGGATGCACGCCCAGCCCGACGATCATCAGGCCGTTGCACAGCCCGCACACGATCCCGATGCCGATGCACAGGCCGGCGCCGAGGAGGAGGGAGGCGTTCGCCGGCAAGGGGCCGAACGCCTGGAGCAGGAGCGCGGTCGAGACGCCCGCCAGCGCGTAGATGGAACCGACCGACAGGTCGATGCCCCCGGAGATGATCACCAGGGTGGCGCCGACCGCCATGATGGCAAAGAAGCTGGCGTCCGTGGCGGTCTGCAGCAACGTATGGGTGTTGAGAAAGTTGTTGATCGACGCGCCGGTCGCGCGGTCGGTATGCGTGCCGGCAAACAGGGTCAGTAAAAGCCCGAGGCCGAGGATCACGAGGATCAGGCCCGAGGATTGCGCGTTGAACAGGCTGGCGAACCACCGTTTCATGACTCAATCTCGTCGATATCGATAAACATGCTGCCGCAGCGCCAGCGTCCGCCGTTGCGGATATAGGTCATGATCGCCCGTTGGAGAGACGTCCGTTGTTCCGCGGCATCGGGGTTGAAGACGTTGTCCGGAAAGAGAAAACCGAGACCGTCGGTGGGGCCGCTGGTGACCGGCATGAGGTGGACGCGGCGGAGGAGCTTGTTCAGGTTCGCCTCGGGAGGGAGGATTTCCGGAAGATTCGGGTTGAAAATCCAGGACCAGCAGACCACGGCGCGGGGCCGCTGGTCGGGCGGCAGCAGATCGAAGTAGCATTTTTTGGCGGCGCGGAAGGTGGCCTCGGAAAGTTCCGGCGTCATGCCGCCGCCGCCGGGAATGTGCATGTCCAGCACCGGGACGCCGTCCGTGATGAACGGTTCGAACGCGGCGAGAGGAACGCGGGAGAGTTCCGGTTCGGCGCTGCCGTCGGGGCGCACGCGATGGCCGACCGCGTGGCTGTCTTCGATGTAAAAACGGGAGACAAACGCGTCCTCGGGACTGTCCGCACCGGTGAGCGCGAACCCGCGCTTGTCGAAGTGGATGCCGGCCTTCGGGAAGATGGCATAGTCGTGCGTTTTGGGATTCTTGAAAACAACGGACTGGAACTTGTATCGGTCGGTCATGAATCCGAAGCGCTGGATGTGGAAATAATGGAGCGGGGCATCGGTAAAATGTTGTTTCCAGGAGTAGGCGCCTGGCCCGCCGACCACGCTTTCGATGCGTTCGCCCTTGCCGCGCCCCACGACGGTGCAGGTATGGCGCGTGATGTCCTCGGGCACGTTTTCCTTTTTGTGGTTCTCGCGAATCAGTCGCACGATTCCCAGCATGATCGTCATGCGGACCGCGCCGGCAAGCTCGGGGGACAGGCGCTTGGCGAAGCTGACCCACGTCTTGCCGTTGGGCTTGAGCTCGGGTGAAAAAACGGCGCGGAACATGGAACGGGTGGCGACCTGCAGGGCGGGGGAGGCGTTCACGGTCTCCGCCGCCTGAAGCATGAGCGCCGTCGTTTCCGGATCCACCTGCGCATACGAGGCGTAGGCCCGCACGTCGTGCGGCTCCATGCGCCAGTCGTCCGGCTGGTCCTGGAATTTGAAAATGCGCAAAACCTGCTGAAACGTTTCCGCGGCCTCGGGTTCCCCGATCGCGCGCAAGGCGTCATCCAGGTACATGTTGCGTGACATCGTCAACCTCCATGCAGCGGGTATACCGGAAATGCGCGGGAGGGTCAATACGCCGAAATGGCCCGCCATGAGCAAGCGCGTGACGCGAGCGCGTTGACTGGTTGCCCGACTAGGATTTGAACCTAGACAAACAGATTCAGAATCTGTTGTGCTACCGTTACACCATCGGGCAGACAGGGTCCAATGCCCATAAAACCGGAATACTATACTGACCCGGACGGCCAAAAACAAGCGTGAATTCCGGGCGCGCTCCGCCTTGATTTTACGGGCCGGCCTTGCTACCCTGTTTGCCCATTCAACCGAAAGGATACCCGATGAGCCTGACCTTGAAACCGAACTGCGCCTACGCCCTCCTGGTCCCCACCAGCATGGGCGTCCGCCTCACACCCCTCGACGGCCAGCCGTTCCACTGCAGCGAGACCTTCAAGATGCAGGTGACCAGCGCGGAAACCAATGTCGCCAGCATTCCCGCCTTCCTCGGCCTCAAGGTCAAGGTCCTCACCACGTTCGTCAAGGACAGCCCCGTTGCCCGCATGATCAAGGACAACCTCGCCTCCCGCCACATGGACTACGAAGGCCGGGACGTGCCACAGGGAGGGCCCTGGGGCTACCGCCACCAGTTCAACCTGGCGGACAGCGGTTTCGGCACCCGCGGACCCCGCGTGCAGAACGACCGCGCCGGCGAAGTCGGCCGCACGCTCAACGTCAAGGACTTCGACCTCGACCGCATCTTCGGCCAGGAAGGCGTCCAGATTGTCCACCTGTCCGGCCTGATCGGGGCGCTTTCGCCCGAAAGCAGCCAGTTCTGCCTGGAACTGGCCCGGGCCGCCAAAAAATATGGCACCCGCATCGCGTTCGACCTGAACTACCGCGCCTCGTTCTGGAAGGGCCGCGAAAAGGAGCTCAGCGCCATCTTCACCGAAATCGCCGGAATCGCCGATATCCTGGTCGGCAACGAGGAGGACTTCCAACTCTGTCTGGGCATCAAGGGCCCCGAGGCCGGCGGAAAGGGGATTGCCTCCAAGATCGACAGCTTCAAGGAGATGATCGGCCGGGTTCAGACGGCGTTCCCGAACGCGTCGGTCTTTGGCACCACGCTGCGCGAAGTGGTGGACGCCAACCGCCATCGCTGGGGCGCGATCCTGGCCGAAGGGAAAAACTGGCATGTGGTGGAACCCCGCGAGATCGGCGTGCTGGACCGAATCGGCGGCGGCGACGGTTTCGTGGGCGGCCTTCTATATGCCATCCTGAAGGGAATGGCGCCGGAAAAGTGGGTCCAGTTCGGCTGGGCCAGCGGCGCGCTGGCGACCACGTTCCTCACCGACTACGCCCAGCCCGCGGATGAAGAGATGGTGTGGAGCGTCTGGTCCGGCAACGCGCGGGTCAAACGCTGAAGATCAGCCGATCCGCATGGGCATCAGCACATAGAGGAACGGCCGGTCGCACTTGATCACGCCCGGGCTCAATTCGTCGTTGAGTTCGAGGTAAATCTCGTCGGACGTGAGGTGGCGGAGTGGATCCAGGATGAATTCCGGATTGAACGCCACGTTGATCTCCGCGGCGGTGAACTTGATCGGAATGCTTTCCTGGGCCTCGCCCAGATCGGGCGTCTGGGCGCTGACCACCAGCTTGTTCTTGGCAAAGGTCAGTTTCACCGAATTAGACCGGTCGCTGGTCATCAAGGCCACCCGTTTCACGGCCGCGAGCAGGGTTTCCCGCTCGATGGTGATGCGGTGCTCGGCCTGGGAAGGGATCACCTGGCGGAAGTTCGGGTAGTTGCCTTCAATCAGCTTGGAAAGCAGCAACAGATCGCCGAATTCGAAGGCCACCTGGTTTTTAACGGCCCGTATTTTAACCTGCCCCTCATCGCCCAGATCATGAAGAAGTTCGTTGACCGCCTTGGACGGAATGATCAGATCTCCCTCCGCATCCTTGGGAAATTCAAGATCGTTTTCGATCAGGGCCAGCCGGCGGCCGTCCGTCGCCACGGCGGTTGCTTTGTCGGCTTTGAAACTCAGCAGGACGCCGTTCAAAAACTGGCGCGTTTCGTCGGTCGAGGCCGCATAGGCCGTCTTGGTCAGCATCTCCTTCAGGACGGCCTGGTCGAGCGTGTAGGCGAACCCGGAATCGAACTTGGGCAGGGGCGGGAATTCCTCACGGGGCAACCCGAGAATTTTGAAAAAGGAGGCGCCGCTGATCAGGGACGCGGAGCTTTTGTCGTCCACGTCGAGGGACAAATCGGAACCGGCCAGTTCGCGGATGATGCTGAACAGTTTCTTGGCAGGCAGCGTGGTGCTGCCGGCTTGTTCGATTTCCGCCGGAATGGAGCAACGGACGCTGACTTCCAGGTCGGTGGCGGTCAGCCAGATCTTATCCCCGTCGGTTTCAACCATGACATTGGACAAAATGGGAAGGGTGCTGCGGGAACCGATCACGCCTTGCGTGATTTGCAGACCTTTGAGGATATTTTCCTTGGCGACTTTCAGCTTCATGTTTCCTCCGTAGCGTCTTCTTTTAACAGAGTCTTTCCGGGTGGGAATAGAATCTTTATAAATTCGTATCAGTATTAAGGGGTGTTGACAAGTCTAACAACTCGATGGCGAGTCGATTTTTGGGGGCTTCCTTCGGGGTATCGGTTGTGCACATCCTGTCGCGCCTTTTTTCATAACCGGGTTTTTATCCACAGGCGCCGGGTTGTTCACCCGGCATTCACAGGCTGTGTACAGGGTTCTTGTCAATGGACGGGAAGCTTTCGGCCCAGCCGCCGGGTGATTTCCAGCACGCCACGCTTGAGCGTTTCGTCGTCGGCCATCTTCTTCTCGACCTGCGTGCAGGCGTGAAGAATGGTGGCATGGGTTTTGGCGAAGGCATTGCCGATCTCCGGGGACGAGGCGGAGGTCAGGCGGCGGCAGAGATACATGGCCACCTGGCGGGGCATGGAAACGGCCTGGGGCCGCCGCTTGCTGGTCATGTCGGCCATGCGCACGTCGAAGTAGTCGGCCACGGCCTTCTGGATGCCATCCAGGGTCAGCGTCTGCTGCTGTTCCACCTCGAGCAGGTCGCGCAGCAGTTCCTCCACGCGGGCGGGCGTCAGCGTTTCCTTGTAGAGCGACGCGTACGCAAGCGCCCGGATCAGGGCGCCCTCCAGGCGGCGAATGTCGCTCTTGATGCGCTCGGCGATGAAGGCCAGCACCTCCTCGGGCAGTTTGATCGCGGACAGTTCCTGCTTGTTGCGCAGAATCGCGAGCCGCGTCTCATAATCCGGAGCCTGGAGTTCCGTCACCAGTCCCCACTCGAAGCGGGTGACCAGGCGTTGTTCGAGGCCCTGGATCTGGCTGACGGGCCGGTCGCTGGTCAGGACGATCTGCTTGTGGGCGTTGGACAGGGCGTTGAAGGTGTGAAAAAACTCCTCCTGCAGCCGCTCTTTGCCGGCGAGGAACTGGATGTCGTCGATCAGCAACAGGTCCATGTTGCGGTATTTGCGGCGGAATACGAGCGACTTGTTGCTCTGCAACGAATCGATGTATTCGTTGATGAAGGCTTCGGACGTGACGTAGCATACCTTGGCGGACTTGCCGTGCGTGAGCACGTAGTTGCCAATGGCCTGCATGAGGTGCGTTTTGCCGAGGCCCGTTCCGCCGTAGATGAAGAGGGGATTGTAGGCTTTCGCGGGGGCCTGCGCCACGGCCATGCAGGCCGCGTGCGCGAAGCTGTTGGAGGGGCCCACCACGAACGAGTCGAAGGTGAACTTGTGGTTCATCGGGACTTCGGCGGGGAGTTCCCGGTCGCGCCCGCGGGCCTTGCCGCGCGGCGGCGGGAGGGGGGCCTCCCGCGGAAACAACTCCGCTGGCGGCTCCGGAGGGGTCGCCGGCGCCGCCGGCTCGCTCTCAAGCCCGGGCTTGACGGAAAACCGGATGCCGATTTCCGCGCCGTACACGGTTTGCACGGACTGCTTGATAAAGGGAAGGTAGTTTTCTTCCAGCCAGGTTTGGTAGAAGTCGTTGTCCACGCACAGCGTCAGGGTGGTGCTGTCCAGCGAATCCGCCTGGATGACACCAATCCATTTTGCGTAGACGTCCGGATGTAAGAGGGCTTTCAAGCGCTTGCACGCTTCATCCCAAACCGTAACCGCGCTCCACTGGCTCACGGTCTTGCTCCCTGTGTTCGTCGAAGCCGCCGCCGGCTTCAAAAAGGCGGACGGCCGCCCTATTTTTAACTTCTCCACAGCACAGGGCATTTGCTACCATTCGAACCCCAGCGGGTTATGACGGAAAGGCCGCAAAAAACGAGTGACTATCAACAGGTTGTTCACAGGCTGATAATCGTTGATCCCCATGCACGTACGCGTGCAAGAATAGGAGAAGACGGCTTTTGGCTCAAGCCGAAAACGTTTTTTTCGGTGGGCAAAAAATGAACCGCAAGGGTGTGTGGCAGGGCGGCCGCAGACACACAAGCGCTTGTGGCGGGTTGAAAAAACGGAATGCCGGAAAAAGTTAAAAAAGAGACCCTCGCCGGCGGGCAAACCAGTTCCCGAAGTGGGATCAAAAAACAGGGAAAACGGCCTGAAACAGGCCAAAAGGAGCGAGAATGGGGAAGTTAGCAACAGCGTTTCTGCTGGCCGATATTCCGGAGAAAAACGCGGATTTGCGCTACATCAGCGGTTTTTCGGCCCCGGACCCCGTGATTTTCCTGGCGGGCCCCCGCCGGCGCGTGCTCGTGGTCAACGCCATGGAGGCGGGCCGCGCGCGGCGGACCGTGCGGGGCGCCACGGTGCTGACCCCGGCCGACCTGGACCTGTCCGAGGAACAGAAGCGGAGTCTCTCGGGCTGGATTCTCGGCCTGCTTCGCCGCGAACGGCTCCAGCGCGTCACCGTGGGCGGCTCGTTCCCCGTTGGGGTGGCCCGGAAACTCGAACGCGCGCGCGTGCGGGTGGACGTGGCGGACGGCCCCTTGTTTCCGCAACGGGAAATTAAAACCCCGCGCGAACTCGCGGCCCTCCGAGGCGCCCAGCGAACCGCGGTCGCGGCTCTCCGCGGCGCCGTCGCCCTGATCCGCGCCGCCCGGCCTGACCGGCGCGGCCGGCTGATTCTGCACGGCCGCCTCCTGACCGCGGAGCGGGTCCGCGCGGAGGCGCAGAAGGCGATGATCGAGCGCGGGTGCCTGGGCCCGGACCTGATTGTGGCTTGTGGCGCACAGGGCGCGGATCCGCACCAGATCGGAACCGGGCCCTTGATGGCCAACCGGAGCATTGTGCTCGATTTTTTCCCGCGCGACCAGAAAACGGGATATTGGGGCGACCTGACCAGGACGGTGGTTTGGGGGAAGGCGCCGCCCCGGCTCGCGGCCATGGAGAGGGCGGTCCGGGCCGCCCAGGCGGAGGTCCTGCTCGCGATCCGTCCCGGCGCCGATGGCGAGGCGCTCCACCAACTGGCCGCCCGCATCCTGGAGGAACACGGATTTCGCAATCGCACCCGTCGCGGCGCGGCCGAGGGGTTTATTCACGGCACCGGCCATGGGGTGGGGCTGGAGATTCACGAATCGCCTTCCCTGGGCCGGCGCAAGACAATCCTCAAACCCGGCCACGTGGTGACCGTGGAGCCCGGCCTGTATTACCGGTCCATTGGAGCCATCCGGATCGAAGACACCGTGGTGGTGACCCGGACGGGATGCCAGCGCCTGGCCGCCTGTCCCCGGTTTTTCGAGGTGTGAGCCAGTTTTAGCGGAACCGGGCAATAATCGGCCCGGCCGCGCGTTATATCCATATCAACGGCATGCCTTATCAACAGAAAGGGAAATCATGAAGAAAACCGTCGTCATTCTGTTCTCCACCGCAGCACTCGCCATCGGCGCCCTGGCGCAGACGCCCTCGCCTGCTCCGGAAGCCCAGCCCGCTCCGCAGCCGCAACCTCGGGAACGCGTTCAGCGCGCGCCTGGCGGTGGCCGTGAAATGCGCGGCGTCCGGCCCGGCGGCATGGCCATGGAATCCCGCGAATTCGGAATCGATCGCCTATTCAGCGCCATTGCCATGAGCCCGGGATTCGGGAAAAGGCTGAACATTACCCCCGAGCAGCGGGCGGAGCTTCAGAAGCTGATGGAAAGCCAGCGCGCGAAGCTGGTGGAGTTGCAGGCCGCCGTCACCAACGCCGCCAACAAGCAGACCGACCTGATGCTGGCGGACCCGCTGGATGAAGCGGCCCTGATGGCCGTCGTGGAGGAAACCGGCGCCGCGCGGACCGCGCTTGCCAAGGCCAGCATCATGGCGGTGATCGAGCTCCGCAAGGTGCTCACCGACGAGCAACGCCGGCAACTTCGCGAAATGGTCACCCAGATGCGCGTGCGGCGGCCCGATCAACCTGGCCAGGAGCGCGGTCAGCGGATGCGTGACCGGATGCGCGAGAAGCCGGAGGCCGCCGTTCCGCCCCCGGCGCCTTAATTACAGGACCAGGCCGCGGGCCAACCGGGCCGAGGCCTCGGCGCCGTCGATCAGGCGAACGAGGGTTAACGCAAAGTCGAAGGCGGTGCCCGGCCCTTGGCTGGTCACCAGATGCCCCTCCACCACCGTGCGCGCGGATTGCCGCGGCACGGTGGTTAATTTTTCCGCCACGCCCGGATGGCAGGTCACGGCGCGGCCGGCCGTCAGAATGCCCGCGGCCTGGAGCGCCAGCGGGGCCGCGCAGATGGCGCCGATCCATTTTTCGGCCTTGTCGAACGCCCGGATGGCGTCCAACACGCGCGGATCGGCCATGAGCGCCTCCACGCCGCCCGCGCCGCCGGGCAGGATCAGAATATCGTAAGAGGCCGGCGTAAGGGCGGCCCACACCTTGTCCGGTTGCACCCGCACGCCTCGCGAAGCCGTCACCAGGCCGGGCGTCAGGCCGGCCGTGTCCACTTTCCAGCCCGCGCGGCGGCAGACATCCACGATGATAACACCTTCCATTTCCTCGAATCCGGGAGCGAACGGTACCAGCGCGGCGGTCATGATGGTTCTCCTGTTTGAGTCAGATGCAACACCACTTCCCGGCCGGCGATCAGGCCGAACATGCCGGTGAGGAACGAAAGGCTGCCCAGCGGTTTCCGGGGCCGGCCCCGCTGGTGCGGTTCGGGATCCGCGGCCGCGGCTTCCAAACCCAGCTCCTTGGCGGGCGCGGGAACGGATTCGATGGAATAGACGCACCGGACTCCGGTGGTGACGCCCCGCTTTTTCAGCTCCTTCCGGATGCGCCGCGCGAGCGGGCAGACATCCGTTTCCGAGAGATCGCCCACCCGGATTTTCGAAAAATCGAGCCGTGAGGCGGCGCCCATGCTGGACACCGTGAAAAGGCCGGCCTGGACCGCCCCTTCCAGCAGGGCCACCTTGGGGCCAAGGCTGTCGATGGCGTCGATGACCGCCGCCGGCCGGCCGGCCAGCACGTCGGCCAGGTTGGACGCGTCCACGAACAGGGGCAGGGCCTCCACCCGGCAGGCCGGATTGATATCGCGAACCCGTTCGGCTGCCAAATCGGCCTTGCGCCGGCCCACCGTGGAGCCGAGCGCATAGAGCTGGCGGTTGATGTTGCTGGGGCGGACGGTGTCGAAGTCGACCAGCCGCAGACCGCCCACGCCGCAGCGGGCCAGGGCTTCGCAGGCATACGAGCCGACCGCCCCCAGTCCCACGACGACGACCAGGGCCTTCTCCAGCGTGTCGACGGCGGCGTCGCCCAGCAAAAGGCGGGTTCTCACGAAGCGGTCGTGGGCGGAAGCGTCGGGCGAGGTCATGCCGGCCCCCCGAACGCCCGGCAGGCGTTTTGCCAGGTCAGGTCGGCGGCGGCGGCAACGGAAATTCCCCGGATGCCGGCGAGGGCTTCGAGCGTGTGGCGGATAAAGGCCGGTTCGTTGGGTTGGCCCGCGGGCGCCTGGCGGGGGGCCAGGTCCGGGGCGTCGGATTCGAGCAGAATCCGGTCGGCGGGCGTGGCGGCGGCGGCGGCGATGCCCCGGCGGTTGCCTTCGCGGGTGAGGGAGCCGCAGAAGGAGACGTAGCCGCCCAGCGGCAGGATTTCGGGCAGCAGGGCGGCGCCGCCGGAGTAGGCGTGGAAGACGAGAACGGGCGGGCGCCTGGCGAGGTGGCGCAGGCATGAGAGCGCCGCGCCCCACGCCTTGCGGACATGCAGGGAAACCGGCCGATTCAGTTCCGCGGCGATGCGGAGCTGGGCCAGAAAGACGGACTCCTGTTCGGCGCGCCCGGGCGAGTCGATGGCATGATCAAGGCCGATTTCGCCGACGATCGCGCCGGGTTCCGAGACGAGGCGAGCGTGGAGGAGGGCCTCCCAGCCGGGCGTGCGCCGGTCCACATACCAGGGGTGGAGTCCGTAAGCGGGCAGGATGGCGGCATGCCGGATCGACAAGTGCGCCACATCGGGCCAGTCGGACTCCGCGCTGGCGCAGCAACAGAACCGGGCCACGCCGGCATCCGAGGCGCGGCGCAGGATCGCGTCCGAATCCGGCGCGAGCCGCTCGTCCTGGAGGTGGCAATGGGTGTCGAAAAGGCGCATGTCACAAGTATAAGACGCAACCGGGGCGGAATAAAGGGGGAAAATGGATTGCGCAAATCCCGGGCGCAGGCTATGTTGACCCCATGCAAGTGGCGCTCATTCAACATGCGGCGGGACTGGACGTGGAGGCAAACCTGGCGGCGCTGGAGGCGCGCGCGGCGTCCGCGGGGCCGGCGGACCTGATCGTGCTGCCGGAGGTGTTCGCCATCCGGGGCGGCGGCAAGGATCTGCGCCAGGCGGCGGAGCCGCTGCACGGGCGCCAGACGGTGTGGCTGGCGAACCTGGCGCGCCGGCGGAATGCCTGGGTTCTGGGCGGCAGCATCCTGGAACGCGCCGACGGCCGGATCTACAACACGGCGGTGCTCGTGGACCGGCAGGGCCGCGTGGCGGCCACCTACCGCAAGCTGCACCTGTTCGAGGCCGTGCTGGACAACGGCACAATCGTGCGCGAACAGGATATTTATGAGCCGGGGGAAACACCGGTCATGGCGGACATCGAGGGCTGGGCCTGCGGGCTGTCGATCTGTTACGACGTGCGGTTTCCGGAGCTCTTCAGGTTGTATGCGGCGCGCGGCGCCGGGTTGCTGCTCATTCCGGCCAATTTCACCCAGAACACGGGCAAGTACCACTGGGAGACCCTGGTCAGGGCGCGGGCGATCGAGAACCAGTGTTATGTGCTGGCGCCCAACCAGTGCGGGACCAATCCCGTCACGGGCGTGACCAGCAACGGGCACAGCCTGATCGTGGGCCCCTGGGGGGAGGTGCTGGCCGAAGCGGGCGCGGAGGAGACGGTCCTGATGGCCGTGCTGGACAAGGCCGAGCTGGAGCGCGTGCGCGCGCGCGTGCCGGCGTTGAAACACCGGCGTTTCCTGCCGGGCCGGTAACGCATCCTAATACAAGACAAACGCATCCTTATAACAGACAAAGGACGAAGATGAAGACGTTCGACGGGTTCAAGCAGGGAATGGGGATCGGCGGGTGGTTGACCAATTACAAGCGCTTCAATGTGCTTCCGAACGAGTGGCGCCTCCGGCTTTCCCCCGGGGATTTCGAGCATTTCGACACGTACATCACGGAGGCCGATGTCCGCAACATCGCCTCGTTCGGCGTGGACCATATCCGGCTGGGCTTCGATCAGGTTGTGCTGGAAACGGCGCCGGGCGTCTATCGCGAACGCACGTTCCGACTGGTGGACGCCTTTGTCGCATGGTGCGAAAAGGCCGGGGTGAACGTCGTGCTGAATCTGCACAAAGCCGTGGGCAACTACTGCGACATCGCCGAACGCGTTTCCCTCCTGGACGACGCCGGCCTGCAAGAACGGTTCGTCGCCCTCTGGCTCGAGATCGAGCGTCGCTATCGGGATCGGCCCGGCGTGGCGTTTGAGTTGCTCAACGAGGTCCGGGATGTCGACCCCGAGCCCTGGAACGACCTCGCCCAACGGACGATCGAGGGCATCCGCGGGAGGAACCGGACCCGCAAGCTCATTATCGGGAGCACCCGCTGGAACAGTCCCGCGACCCTCGATCGCCTCCGGCTTTACGACGACGAAAACGTCATCTATACGTTCCACATGTACGCCCCGCACGAGTTCACCCACCAGCAAGGCGTTCTTCAGGCCGGCCCGTTGTACTACAACCGGAAGATGGCCTATCCGTCCGACATCGAGCCGTATCGGGACTACGCCCGCTTTGTCAACGGCGACGGCGATCCCTACCCGGACGACCCGCGCGTGGACCGGGAGTGGCTTCGGAAACGGATGCAGCCGGCCTTCGATTTCGCGGCCCGGCATCCGGACCGTATTCTCTGGTGCGGGGAGTTCGGCACGATCCGGCATTGCCGGTTGGAATACCGGGAGAACTGGATGCGGGATGTCATCTCGCTGCTCCAGGAGCATGGAATTGCCTACTGCGTCTGGAATTACCTCAGCACGCCGAATGACGGCAACCGCTTCAGCCTGGTCGATGACGAAACGCGGGCTATTCTTTCCCCCGCGCTGCTGCAGATTATCCAGGGCCGGGTTTGACGGACGGCGTCATTCCATCCAGGCCGTGCGCCAGACTGGGATGAAGAGCAGATCCACCGCTTTTTGCCCCTCTTTGCGCTCGTACCGGAACCCCCGCCACAGAAACGAGACCTTGCGCTTTTCCGCACCGTCCCGGTCATAGGTGATGGCGGGAAACAGGTCCAGCGACACGACGTCATGGTCGCGCTCGTAGTGCAGGAAACGCCACAGAATCCGGGTGCGGGTATAATCGTCCTTGCCGCCTTCGCCCAAGTCCGCCTTGCGCCAGTAGTCCTGCAGGAAGAAAAGGAGGGAAAACTCCTTTTCCAGACGCCGCGTATGGACCGCCAGCGTGCGTTCGTAGCGCCAGAGCGGGAACAACCGGTTGCTGGCTTTCCAATAGGCGCCCTCACAGGAGTTGGACCGGGTGGTCGGGTTATATTGCCAAAGGGGGATGTGCTTGTTCGAATAGCCGGCGATGTAGAGCACGTGCCACGAGCGGCCGCGGCTTTGCTGCCATTCGGCGGCATCGGCCGAAGGTGCCCCGGGGCCTTCGCACTCGTAGCCGTAAATCGGGAACAAGCCCGACTCCGAACGCCGGCCGGCAGCGTGATAACCGCCCCAGGGGAGATACCAGAGAACGCGCTCGCCTGACGCCACGTCGCGCCGGTACCAGTAGAGCGGCAGCATCCAGGAACCGCGCGTGGCGCCGGTGCGCCAGCCGGCCAGCGGCGTGGGGAAATAGGTGAAGGCGGTGCCGCCTTCCTTCCAGCGCCCGGCCGGCAGGGTCAGGAAATAATCCTTGCCCGCCGCGTATATCGGGAAGAGCCAGCCGGACGAGGGAACGTCGGGCTCCGTGGACCAGGATCGGCCGTAAAGACCGAGCAGCAGGCGCAGCTCGCGTTCGGAGCGGCTGCGCGAGAACCAAGAGAGCAGGACGGGAATCGCGGTACCCGTTCGATCGCCGTCTGTCCAGCGGGCATACGGGAGCGACAGGAACGACTTGTTCGCGGGATCGCGGTAATAAAAGGGGAACAGGTAGGAGTCTTCCCGTTCCGGGCCCCAGTTGAATTTGCCGAGACCGAGCAGCGCGTAGAGTGAGGTGTTGCCGGGTTCTTTTTCGACCCACGACAACAGGGGCGGGATGAGCGACGTGCGCGTGCGACCGGTGTCATTTAACCAAGAACAATATAGCGGGGAAAGCAGGGTTCCGGACGATCCGTCGCGGTAATAGAGCGGGAGCAGATGGGAGGAGCCGGGCTTCTCCCCCCAGCTCCAATGGCCCAGGCCCGCGGCGGCCCACAGGTCCGTTCGGTCGGGTCCGCGATGGTAATAGGTGAGCGCGGGCGGAACCAGCGTGCTGCGGCCGCCGGACGCGTCGGGCCAGACGTTGTAAAGAGGGGAAAGGAACGTGTCTCCGGTTTCCGCGTTCCGGTGATAGTAGACGGGAGGAACGGAGGACCAGGTTTCGCCGGTTCGCTTGTCGCGCCCCCGGATGTAAAGCGGGGTGACGGTAAAATCGCCCGCGGCGTCTTCGTGATCGAACCAGAGCGGAGGCACCAGGTTCCACGATTTTTCGGGGCTCCGGAGGCGGGACCAGGGCAGCGAGAGCTGAAGCGATTCGTTCCGGGTGTGGGAGTAGTAATAGAGGGGGAAAAGGTGGCTGGACGCGCTATCCGCGTCGCGGCCCGCGTGAAAGAGCGGACCGCCGGCCCACAGATCCGAGCGGGATCCGGAATGGCGCCGCCAGGTCAAGGCGGGCGTGGCGTACCAGAATCCGTCGCCGTCGGGCTCGCGGCGGCGGCCGCCGAGCAGCGAATACCAGGCTTCGGCTCCGTCCGTTTCGGTTCGGGAGACCCAGAGCGGGACCAGGTAGCTCCAGGCCTCGCCGGGATCCCGATGCCGGCCGCCCAGAAGCGTGAGGAAGGTGGAGGAACGAGGCGCGCTTTCCTGGTAGAACAGGGGAACCAGTAGGCGCGATCGGCTGTCGGAGTCGCCCCAGCGCCAGCCGAGGGGCCAGGCGTACCAACCGTAGTAATCACCGCCGCCAAGGCGCCAGTCGGCGTAAAGGGGCCACAGCCGCCAGCCCTGTGTGTCGCCGTCGTGTTTGCAGTTGTAGAGGGGCCAGAGCAGGTGGAAGCTATAGTCGTCGTCCCGCTGGCGGGAATAGAACCAGAGCGGGAAAAGCGCGTCCACGCCATCGGCCTTGTCGGCGAAGGGGGTGTCGATATGCCAGTAAAGCGGGAAGACGGCGGCGTAGTCGTCGCCCCAGTAGACGGGGAAGATGCGGTTGTTGGCGAGGTGGCGATCGAACTGCGCGAGCGGCCAGAGGATGTTGTATTCCTTGCGTTCCTCCTGGCGGCGATAGACGGAAAAGAGGGGTCGGACGGCGGCATGGTCCTCCGTGAGCTCGAAGACGGGCCAGAGTACGGAGAGGGCGGGGTTGCGATAGTAGAGCAGGGGCCAGAGATTGACGCGGTCCTCGGCCGGGCCGACTCGTTTTTCGTATTCGCCGGTGTAGAAGGGGGTGCCCTTGAGGGAGGTGGAGGCGCAGCCGGAAAGGCCGGCGGCGAGGGCGAGCAGGATGAGCACGGACCCGGCGCGGGCCAGGCAGGACGGTTTCATGGCAGACTCCCCAGGTTGTGGTTAGCGGCCGGGATCGAGGCGGAAAATCAGGTCGCGGACCTTGTCGGTTCCGCATTTTTTCCAGATATTGGCGAGCAGTTGTTTCTTGCCGGAGCGTTGCAGTTCCTGCATCCAGACATGCTGGTCCACATAGACAACCAGGGTTCGGTTGTTCAGGGTGCCGGGGCGTGTATGGTCGGCCACGGCCTTGCCGGCAATCTCGGGCCAGATTTTAACCAGCTCGTCCACCCAATCGAGGCGGAGCAGCTCGAGCTGCGGGATCAGCCCGTCGAGGATGGCCCCGACGGACGAGGCTTCCGGAGAGAATCGGGGTTTCGCCATGACGTGAAGCATACGTCTCTCCCGGCAGCGGGGCAAGTTTTCTCCGGATCCCCCTCAAAACACACGACCAATACGCGACCAATTGTAAATTGACTTCCCCCCCAATTATTATATAAATAAAAGCACTAGCATCCCATAGGAACTCCCGGATACCTTCCGGATTTCATGCCCAATTTGT
>CAZSUH010000009.1:0-15714 GCA_964609905.1 uncultured Verrucomicrobiota bacterium
CAGACACGCGATGCCGATGAGGATCTTCGTTCTCAGTCTCATCTCATTGCCAACGATAGCACTAAGGCGCGGGCTTCAGACCGTCGCCTTCAGTGCTTGGTTGTGATGTCTGTTTCCGTTCCGGTGACGTGCTTGGCAGGTCTTGTCTGGCCCCCTGCAAGACCTTCACGAGTTCTTCGTTCCCGTGACATCCCACTGCGGACACCGCTGCTTCAAGGGGCGTCCTCCCATCCTCATTGCGCACGAGCGCACTCGCTCCCGCGGCGATGAGCATGCGAGCCGTCTCCGCAGTATGGCGCGCACCGAAGTGGGCAATCATGTGGAGCGCGTTCTCCCCTCTACTATCCACGGCGTTCACGTTCGCGCCGGCTTCGATAAGCAGGCGGATCAGCTCAGGGTTGTCCGCCATCCTCGCCGCCAGTAGCAGAGGAGTATTCTTCCAGGGCGTTGTGACCGCATTCACGTCCGCAGCGTGAGAAATGAGAACACGTGCGGCTTTAAGGCGGCCGCTTTGCGCAGCGCAGTGAAGTGGGGTCTGCCCACTGACATCCACAACCGTGACGTCCCGATTGGTGGTGATCAGGAGTTCCACAATCTCAGCGCTTCCACCTCTGGCGGCCCAATGCAGTGCAGTCTCCCCGTGGCAGTTCGCCGCCTTCACGGGGACACCACGCGCAATCAACAGTTTGGCGACTTCCACACTTCCGCCCGCTGCGGCCCAATGCAGCGGACTATTGTCGAAGATGCCCATGTAGCTGCCTGGGCTTCTACCGCGGGGATCAGACGCACGGGTGATCAAGGCGATCCCATCCGGGAAGTAGTCCTCAAACCGCACTCTCCATTCCACACCTTCCTCCAGGTACTTCTTCACCATCTCCGTGCGGCCAAGTCCTGCCGCGGTGAAGATATCGAGCGGAGGCCCTGCTTTGGCCAGCTTTCCCGCCACGTTCGTGTTCCCGTTGTAAAGCGCTGTTTCGAGCGGAGTGTCATTCCAGTTATCGGGGATGGCTGGATCTGCGTTCCTCTCCAGGAGCAAGGGGATCAACTCCCACATGTGCATCGAGACCGCTTGATGAAGCGGGGTAGTTCCGGTCTCGTCCGTAGCGTTGACCTCGATCCCCCTGTCAAGCAGGAGCCGGGCAATCTCTGGTTGGTTCTGCCAGACGGCGTGGTGCAGTAGGCTCAACCCCCGTGAATCCCTGATGCTGGATATGGGCCGTTCTTCACGGTCCAGAGCCTGCCGCACCAGGCTGAGATCGCCGTTTCTGATGAGCTGCACGATCTTCGGCTCACCCACGGGATGACCCGGAACCGTGCCCACTGCTTTGCAGACAAGCCGGTTGCGACCCACATCCAGAACGTAACCGCCGAAGGCAATCAGGTGTTTCAGGGCAGACATGAGGGGAAGCTTCTCAAAGGAGAAGTTGCCGACAACGAATTCGGTATTGGCCAGATCAAGGGGAATAGGCCGCCCGGCTTGCTGAGACAGTTCCGCAATGCAGTTAGTTATGGATTTGCAGGAACCCGAGAGTGTGATTTCCTTGGCCAAGTCGGGGTAGACGTCCCGCTGGAACCTGAGAAGGCGCAACTCCCGCTCCAGCTTATCGATCTGCTCGTCCACCGTTCCCCGTACCATCACGCCGAACTGGAGGTCATGCAGCCCCACCTGATCACCGCTGGTGGAAACACTATTGCGAGTCGCCTTGATCTCATCCAGTGCAAGGACATCGACCAACAGGAAGGCCGTAATCGCAAATCCAATGAGAGTTGTCTTCATAATCACAACGCCCACCTTCACTTTCGGCGAGGAACGAGCCGTAAAGTGCGAGGTGTTGTTCGCGGTTTTGACTTCCTTCGATTCCGATGTTTCCCAAACCAGATTTCAGTCGTAAGCCGATCACCCTCCGGGAAATGGAAGGTGTGCCCTTTTTTCTCCCATGCCTCAATCGTTTGACGGACAAACTGGAGAGCGATGGCAAGTGCCTGGAAGGTATCCACTCCGCGTAGATCCGGCAACTTGGGGTAAAGACCGCGCATAGAAATGGGGCATGCGGCCTGTTCATCGGAAATGCGATAGGGACGCCCGATGGCGATATGGATGGGCTTCGTCTCCCCGCCCGGCGAACGTATGGCAATCGTTGTTTCCGCGATTTTTGTTTTCATCTCATCTCGCGAACGCTACTCCTCAGGCGCGGCCTTTAGGACGTCGCCTGCAGGAGTTTGTTCGGTGTGATTCTTGTTGCGCATAAATCTCTTGGCAAGATGGATAAGGACAACGAGTGTCCATACGCCACACACTGCCATGCGCGTCATGCCTTCATCCAAACATTCCCCGTCCCACGGTTGGAGCATCAGGGGAAGTGCAAGCAATCCCATCCATCCTCCCGCAAGGAGCAGGATGGCAGCGTAGATGGCCACAATGGCGCGTGCCGGTTGATATCGTTTAGAAAGGCGAGTCGAGATGGTAGCCAGGAGGCCCACCACAGTGACAATCTCCATGGGGATCGAAACAGTTGCCAGTTTCTGGATATGTTCCCAACGAACAGCGGCGAAAGCTGGAAGTAGCTTCCGGCAGGTCAGCAACTCATTGAACTCGATGGTGGAGGCGAAGTAGGCGGCTTCCGCCCATATGGCGATGAGGTAGAGCAGGAGAACCGCTGCCGGCAGAATGACGGGCTTGTATCGTTTGATATTCATCTCATACACCGAACGTTCTGGGTCTGGCTGCGAGCCCTGCGAGCTAGCCAGCAGCCAATGGTTGGCTCCTGTCATCCTTGTTATTCTTTCGGTGGATAGAAGTATACTGTCACCCCGGTTTGCGTTTCTATAATTGATTTCAATTGATCATAAAAAGGCCGTGTAACATCAAGGCCAAAACCCGTGGACGGGCCGGGATCTTCGTTCAAACAGAGCTTCGTTGGCTCGTTTACGTAGAGCACGAACTGTCTTCCATCGGCACGTTTCAGAAGGATTTTGTTTGATGCCATCGTGCCTATTCCCCACAGATCCACGACATGCGTCACAACGAGAGCTTTTGAAAGCTGTTGGAGAATTGGGGCGTCAGAGGTTGACCAAGTATGACGCGTTAGGTTTGTGCCGTCGAGCACTTGGAACTCAACTGTCATTTCCGTCCAAGGCGAAATGTGCAGATCAGGAGCTTTCTGGTACAGGTTGCAACCAGCCAAAACAACGCAAGCGCAGCACAGGGCGTGTATTTTCATCATTCTGTTCTCTGAGCCAACAGTGTAATCGTATCAAGTCAGTTTGTAATCATCAAGTGACTTGAGCATATTACGGAAATCGGGAATCTGTTGTCAACGAAAGGTTTCATTCTTTACAACACGTTGCCGTTCAGGCATATTGGAAACGATGATCCCTGCGTTTTTGGGTCAAATCGCTACACCACCAAATACGCGACTTGATGATATTGGCCAATATCATCAAGTGGGAAAACATCAAGATGAATTCATTACCGATCGACGACACGCCCGTTTCTTTCCCCGATTGGAGTCAAGTCCTTGAATCCGATTCCTCGCTGGAAGCGACCACTCGAACCCATCACCGCCAGGCCATTATCGGATTTCTGGCGCACCTGAAAAAAACAGAGCAGCGGGCTTCTCTCGCAACCGCCAAAGCCTACTTTGATGCAGCCCGCGAAACGGGACAGGATGACGAGCCCTCCCGAGAAGCCTTGCGCTGGTTTTTCCGGACGGCCTGGGCCCGGCAAAGCTTGACGCCCGGACACCCTCCACCACCGGTGGAGGAGGCCGCTCCGAAAATCTGCCCGGAGCAAGCGGATAACGGAAGCGTTCCCTGGGAAAGGGAACTGATCAAACGGCTGCGCGTGGGCCATTACCAGTGGCGGACGGAGCAAACCTACCGCGACTGGATCTGGCGCTTTTCCGCGTGGATGGCCCCCAGGCTGGTGGAAGACGCCACGGACGGCGACATCAAAGATTATTTAACGCATTTGGCCGTGGAACGCCATATTGCGGCCAGCACCCAGCGCCAGGCGCTGAATGCGCTGGTTTACTTCTTCCGGATCGTCTTGCGACGCGAACCCGGGGATGTTTCGGATTATCAGGCATCCCGCCGTCCCCCCCGCGTGCCTACGGTGCTGACCCCGTCCGAATGCCGGGCGCTGTTCGATCACATGGAAGGCACGGCGCAACTGATGGCCAAACTGATGTATGGCGCCGGGCTTCGTATGCTGGAATTGATTCGCCTCCGGATCCAAGACATCGACCTGGAGCGCGGCATTCTGACCGTCCGGGCAGGCAAAGGCGCCAAGGATCGGGTTACCGTGCTTCCCGAAGGATTGAAGGATGCGCTGCTTTCCCATTTGAACCGGTTGCGCCGGCTTTTCGATGAAGACCGTGTTGCCGGCGTGGCGGGAGTCTGGCTTCCTCCGTCAGTTGAACACAAAATGCCCAAGGCCGGAGTGAGTTGGATCTGGCAATGGCTGTTTCCCTCGCGCCAACTGGCCATCGATCCGCGAAGCGGCATCAAAAGGCGTCATCACATTCTGGAAGGGGCCTTTCAGTCCACGGTGCGCCAGGCTGCGGCAAAAGCAGGATTGTCCAAGCGGGTCACGCCCCATTGCTTGCGTCACTCGTTCGCCACACATTTGCTGGAATCGGGTCACGATATCCGGACGGTGCAGGAACTGCTGGGGCACGTTGACGTGGAAACGACCATGATCTACACCCACGTCCTGAACAAACCCGGCGTGACGGTGCGAAGCCCGTTGGATGCGCTCGGAAGAGAGCCCGCCGCTCGATAGACGGGTATGGGTAGCTTTGCGCCCGTCCGACAAGGGAAGAACGACAGGGCAAGAACGACAAGGCGCCGGCGGACGACGCCAAAACGAAGATGGCCACGACGGCACGTGGCCCTCCAATGAAGGGCAAATTGGTGGAGGGCCGCGCGTTGTCGCGGCCACCGTGGCGGACGCCAGGAAGAAGGACGGGGAAAAGGGCAAGCCCGAGGATTTTAAACACAAGTTAATCCGTTGCCGCGCAACAAGTTACAACCAAATCCGGCCGGCCGGATTGAGGGGTTTTTGAAATATACGGCAAGATTACGATTAAGGGGGGATGACGATTAAGCCGCCGGGCCGGTGCATGAACTCCATCACCCCTGGATCCGCCGAATGGCCGTCACCAGCGCGTCGAGTTCTCGGTCCGTCCCCACCGTGATGCGCAGATAATCGGGATGCCAGTCCTTCGGATTGTACCGCACCAGAATTTTCCGGGCCCGCAACGCCTCGAACAGCGCCTTCGCGCCGATGCGCCGGGGGCGGACCCATAAGAAATTCGAGTCCGATGGCGTCACCTTGAAATCCAGCCGGATCAACTCCCGCGCCAGCCGCGCGCGGGACGCCTTGATCCACCCCACCAGCTTGCGCTTGTAGGCCTGATCCTCCAGCGCCGCCAGCGCCGTCTCCTGCGTCAGCCGATTGACGTTATAGGAATCCTTGATCGTGTCGAGCGCGTCGATCAGCGGCTGCGCGCCCACCACGTAGCCCAGCCGCGCGCCCGCCATCGCATACGACTTGCTCAGCGTGCGCAGGACCAGCACATTGGGCCGCGCCGTTGCCAGCGCCATGTTGTGGACGGTCGCAAAATCCACATACGCCTCGTCGATCGCCACCACCCCCCTGAACCGCGCGCAGAACCGGCGGACGGCCGCTTGCGGATAGGCGACGCCCGTGGGATTGTTGGGGGACGTCAGGAAAAACACGGACGCCCGGAACGAGGCCGGCGGCGGCAGCCAGCCGAAGTCCGGCCGCAGCGGCGCTTTGCGGATCGGCACGTTCCGGCAGGCCGCCAGCGCCTCATAGAGCGAATAGGAGGGCGTGAACATGCCCAGCGCGCCGTCGTCCTCCACAAACGCCAGCGTGATCAGACGCAGAATCTCGTCCGACCCGTTTCCGATGAACACCTGCTCCGGCCGGACCTGGTGCAAGGCCGCGAGGCGCGCCCGGAGCTGGGCGCAGACGGGATCCGGGTACAGGCGCAACCGGTCCGTTGCCAGCGTCCGCAACGCCGCCCGGACGCGGGGGGAGGGCGGATAGGGCGTTTCGTTCGTGTTCAGTTTGATTACGCCCGGCCCCTGCATCTGCTCGCCGGGCACGTAGCCCGTCATGCGCCGGACATGGCCGCAAATCATGGATTTCATCGTTTCCCCAGTCTCAGTTTTCCCGATGCCGCGTGCGCATCCAGTCCCTCCACGCGCCCGAACGCCTCGATCACGGGCCAGGCCCGTTTCAACGCCGCCCGGGAGTACCGGATCACGCTGATGCGGCGGAGAAAGTCGTTTGCCGTCAGGCCCGAGAACATCGCCGCCGTGCCGCCCGTGGGCAGCACATGGCTGGGCCCCGCCGCGTAATCGCCCACGCATTCCGGCGTCCACGGCCCCAGGAACACCGCACCCGCCTTGCGGATGCGCGGCAGCATCCGCTCCGGGTTTCGCACCATCAGTTCCAGATGCTCGGGCGCGAAGGCGTCGCACAAAACCGCCCCCTCCTCGATCGACGGCGTCACGGCGATCAGGACCCCTCCCCGCTCCATCACGCGCCCGATCGCCTCGCACCGGCCCAGGCCATTCGCCTGGGCCAGCAGCGCCGCCCGTACCGCACGGGCCAGTGTTGGCGAATCCGTCGCCAGCAATGCCTTCTCGTGGCCGGAGCCGTGCTCTGCCTGGGAAAGCATGTCCGCCGCCACGAACGCGGGATCGGCGGCGTCGTCCGCGAGCACGGCGATCTCGCTCGGGCCGGCCACGGAGTCGAGCGCCACGTCGCCATACACCAGCCGCTTGGCGGCCGTGACAAATGCGTTGCCGGGCCCCGCGATCTTCTGCACCTTCGCCACGGTCCGCGTGCCATACGCCATCATCCCGATGGCCTGGATGCCGCCCACGCGATACACCTCGGTCGCACCCGCCAGCCGCAGGGCATACAGAATGTGGGGATCGATCCGGCCGTCCGGGCCGGCCGGCGTGCAGGCCACGATCTCCCGCACCCCCGCGGCCCGGGCCAGGGTGACCGTCATCAGCACCGTGGAGGCCAGCGGGGCCGTCCCGCCCGGCACATACACACCCACGCGCTCGTAGGGCACAAACCGCTCGCCGAGCGTCGCGCCCCGCCCGTCGGTCATCCGCCAGTTTTTCCGGAGGCCCGCCACGGCAAACGCGCGGATGCGCCGGTGCGCCTCCGCCGCGGCTTTCCGGAAGCCGGCATCCACCGCCCGGCCCGCCGCCTTCAACAGGGAATCCGGCACCCGCAACTCCTCCGCGCCGGCGGCCGGCCGTTCGAATTTTCGCCGCCATTCCCGCACGGCGGCGTCGCCCCGGCTGCGGATGTCGGCCAGCACCTCGCGGGCCGTCCGTTCCGCCTCCGGGTCCACGGCCGGCCGCTCCAGGAAGCGCGTCACCCGCGGATGCGGGCGCCGGCGCGACCAGTTCACGATTGCCACGCTCTCCTTCACGGCTTCGCTCCTTCCCGCCCCTTGATGACCGGCGCTTCCACCCGGCTGATCTTGACCCGGCAAACCCGGGCCTCGCCCGTGAACCGCGCCCTTTTAAGCAGCGCGGCCAACCGCGCGGCCACGCCGTTTTCCGGCGCGGGCGGCAGCACGAACAGATGCTCCACCCGGCCGTCCGCTCCCGCTTCGATCCGCACCACGGCCGTCCAAGCGCCGGCCGCGGGCCACTGGGCGGCCTCCGCCAGCCCGGGCGGCCACTCGCAGCCGGCGCCATCCAGCGGCTCGGCCAGGATGGTCCACGCCAGGGCGCCGGGCTCCACGGGGGCGAAGACCGGGCGCTCGTCCGGCCAGGGCTGGAACGCGGGAGTCGTCACCGGATTCGGTACGGTTGGCGTGGCTGTTCCCGGCGCTCGCGGGAGGTACCGGACGTTCTCGGAGCGGGGGTCCAGCGTGGTGGCGATGCGCGGATCGCCCGGCTGCACCGTGCGGCTGAACCCGATTTTCGAGGGCAGTGAAAAATGAATCGGCGCCAGCGCCGACCGGTCTCCGCTTTCCCGGACATAGGCCACACGGCTGCGCAGGGGGGGCACCTGGTAGGTGCGCCGCGGATTGACATACCAGACGCAGGCCAGCACAAGCACCCCCATCATCAGCAGCAGCCACGCGCTGGAGGCCAGGAAGTCCCGGCTGGTCCGGTTGTCCTCATAGACCGCGCTCATGGCGCCTCCCCCCCCCGCCCCGGCGGACGGGTGGCCACATACACCTCGGGAATGCCCGCCGCGGCCGCCGTGTTGAGCAGCGTCACCATCGTGCCGTGGCTCACCAGCCGGTCGGCCTCGATGACCATCGCCTTTCCGGGCCTGCGGTGCGCCGCCTCGGACAGCGCCTGCTTCAACTTGGCCAGGTGGGCCAACTGATCCAGCACGAACCGCTCGTCGTCAAAATACAGGATTTCCCGGGGCAGCTCCCCGCCGGGACTTTCCTGCGCCACCACGACGGCCATCAACCCGTAAGGCGAAGCGCCCTCCGTGAAGGGCGCCTCGGGCAACCCGATGCGGATGCCCGGTTGAAGCACAAAACGGGAGGTGACGCCCAGGAAAAACAGCGTCAGCAGGATGGCATCCAGCCAAGGGGCCATGGTCACCAGCCCCCGGTTAAGGGGGTTTGACGGCCGATAGGCCTGGAACGTGCGCGTCTGCCACTGGTACATCACGGGACGATCCTTCACGGCAAGGATTCCTTCCGGTTTCCCGCGGCCTGGAGAAACGCCGTGATCTCGGAGGCGGCGCGCTCCATGTCCAGCACAATCTTTTCCACCTTGTTGACGAGGAAGGTATATCCCCCGTAGGCGGGAATCGCGACGATCAGGCCCAGCGCCGTCGTCACCAGGGCCTGCATGAGCCAGCCGGCCAGATCGGCCGACTGGACCAGAGGCCCTTGCTGCTTCATGAGCAACAGAGCCCGGACCATGCCGAGTACGGTTCCCAACAGCCCCAGGAGCGGCGCCACCTGCGCGGTGGCGGCCAGCAGCGCGAGCCGCCGCTCCATCCGCGATATTTCCGACCGGCCGGCGTTGTCCATCGCCCGCTTGAACGCCTCGGGCTCGTTGTCCCGATGCAGGATCGCGGTTTTCGCGAGATAGGCGACCGGACCGGGGGTCTCTTCGCAAACCTTCAGCGCCTCATCCACATGCCGGTATTCGAGATTCCGGAACAGGCCCTGCAAAAAATCCTCGGACCTGATCTTGGCCCGGTGCAGGTGCAGGGCGCGCTCCAGAAAAACCAGCAGGCCAGTGGCGCCGACCGCCAGCAGCACCACGACCAAGGGACCGCCTTGCATCAATACACTCATCATAATGACCGCCTTTTTACCGTTAGAAGAAACGCCAGTGTTCGCGCCGAATGGTTTCGATCCGCGCGCGGGCATCCGGCCCGGCGGGCACGCCCGCGTCTGCCACGCGCTGGTAGAGGCGCACGGCGCGCCGCCACTGTCCCTTGCTTTCCAGGATCGCGGCCGCTTCGAACGCCGCCCGCGTGAACCACGCGGTGCACGATTCGTTCATCGGCTCGCCCGCCTGCCGGGCGTCCAGATAAGCCAGAATCACGCCGGTGTAATAGCGCTCGAAGGCCTTGTCGAGCCGGCCCAGTTTCTGCTCGCCGCGCCCGAGTTTGAACGCCGCCTGGAGTCGCAACTCGAACGGCGTCTTGGGATTTTCCGCAAGCTCGCCGTAGGCGCGGATCGCGTCCTCGAAGCGGGCGGGATCGTCCGCGCCCAGCGTGAACTGGCAATCCCCGCGCCGCCCACGCGCGGCAAACGCCAGGAAGGAATCGGGCTGCCGGCGGATCACCTCCTCGAACAGGGCGATCGCGTCCGCATAATCGCCCAGTTCCACGAGCCATTCGGCCTGGAAAAAGAGCGCCTCGACGACTTTGGAGTGGTCGGGAAACTCCCGCACCAGCCGGGAGTCGTGTTCCACCGCACGCTTGTACTGCTTTTGGGCCGCCGCCGCCTGGGCGGCCCAAAACAGGGCATCCCCGGCCGAGGCATCCCGTGGATCCCCGTCCGCCACGCCTAAAAAGCCCTTTTCCGCCTCCCCGTATTTGCCCCGGTTGAACGCATATTCCGCCAGGCGGAAGCGGATTTGGGGCACCCAGATGGACTGCGGCCGGGTTTCCAGGAACTCCCCGGCCAACTGCGCCGCCCGCTCGTTGGCGTAAGTCTCGAACGCGCCGCACACCCGCATGTAAGCCGCGTTCTCGGCGATCGGACTGTCCGGAAACCGGTCCAGCACGGCCTCGAAATCCGCCAGCGCCTCGTCGAACAAATAGATCTGGAACGCCACCAGGCCGCGATTGTAGAGCGCGGTGGCGACCCGCGGGCTGTTGGTATACACGGCCAGGAACCGGTCGTAGGCGGTCCGGGCGGCCGCCAATTCGCCCGCATCCTGCCGGAGCTCGGCCATCCGCAGCGCGGCCCGTTCGGCAATTTCCGTCCCCGGACACTCCCGCTCCAACGCCTCGAACTGGGTCCGCGCCGCCTCGAAACGGCCTTGCCGCGCCTCGGTTTCCGCCAGTTGGGATCGCGCCTCAAACCCCAATGCCGGATCGCCGCCGAACGCCATCGCCCGCCGGTATGCGTCCGCCGCCAACTGGTACTGGCGGTTCGCGAAGCAGGCGTCGCCGGCCTTGAAAATCAGGCGGGCCCGTCGGGCCGGTTCCGGGATCAATTCGGCCGCCTTCTCGAATGCCGCCGCCGATTCCGCGTAGCGCTCCAGCCCGAAAAACGCCCAGGCGCGCCCCTCCTGCGCCTCGGCCACGCCGGCGGTATTGGTGAAGCTTTCCAGGTAGTGCCGGTAATTCGCCTCGGCCTCGGCGGCCAGGCCGGCATCCAGGAACGCCCGGGCCACGGTCAGTTGCAACGCCGGCGCCTGCGGATCGGCCGGCGCCTCGGCGATGACGCCCTTGAGCCGCTCGGCGCCTTCGTTCAAGGCGCCGCTCCGCAGCAGGATCAGGCCCCAGGCCGTGCGCGCGCGCCGCGCGGCGGCGGGCTCCACCGACAGCGCCGCCGCATTCGACGCGGCCGCGCAGGCCGCGGCCCAGTTGGTGCGTCCCTCTTCCAAGGACGCCTGGACCAGCCAGGCGTCCAGGCGGATCGCCGGCGAGACGGGAGGCGCGAGAATCGCGGCCAGTTCGGCCTCGGCCGCGTCCGGCTGGTTCAGGCCGAGCCAGGCGCGCGCCAGGCCATACCGGACCCGCCAGACGAGGGGCTCGCCCGGTTTCCGCTCCAACACGCGCTGCAAGGCGTCCGTGGCTTCCCGAAACCGGCCCGCCCCGGTCAGCGCTTCGGCCCAGGCAACGGTCTGAACGCTCCGGGCCGGCTCGGGAATCGCCCGTGTATCCCAGGCGGCGAAGGCCCGGTCCGCCTCGGGCCATTTGGCCTGCCGCAGATAGATCCAGGCGCGCAGGCGGCTCGCGTCGGCCGCCAAGGGGCCGGTGTCGGCCGCCATGTCCGGATCGTCCAGTTCCGCGAGCGCCTCGTCGAGCGATTCAAGTTCCACGAGCGCCAGTGCCCGGTGATACCGGTAGGCGGCCGCAAAGGGCTGACCGCGCTTCGGCGCCTGGCCGGGCGCGAGAATCTCCAGCATCTCCCGATAGGCCTTGCGGCCATACGCGGCGCGAGCCAGCCCGATCCGCGCATCGGCGGCGGATGGCGACTGGGGCGGAACCGCCTCCGCCCACTGGCGGAACAGTTTTTCCGCCAGTTCGTACTGCCCGTCTTCCAGAGCCGCCTTGCCGTTGCGGGACAGGACTTGCAGCTCCCGCTCCGATGCGGCCTGGAGCGGCATAACCTCTCCCAGCAGAATGGCCCCGGCCACCGCCGCCGGCCACCACCGCCTCAGCCGCTGTCTCCCTGCCGTTCGTTCACACATGGTTTTCCAACGCTTCCTTTAACACCAAGCCCGTCGCCGACTCCGGACAGGCGGCCACCTTTTCCGGCGTTCCGGCAGCCACCAGGCAGCCGCCGCGCGAGCCGCCATCGGGCCCCAGGTCGATAATATAATCCGCCGACTTGATTACGTCGAGATGATGTTCGATGACCAGCACGGTGTTGCCGCCGTCCCGCAGGCGGAACAACACCCGCAGCAGGCGGTCCACATCCGCCGCATGCAGCCCCGTGGTGGGTTCGTCCAGCAAATAAAGAGTCCGGCCGGTGGCCTTTCGGGCCAGCTCGGCGGAGAGCTTGATCCGCTGCGCCTCCCCTCCCGACAGCGTGGTGGCCGACTGGCCCAGGCACAGGTATCCCAGCCCCGCCTCGGCCAGCGTGCCCAACTTGCGGACCACCGCGGGGATGGACTCGAAAAACGAGAGCGCGTCATCCACGGTCAGGTCCAGCACCTCGGCGATCGTTTTGCCGCGATACCGGATCTCGAGCGTTTCCCGGTTGAAGCGCCGCCCGCCGCACGCCTCGCAGGTCACGTAGACGTCGGGCAGGAACTGCATCTCCAACTTCAACAGGCCGTCGCCCCGGCACGCCTCGCAACGCCCCCCCTTGACGTTGAAACTGAACCGGCCGGGCCCGAATCCGCGCACCTTCGAGGCCGGCAGGGCGGCGAACAGGTTGCGGATGTCGGCATAGGCGCCCGTGTAGGTCGCCGGATTGCTTCGGGGCGTCCGCCCGATGGGAGCGGAGTCGATCGTCACCACCTTGTCGACCCGTTCGATCCCCTCGATCCGCGCGTGGCCGCCCGGCGCCTCCTTGGCCCCATACAGACGCCGGCAGAGCGCCTTGCGCAGGATGTCGTCCACCAGGGTGCTTTTGCCGCTTCCCGACACGCCCGTCACGCAGACAAAAAGCCCCAGCGGGATGGCCACATCGATGCCGCGCAGGTTATGCGCGGTGGCGCCGACGATGGTCAGGGCCTCCGGCCCCGGCGCCCGGCGCGCCGCGGGCAGCGGAATCCGCCTGCGCCCGTTCAGGTATTGGGCCGTCAGCGAATCGGGATGGGCCAGCACGACCGCGGGCGTTCCCTGCGCCAGCAACTCGCCTCCGTGCCGCCCGGCGCCCGGCCCGAGATCGACCACATAATCCGCCCGGCGAATCGTGGCTTCGTCGTGCTCCACCACCACCACCGTGTTGCCCAGGTCCCGCAGGTCGAACAGCGTCTTCAGCAGCCGCGCCTGGTCGCGGGCATGCAGCCCGATGCTCGGCTCGTCGAGCACATACAGCACGCCGGTCAGCCCCGAACCGATCTGCGTAGCCAGACGGATGCGTTGCGCCTCGCCCCCCGACAACGTGGCGCTCTCGCGGTCCAGGGTCAGGTAATCGAGCCCCACCTCCGCCAGGAACCCGAGCCGGCCGCCGATCTCGCGAACCAGTTCCTCCGCCAGGGGGGCTTCGGAGCCGGACAACCGGAGGCAGTCGAAAAATGCCAGCGCCTCGCTCACCGGCAAGGCGGTCACCTCGGCGATGGAACGGCCGCGGAGCCGGCAGGCCAGGCTTTCCGGACGCAACCGGAGGCCGGAGCAGGCCAGGCACGGCTGACGGGCCATGTACCGGCGAAGCCCCTCGCGCGTGGTTTCGCTGTCCGTCTCCGCAAAACGCCGGATCAGGTTCGGAATGACCCCCTCGAACCCTTTCTTGTAGCGACGCCAGGCGGCGCCCCGCCAGCGGCCGAAGGTGATGGTCTCATCCGCCGATCCCTGCATCAGCAGACGCCTGATTTTCGCCGGCAGGTCGCGATACGGGGTGTCGAGAGAAAAGCCGAAATGCTTGGCCAGCGCCCGTAACAGGCCGTTGTAGTAGATGATCAGACGGCGCCCGCCCCGTTTCCAGGCTTGGATTGCCCCGGCTTGAATCGAGAGCGACGGGTCCGGCACGATCAGGTTTTCGTCGAACACCAGCCGTGTGCCGAGCCCCAGGCAGTCGGGACAGGCGCCATAGGGGCTGTTGAACGAGAAGTGGCTAGCCTTCAGTTCGTCGAATTGCCGGTTGCAGTCCGGGCAGGCGTTTTTTTCCGAAAATACGCGTTCGTTCCATACCGCCGCTTCCTGCACCAGCGCAATCGCCTGTCCCTCCCCTTCGCGCAAGGTCAGTTCCACGGAATCGGAGAGGCGCGCCCGCATGCCCTCCCCAATCGTCAGGCGGTCCACCACCACGTCCAGGTTGTGCGCTTTCCGGGAATCCAGCGCGGGCGCGGCGTCCAGTTCCATCACGTCCCCGTCCAGGCGGATCCGGACATAGCCTTTGCGCCGGATCGTGGCCAACGCGGCTTTGCCGTTGCCGGTGAATCCGCGCGCGACCGGCGCCAGCAACTGGACGCGGGCGCCGGCGGGAAGGCCCAGCAGGGCTTGTACAACCTGCTCGGCATTCTGACGTACCACCGGCTTGCCGCAGGACGGGCAGTGCCGGCGGCCGATAGCAGCATACAGGAGGCGCAGGAAGTCGTGAATCTCGGTGGTCGTGGCCACGATAGACCGCGGATTGGCATTGCCCGTGCGTTGTTCGATGGCCACCGCCGGCGACAGCCCCTCGATGAAGTCCACTTCCGGCTTCTGGAACCGGTCGAGGAACTGGCGGGCATACACGGAGAGGCTTTCGACATACCGGCGTTGCCCCTCGGCATACAGCGTGTCGAACGCCAGCGACGATTTCCCGGAACCGCTCAGCCCGGTGACAACCGTCAGCGCGTTGCGGGGAATGCGCACGGTGATGTTTTTCAGATTGTGTTGCCGGGCACCCGCCACGACAATCCAGTCGCGATCCTTCATACCGGTATTAAACACCAGCCGGGCGTTTCACGCAATCCGGAACCGGGCGCATGGGCGCGTTGGTCAGGCGAAAAACCAACCGATCCGCTTCGCCTGCCGAATAATGGAGCACGGGCGGAACGTCCGTGACGCGGGCACCCGTGTTAGGGCGCCGACCGCACCCCGCGCCACCCGGTGTATTTGTACCCGCCGTCGGCCGTGTTGGGCGGATAGTCACGACAGGAAACCCGCGGATATGCGGCATTATAGGTCCACCCCCGAAATCCGGCGCCATCGCTGGTCGATGTCGGCCAAGCCGCCACGTTGGCCGCTCCAGCCGACGTCAGCATCCCATCGCCGTGGGCGCCCGTGAAAGCGCGCCCACCCGAAACCCGCACCCACACCACCTGCTCGCTCAGGTTTCCGCTTAAATCCAGGATGCCCCAATACGACGCGCCCGCCGAACCCCGCATCGCATTGTTCGTTGCGTAAATGCCGACTCGTACGGGACCGGCGGAACCGATGAAATTCGCGGTCGCGGGAAACGCCGACTCCGTCCCGGTTCCATCCACGCCGTTGGTAAATGAGGTCTGCTCCACACAGGTTGCGGTTCCCCACGCATATTCGTTCGCCACCGGCTCCGCAGGACCCCGGCACGCTTTCTCGAACTCCATCTCCGTCATCGGCCGCAAGCCCGCCCAATCCGAATACGCGGCTCCATCCGCCCAGGTCAACCCGTTGCACGCCCGGTCCATCGCATCGTTGGCTTCATCGAATATTTTGTTCCCGTTTCCGTCGCAACCATACGGGACGATCGCCGGAGAGGCGGGGACGGCGGAGGGACAGCGAAGACCGTTGCGATAGGCAAGCGTCGGACTGGCGGACAACACAAAGTAATCCAGAGATCGCGTACGCGTGCGAGTGTCCTGCTGCGCGCGGGTCAACAGGCTGAGAAAGTCGCGGTACTGCCCCGCGGTGATCTC
>CAZSUH010000009.1:15724-49942 GCA_964609905.1 uncultured Verrucomicrobiota bacterium
GTCCGCTACCACCGAACCATAGCCCCCCATGCTGATAACATGGTTACTAATATCGGTTGTGGCCACCCCCCAAAGCTTTCCGGCCGCGTTGGTGAACTGCCGGTCCCAGGTTCCGGTGATCTCGAACGGAATGCTCGCTCCGCTGACCCATGAGCCGTCCGTAAAACTGCCTTGTTCCGTTCCGCCGCTGCCCAGCTTGAAGCTTCCCTCCGGCACATACACCATCTCGATGGCCTGCACGGAAAGTTCGATCACGTCGCCTTTGGCGAAGCTGTAGCCATTGGCGCCGTAGTCCCATTTCAACCGGGTTCCCGCATAGGACACATCGCCCGTGCGCACGGAGGCGCTATAAACGAAGACCCCGACGCCATTCGCGCCGTCGCTCCCCACGGCGATGACGCCTCCCGGCGCCGCATGATCGGCGGCCGATGCCGACAGTTTGGCGTGCGCCCAGTCATTCGAACCCTGGGGGCGGAACTTCACGAACACCCACGCCGCATCCCAGTTCGTGCAAGCCGGGGAATCGGACCGCCAGGAATTCTCCCAGCTCAAATCGAACAGGATGTCCATCGTTTTTCCGGCGACATTCTGATTGCTCATCCGCACCCGGCTCACCTGGAGGTGATTGGCCTTCGCCGGCGCCGGCAACAGCAATACGGCAACCGCCAGAACGATCCCGAAACCTGTCCGTTTTCCGATCATGCCCACCAGCTCCTTCAGGGCGCCGAACGCACCCCGCGCCACCCGATGTAATTGTACCCGCCGTCGGCCGTGTTTGGGGCGTAGTCGCGGCAGGAAACCCGTGCCCAATCGAAGTTACTGATCCAGCCCCGATAGCCGACGCCATCGCTCGTCGACGTCGGCCATGCGCTGACGTTCGCCCCGCCCGCCGCCGTCAGGATGCCGTCGCCATGAACGCCCGTGAAAGAACGTCCCCCCTCCGCCCGCACCCACACCGTTTGCTCGGTCAGGTTTCCGCTCAGCTCCATGACTCCCCAATACGACGCGCCTGCCGTGGCGCGTGTCGCATTGTTCGTTGCGTAAATGCCGACCCGCACGGGTCCGGCATTGCCGATATAATTCGCGGTCGCGGGCGACGCCAGTTCCGTCCCGGTTCCATCCGCACCGCCGGCGTATCCGGTCTGCGCCGTCCCGGATGAGGTTCCCCACGCATATTCGTTCGCCACCGGCTCCGCCGGCCCCCGGCACGCTTTCTCGAACTCCAACTCCGTCATCGGTCGCAAGCCCGCCCAATCCGAATACGCGGCTCCATGCGCCCAGGTCAGCCGGTTGCACGCGCGGTCCATGGCGTCGTCCGTTTCGTTGAATACCCCGTTCGCGTTTCCGTCGCAGCCGAAAACGATATTGGTGGGCGCGCCGGGAATGACGGACGGACAGCGAACGGCGTTTCGATACGTCAGGGTCGACTTGTTCGAAAGGGCAAAGAGGCTTGCGCCAACGGCGGCGCGCGTGTTCTGCTGCGCGCGGGTCAGAAGATTCAGAAAATCCCGGTACTGCCCCTGCGTGATCTCGTATTTCATACAATAAAACGCGTTATATCCGCTGGGAAAGTCCGGATTCACGGATCCGACCCCGCCGATGACCCCGGCATTATTCGAGGCGTCAACCTGAATCGTCCCCCAGAGTTTGCCGGCCGCATTCGTGATCTGCCGGTCCCAGGTTCCGTTGATCTCGAAGGGGATGCTCGCTCCGCTTCCCATCCAGGCGCCGTCCGTGAAGCTGCCGTATTCCGTTCCGCCGCTTCCCAATTTGAAGCTCCCCTCGGGCACATACACCATCTCGATGGCCTGCACGGAGACCTCCACGCCGTCGCCCTTGGCGAAGCTGTAGCCGCTCGCCCCATAATTCCATTTTAAACGGGTCCGCGCATAACTCACCGTGCCCGTACGAACGGAGGCGCTGTAGATGAACGCACCGACGCCGTCGACGCCGTCCGTTCCCACGGCGATCGTGCCGCCGGGCGCCGAGTGGTCGGCAACCGAAGCCGACAACTTGGCGTGTTCCCAAAGGTTCGAATAGGCGGGCGAATTGGGGGTCCGGAATTTCACAAACACCCACGCCGCGTCCCAGTTCGTGCAGGAGGGATAGTCCGATCGCCAGGAATTCTCCCAGCTCAAATCGAACACCACGTCCGCCGTTCGGGCGGCCACATCCTGGTTTTTCACCTCCACATTCGTCACGCGAATGTGATTGGCCGCCGAGATCGACGCCACCAACGAAACGGCGGCCGCGAGTAAAACCCCGCGAAATCGAATGCTCCTTTTCATCGCCCGTCTTCCTCGAATTGTCCCGTCTCACCGAATGAGGATTATGACCCCGCTGCCGGACCGTATCTGCAAGACCGAATTCATCGCATCGAAGCCATCGTAAGCGCCGCCCGAGAAACGGCTGGGCGCCGGGCGTGTCGTGAACGAGGCGATCCCAGACCAGGCCGTTCCCACCGTGTTCGACGCATAACACCGGTACGCATAAGGCGTCGCCGCACTCAATCCGGAAAGCGGAATCGAAAATGCCCCCGCGGCACGATTCCCCAAGTCGTTCGTGACGGACCACGCGCTCGAATTCGTGCCCCAATAGATCACAATGGCCGCGCCGCCACCCTCGGTAAGGGTGCCGTTCAACACAACCGCCGAGGCGTCCACCGCGCTCGCTCCGGTGGCGGTGATGACCGGTTGAGCGACCGCAAGTGTCGTGAACGGGACCACTTCGCTCCAGGCGCTTCCCGCCGTATTCGAAGCGAAACCCCGGTAATAATAGGCGGTCGTGGGCGTCAGCCCGGAGACGGCGGACGTGAACGATCCCTCCGGCCGAGTTCCCAGTGCGTTCGTGCCCGACCAGGCGTTCGGATCCGAGCCCCAAAACACGATGACCGCCGCTTCGATACCCGCGGTGAGCGTGCCTCCCAATTCGGCGGAAAAAGCGTCCACCGCGCTCGCGCCCGAGGCGGCGATCGCCGGCGCTTCCGGCGTCAGGAAATTGGTCGTCGTGTGCGCCCAGGATTCCTCTCCGGCCGTGTTGGTGGCATAGAACCGGTAATAATAGACGGTATGCGGCGCGAGCCCGGTCACATTGGTCGTCAGCATCGCCCCTTCCGCCTGAAAGCCAAACTCGTTCGTGTGGGTCCAGGCCGTCTTGTTGTTCGTGCCGTCCGTGATCCCCCAATAGACTGACACGGCCGTGGGAGCCGCGCCGGTGGAGGCCAGCATCCCGTTCAGCCAGGCGCTGGCGGGCAACACGTTCGTCGCGCCGGCCGCGTTGTCCGCGTAGGGAATCCCGACGGGTTGCAGCGCCAGGCTCCTGTCGTATCCGTCATACCCGCCGCCCCCGCACCAGGCCGTCGTTTGCGCATCGGCACCGACGGCCACGACGAGTGCCGCTGAAACCACCCACATCGGAGCGACAACGCTCCGCCACGCTCGCGTTCGCTTCACAGACTTTCCTCCACGAACAAATCCAACTCACGAGCTGCTCACAGAATGACCGAAATTCCTTCGGATTTCATGTCCACTTTGTATCACCACGGGGGGGGAAGTCAACCCCCAAAATCGGCGAAAAAAGCGGGTTTCGGAGCCATGGCGCGTGTACGACACCGGCGTATGAAAAACACAACCCGACCGAAGCGGAATGCCGCTTTTCTTCAGGGAGTCCCGGTCTTCTTAAACCCCACCACCACCAGGCCGGCCCGCATCATGTTCTGGATATGGACCATCAACAGCGATCGGCTTTCCAGAAATCCGAGCCGGTGCTCCTCGGCGAACTCATCCACCAATTGTTCGAAGGTCTTTTGGCCGTCGATCCGCTCGTACACGCCCCACCCCACAGCATCGAGCTGGATCCGGCGCGTCTTCTTCAGCCGTCGGCGCAGGAGCCGGCTGAGCAGAGTCATCCAGAGAGGGTACTGAAGGTCCACCATAAGCAGGGGAATCTGACCGGGCCCCGCCTCTTGTCGTTCCACGTGCGTATTCCGCATGGGAATCGAGGCTAATTGCCTCGCCAAATCCAGGGTGGCGCGTTTTTTCATGAATGCGCCCCCCCGACAATCGTCTCGAACGCCGGCAATTCCACGTTGTCGGGACCGATCCGTTCACATGCCAGGAGCCGCTTGGACGGCCGGTCGAGCCAGATCCGGCCGACGCCGTTGGTCCACGCCCGGCCCATGAACCGGTCCATCTGATGTTCACCGGTCTGCGAATAGAGCGCCTCAACCCCGTCGATTCCCGCGGCGGAGAAGCGGCGCAGCTCGCGGACCCGTGCGCCCCGGGAACGCAGAAAATCGCCGTAATACGTGTCCAATGAACGCCCGGCCAGCAGCGCGTCGGGCAGTCCCCATCGATGAAAAAAAGCCCGGGTGCGTTGGGGCGACTCGAACAGCAGTTCCACATCGGCGGGCTTGATGGCGGCATGCTCGATTCGGAAGATCGCGGGCAACCGAAAATCCAGGCCGAACGCGCAATAGCGCGGCCGTGTTCCGTCGTTCGGCTCAACCGACCGTAAAATTGGCTTGATCGAGTCTTCCCGCGCGGCCGGCTCGGCGGACGGAAACACCCAGCGGAGCAGTTTTTTCGAGGCCGGCAAATACCCCACGGCCAGACAGGGCTCGTCCGCGTTTCCCCAGCCCAAGGTAAACCGGCCAGCCTCGGCCGTCTCAAAGTTACGCTCTTTTCGGGACTTTCCGGGGCGGACGGGAAAGGCGGCGAACAGGGCGTCAAGCTCGGGAGGGCGCACGGCGGGCTCCCACGAAAAAAGGGCTTGAAATCCATGCCGGGATCCGAACTCCAAGCGGCCCTGGCGCGTTTCGATGGCATACGCGGTGATTTCCCAGTTGGCTGGGATTTGGAAACACGCATGCAGCCAGCAGATAGGTCGGACGCCGGCATTCATGTCATTGCAGCTTGATGGAACCCACGTTGATTGACATGTCGTCGACGTTCTGGATGCGGGCCACCCGCCCCCCCTCCACCCAGGCGATCCGGCTGGACGCGGCGAGCATTTTGTGGTCGTGGGTAGCGGTCACCACCGTGACGCCATCCTGCCGGCGGAGTTGGGAGAGCAAGTCGATGATCTCCTCGCCGGTGTGAGTGTCCAGGTTTGCCGTGGGCTCGTCGGCCAGGATGATCGAGGGCCGGTTGGTCAAAGCCCGTGCGATCGCCACGCGCTGTTGCTGGCCGCCGGAAAGCTCAAGGGGTTTGTGGTGGAGGCGCTCGCCAAGTCCGACGCGATCGAGGATTTCAGCGGCGCGTTTGGCCGCCTCCGTCTCGGACGCGCCCAAGAAAATCGCCGGCAAGGCCACGTTTTCGAGCGCCGACAGCCACTCGACCAGGTTGTAGGTTTGAAACACATAACCGATGTGCCGGCACCGGAAAAAAGCCAGTTCCAGGGATGAGAGTTTGGGGAGGGAGACGCCGCCCACCCGCACCTCGCCGCGGGTCGGCCGGTCCAGCGCGCCCATCATGTTGAACAGGGTGGTCTTTCCCGAGCCGGAAGGCCCCATGATGGAGAGATACTCGCTCTTCAACACGTCCAGCGTGACCCCTTTCAGGGCATAGACGGACTCGCCGCCTTTCGTATAGACCCGGTCCACCTCTCGAACCGAAATCAGAACCTCACCCGTCTTGCTCACGCGTTGTTTCTCCACTTCTTCAATAAGGCGCCGTGTTGACCGACTTGGATAAGAAGACAAACCCGACCGCCAGCATGGAGATCAGCCCGCCTCCCACGAAAAAGCCCGCGGAGGCCACCGGGATCATCTTCCGCCATTCCGTCCCGTATTTTTTCTCGAACACGTACCGGCCCAGCAACGCGCCGATGAAATTCGGAATCACGCTGTGCGGCAGGGTCTGCCCCAACCCGCGAACCACGCCGAACAGCAGCATCGTGGGCGCTCCGAATCCGTGCAGCGTGACAATGCTGACACCGGCCGTGACTAACCCCACCAGCACTTTCCACCCGCTCAATGCCTCCTGGAACGGCGAATACTCATTGAGCGTGGCAGAATAGACCAGGCAGGCGTTTTTGGCCGAGAGCTCCCACATCTTGTCCGTGTAGGGATAAACGGCCGAGGGAATCGGAGCCAGGCTCCAGATGAAGCTGGAAAAGCCCAGCATGGCCACAAAGACGATCGGATAGAGAATGATCTGGCTTTTCCACATACTCGTGAAACGGCAGCCCAGCAGTTCGGCCGTCTTGTAGCTGACCGTTTGCACCCCGTAGTTGGCCCGCGGCACGGGAAGGAACCAGATGGCAACCCCTTTGTAGCCTGACAGGATGAACGACAATTCCGAGACGAAGGGAATCTCGACGACCTGCCCCGCCATGCCCTCCAGCTTGGCGGTCACATAGGAAATCACCGGCGTGTAGACGAAACCGAAAAAGACCAGCACAATCATCACGCCGGGATGCCAGTCGATCAGCCAGCCGCTCAAGAGAATGTAGCTGCAGACGACGACCAGATAGGCCACGCCGATGAGCCAATTCGGAAGATCGCCCCGGTTGGCGGGCGGCTGCGTCGATTGTTTATTCGCTTTTGAACTTCGGATTTTCGAAAGCACCGTTGTAAAGCCGTAGATCGCGATCGCCAGCGAGATGCCGATGCCGAAACTGAAATAGAAATCGATCTGATTCGAGAACAGCGTGATCACCGTGTCGTCGTTCGGCCGCCAGGTCGGGAGCTGGCCGAAGGCGTACAGAATCGGGTTCGCCACGAAGGTGATCAGCAGGCCGATAAAGCTGCCCAGCATGGCGTAAAACGGCAGCACCATCCCGATGATGAGACTGCCGAGATCGAACGAAATGCCCGTTGCCACCGCGGGCAGCAGGCGATGCGTATAGGGCGTCAGGTCGGCCCAGGGAATGGGAAGCACGGAGACCGGCTGGCCGAAAAAGGAGCCGGTCAGGGTGGGCAGCGCCATGTACACCAACCCGAACAACATGCCGATGCCGGCGCCCAGGCAAAACAGCCGCCAGCGCATCTGGCTGCCGGGTGTTTTGACCGTGCCTTCCACCTGCTCGGCCACGGACACCACGCCCTGGGCGCCCAGCGGCGCCATGGGGAACGGCAATTTTTCGATGTCGTTCGTCAGCCGGAACAGGCCGTAGCCCAGCACGATGTAGCCGAACGAGCCGAAGATCTCGCCAAACAGCATCAGCCCGATCACCGGCAGCCAGGCTTTGTTGAAAAAGGTGCGGCCCAGCGACTCGATGTCGCTCGGCGCCACCCAGGCGGGGATCAGGGACGTAATTCCGGAGGACACGGCGGCGTCGCTGCGCACCAGAAATTGCCGGAACAGCAACGAGTTGCTGGCGGATCCCATGACCATGCCGCTCATGAAAAACAGAATAAACAGTTGCGCGCGGGACAGGCTGACGTTGGCCCGCTTGGCCACCTCCACGAACAACAGCACCGTCACCCATTGCGCGGCGCCGCCAATGCCCATCCCGGCCACCAACTGCATATACAGCGCGCCCGGCACCATCACCAGGGCAACAAAGAGCGTGCCCACGAGGGACGTCAGATCGAATCCGTCATCGAACTTGCTCGGGACCGACATGAGCGCACGGAACTGCTCGAGTTCCGTGTCGTTCCGGTCCCTTTTCAGGTTAAAGATCATGTCGTCCGTTTCCCGTCAGCGTCGGCCGTAAGGCCGAGTTCCGTTTCGGTCTCGCGTCGATAATGCTCCACGGTGTCAATCGGCAACGACCGCCAGAGCAGAAATTGCTCGCGGAGTTCGTCCGCGAAGCCCCGGTTGGCCCGCTGCCACGAGGACGGCGTCCCGGCCACGCGCTCCAGTTCCACCACGACCTCTTCGATGCCCTTGATCTCGAACTCCTTCGACACCATGCGGAAGCGCTGGAATATCCCCAGGTCGAACGGCGCCAGCGAGATGTCGGCCTCGATGCCCAACCCGAGGCCGCTTCCCGAATCGCCGGCCTGCTTGAAAATCCGGATGTTGCGCGCGGCAAAGCTGCCCAGCGTGGCATCGGCGTGGTTCTCGAAATGCTCCCGAATGAAGCTGAGAATTCCCACGAAATCGGCCTTGGACACCGTGAACGGGAACACGAAGTCGAGGCGGTTGCCTTTCGGCGAGGGCATTTTCCACTTGCGCGCCACCCCGGGATTCGCCGACCGCCCGGCTTTCATGGCGGGATAGACGGTGGAGAGCAACACCACGCCCATGACCACGAAAATGGTAAGCACCGACGTGAGGGAGGCGAAATTCATGGGCGGCGGCGTGATCCAGCCGCGTTCCCCCATCATCGAGGCGACTTTCGCCGTCACCTGGCCGAGCAGGTAGCCGCCCATGCCCCCCACCACCGAATAGATGGCCGACTCCGCGAAAAAGAGCGCGCCCACGCTCGGCGGCGAAAGGCCCATCGCGCTGTAGGTGTAAATCTCCTTCTCGCGATCCACGATGGAGCCCATCAGCGAGCTGAAAATGATCAGCCCGCCCAACAGCAGGGGCACGATCACTTCGGCGAAACCCGACCCCTGCACCGCCGTGGTGAAAAACATTTTCTTGGCGCCGGACGCGGATTTCACGTGTACCGCGCCTTGGAACACGCGCGCCAGTTCACTCCCCGCCTTCTCGATGTCCGCATCTCCCGTTTTCGGGTACAGCACGAGGTACCCCAGCGAGGCGCCGAACCGGGCCTGCAGCGGTTTCCAGTGGGTGATCGCCGTGCGGTCGGGCGAATACCAGGCGAAATTCCCCTGGTCCATCTCCTCCATTGCGCGGGGATCCATCGCCTTGCCGCTGTCCACGCCCATGTTCCGGCTGGTGGATTTGAAATCCGGCGGCAGGATCTTCATGCCGTCGATCGTCTCGATCGTGGGCAGCACGCCGGCGTCGAACGGACCGCGATAGACGAACGGAAAGCCGTTCACACGCAATTCCCCGCCCGGCGACACCTCCAGTTTTTCCGCGATGGAATCGGGCAGATACATCGGCGGGCGGGCTTCGTCGGCTTCCTCGAATCCGGGCAGCAACGCGGCCAGTTTCGCGTTGGCGGCCAATTCCTCCGGTTCCAGACCGAGCAGGGAGCCGGCGGCCGCGGTTTTGCCGTTCGCCGGATTGAAAATCACCCGGTCGAAATCACGGGACACCTCGAGCAACCAGCCGCGGCGGAACATCCGGAAACGTTCCCCGCTGATCGCCTCCACGGCTTCCGCCAGATCGGGCGCGATCGATTGGTACGAGAGCCGGTGCATTTCGATCCGGTCCTCGTCCTGGCCCTTGCCCAGATCGCTCGTGACGACGCCGAGCCGGGACGTGAGCGAGGCGAACGCCAGAATGGTGAACGTGAGCAGGACGACCGTCACGGCGGTAAGCAGGGTCTTGAGCGGACGGTTGCGCATGCCGGACACCCCGATCAGGATGGCGGCCATGATCGTTCCCGATTCGTCGTCCCGTCCGTGCAGTTTCGACGCCAGGCCCTGCATGGCCCGGATTTCCTTGTTGATCTTGTCCAGCACGAGTTTGGTGGTGATCGCGCTCAACATGATGATGACGAACGCCAGGAACACGATGATCGGCGCCGAGGCCAGCGAAAAGGCCGGATGCGTGACGAACAGCAGGCCGAACGTCAGCAGGAAAAAGCCGGTGATGCCCGCCACCTGCTTGTAAATGTTGGTGAAGCCGAACACCAGCCGCTCCATGGCCAGGGCGAACGGAATGTTCAGGATCAGCAGCAACACCACCGCGCGAACCAGGTCGTCGGCAATGCCGCGCAACGGCCCATAAACCCGGTTTTCCAGGCAAGCGGCGAAAATGGCATGGGCCTGCTGCAGCCGGAACGATCCCTGCCGGGCCGCCGCCGCCGCCAGATCGAGATGCTCGGCCGCGTCCGCATGAACGCTTTCCAGGTCGTCGTTGATCGCCCCACGCCGCCGGAGCGCCAGCAACCGGCTCTCGTTCAGACGCCAACTGTCTTGCGCCGCGAGAATCGTTCCGTCCAGATTGAGCAGGGAAACCGGATCCAGCGCCACTCCGATTCCCGCCGGCTCGTCCTCGGTGATTCCCAGCAACAGTTCGCCCTGCCCGCCGATTCGTTTGATCCGGCCCGGCCGGTCCGCATAAAACGTCGACAGCGGTTGGGAGGAGGGTGATCCCGAAATGCGGAACGGCGCTTCCGTGCGCGCGTCGATCGTGCGGGCCATGTACAGATCGGACCCCAGCGGATCGGGTGCAAATCCGAATGAAAAAGCGCCGCCTCCGTATTGGTAGAACAGCGGCAGGCGCGGCGCATTGACGCCCAGCCCACCCCCCAGCGCGTCCATGGAAATCCGGTTCAACCGTCCTTCCGCGTCATACCCGAACGCGGAAACCCTGAAACCGTAGGAACCCCGGCTAACCTTCCGACTGATCATGGGAATGAACACGTATCCGTCCGAATTGATGCGCGCCACGGCGTTCCGGTTCAGTTCCGGCGTCCGCGGACGGCCCGACAGATCGAGCCGCAACAGCGCGTTTCCGGCGGCGCCCTCCATATCGGACGAGCCCCGCGCGTAATTGACGACCCGCAGGCCCGAATAGGACTGGCCGCCTTCATATCGGTACGTCAGCGACTCCTGGCTCTGTTCGGCGGGGAACGGCCGGCGCAGCGAAAACTCCTCCCGATCGCCCAGCGCTTTCACGATCGCCGTCATCGGCTGAATCAGCCCCTTCAGGTCGCACGCCGTCCGGACCGGCATTCCGTCATCCGCCTGTTGATCGCCCGCCGTGATCAGCGAATAGCCCGGAATGCCGAGCAACGCCGCCGGCGCCGTCGGCACGCTGCGCTCGAACGGCACGCTCAGGTTGAAGGGAATGTAGAACGGGGTCAGCGCGCTTTCCAGCAACGGCGCGGTCCATGACGGTTCCCGGATGTCCCGGTACACGGCGCCGAACTGCGACAAATGCAGCAACAGCCCGCCCACCGCCGGGTTCTGGGTGGTATAGGGCCGGGGATCTTCCAGCACGCTCGGCATCCACGGATCCCGATCGTTCGCGAAATCGAAATCGAAGTGGGCCACGATCGCTTTATCGGCCACCCGTTCCCCGATCGCCTGACTGCTTTGCAGATTGGTCAGGGCGCGCGTCAACTCGTCCCGCCTTGTTCGTAAATCCTCGCGCACCGTTTCGATCGTCGCCTGGAAGGCCGCGACGCTGTCGGCGTCGGCGGAATCCACGCGCGTGCGCTGAGCGATCCGTTCGCGCAGCCCGTTCCACAACCCTTTCCGGACCGTCAGGGCGTCGATCTGGGCATCCAATTCCGCGCGGCGGGCGGCCGCGCCGGGCGCATCGTCCGACAACGACGCGCGCTCGATCCGCGCCAACCGCAGCGTCGCGTTGGCGTTGTTGACCAGCCCGACCAGTTTTTCCCGGAACCGCAACACGAAGGCCACGTCATCCGAATCGCGGGACTCCAGCACATCGGGCCGTTCCGAGGCCCGTAGCAACCGTTCGACCTGCTCCAGTTCCGCCTGCGAGAACCGGATGCGTTCGGGAATCGACTCCCCGTTCAACAGGCGGCTGCCCGCGCCCAGCGCATAATAAAAATGACGGGCCCCCTCCTGGTCCCAATTGCGGGCTCCCCAAAACACCGCAAACACGCTGCGGTTCGTGGGGGGGGTTTCGGCCAGACGCACAAGCGTCTCCGCCAGCAGGGCGGCATTGGCCGCGACGCGTGTATCCGGGCAGCGGTCGGGAACCAGGCCATACGTGTCGAGCGAGGCGGACACTAACGCGGCTTCGCTTATGCCCAGATTGTATACGACGCCCGTCCGGCCCGGGATCTCCACCCACAGGTTTTGCCCCCGCGCGTCCTGAAGGCCCGCCTTGACATCCAGCGTGACGGTTTCCCCTTCCGCCTCTCGCAACCGGCGCAGGACGGCCTCGTCCGAGGGGACAAACACGCACGGAACGGAAGCGGGCCCGTCGATGATCAGTCCCTCCACTTTCCACCGACCGCCTCGTCCGCTTCCCGCCAGGAGCGCCGCCCGAGCGCCTTTGGCAAACACGTGTTTCAGGCTTACCGCGGTGGCATCCATGTCCAGGACGGCGACGCAACCGCTCACCGCCCGGCCGTCCAAGGCTTCGAGCGAACCGTTCCCCAGCCAGCGCAACGGCCCCGCAATCGGACCGTCCGTGACCAGCGACGCCACGCCCTGGTTGATCGGGAACACCGGATCGATCGGCGCCCCGCCCACCGTGACTCGGCACCAGTCCGTCCGGGGAACCAGCGTGTCGAACGTCTGCACATGGGGTTCCAGGCCGGCGTCCCGGAGAGTCTGCTCCAGCGCCTGAAAACCGCGCGCATAGGCGGCGGTTCCCGGCAACCGGTTTTCCACGTTGGTGAAAACGGCCATCAAGTCGTCGTACACCCCGGCGAATCCGGGAACGGCTGACGCCATGGCCACGACCGCGGCTAAAACCGTCATTCTGCTGGTGCTATGGCGTGGCATCGCGCTCATTCCTCTTCCCCGCCCAGGCTGGCCTTTTCGATTATCACGTTCGTCGTGCGCTCGATCCGCTCGAGGCTGCCGTCTGAAATCCACACCATGCGGTCGCTGACAGCCAGCATGCGATGGTCGTGCGTCGAACAGATAATCGTCACCCGGTCCTGCCGGTGCAGGTCCTGCAACAGGTGGTGAATATCCCGGCCCGTCTTCAGGTCCAGGTTGCCGGTCGGTTCGTCGCACAGCAAAAGCGAGGGATTGTTGGCCAGGGATCGCGCGATCGCGACCCGTTGCATCTGACCGCCGGACATCTCCTTGGGGCGGTGAGACCAGCGATCCTCCAGGTGCACCTTCTTCAGCAGCGACATGCCCCGCTCGCGCGCATCGTCCGAATTGACCCCCGCCAGCAGCATGGGCAGCGTCACGTTTTCCAGGGCGGTCATGACGCCGTTCAGGTTGAACGTCTGAAACACGTAGCCGATCTTGCGGCACCGGAGGAATGCCAGTTCGTTGGCGTTGAGCTGGGCCATATCCACGCCCTCGATGAACACCCGCCCCCGCGTGGGGGAATCAAGCCCGCCGATCATGTTGAACAGAGTGGTTTTGCCGGAACCCGACGGTCCCATGATGCAGACGTATTCGGACCGGTAGATGTTCAGATCGATGCCCCGCAACGCATGGACCTCTTCCTCGCCGCGGTGGAAGATTTTGGCCACATCGTGAACGCTGACCAGGACTTCTCGTCCTTGTGCATAGGTTGTTTCGTCGAACGCCATACCGGGTGTTCCGTCTTTTCGTGTTGTTTTACTCGACGCGCATGGCTTCCATCGGCGCCATCCGGGACGCGGCCCAGGACGGATAGACGGACGCCAGAACGGCCAGCAGGATTCCCGCCCCCATGGCCGCGACGGCCGAAACGCCCAGCGCCTCGCCCGGCCACGCCGCGACCACAACGCCGCCCAGCGCCACACCCTGCTTGATCAACGCCGCCGTGAAGCCGATCAGCGTGCCCAGAAGACCGCCGGCCGAGCCCTGCAACGCCGCCTCCAACATGAATTGCGTGAGAATATATCCGTCCGTCGCGCCCAGGCATTTCATGGTGGCAATCTCACGGAACCGTTCGGTAATGGACATCAGCATGGCGTTGCTCACCCCCACCGCGCACACGAGGAACGAGATGAGCAGCAAAAACGCCTGGCGCGGCCGCAAAACGCCGCTGTCGGCGTCATCAATCGCAATCCGGGCGCCCAACTTGGCCTCCAGTGCGGACAGCCGCGTTTCGCGGGCCGAATTCTCCGCCACCGCCAGCCGCTGCTCCAGCGTCGCCGTGCCGTCCAGCAGGCGGCCAGCCCGTTCGTCACCCAGTTTCAGCAGTTTCTGCTCGGTGGTGACCGGTTTGCGATCCTTGAACAGGCGGCGCCACTCCGCCCGGGCTTCCGGCAGGTTCAGCCTGTCCACAATCGCCCGCCGCACCCGAGCCGTCGCCACCTGCGCCTGGGCCTGTTTCCATTCCACCGGAGTCGCCGCGAAACCCCGTTCCCGGGTAAACGCGGCCCACGCGGCCAGCTCATCCGAAGTCGCGCCAGCCAGCCACTGATCAAAATCGACCCCGCCGATCCTGCGTTTTGTTTCCGCGCCCAGCTCCGCGATCGCGCGTTTCCATCGGTTTTCCAGTGTCGTGAGGTCCGCCATGTACGCCTCAAACCCCTTCAGAAACGCCTCGAACTCCGCGAGCCCGCCGGGCAATTGCTGATCCCGCATCATGCCCAGTTTTTCCGTGAATGCCGCCCATTCGCCCGCGTCCAAAAGACACCGGAACACCTCGCGCCCTTCCCGCTTCTGAACCAGCACCAGTCGTTTGCCCGGCGGCATGGAGTCGAAAAAGTGAAAATAGGCCTGCTCGCGGGCGGCCTGTGCGGCCAGCTCGGCCACCCAAGCGGGCTTCAGGCCGGTCACGGCGGCAAACTCGTTGCGCACGGCAGGCTGGCGGACGCTCCGCCCCAGTTGCCCGGCCAGCACCAGACTGGAAGGCGACTCGAACAGCCGCGCCAGCAGGCGGGCCGCCAGCCGTTGCTCGGCCAACCGATCCTTAACCACCCGGGCGGCGGCGGTAACCAGCGCGTTTTCGGAAAGGAGGAACATGAAAAAAGCGACCGCCAGCGTGACGACCGATAGCGTCATCACGGAGCGCAGCATCCGGTGGGTCACCCCTTTGATGCAAAGTCGCATCGTCCCGGAAAGGCCCAGGTTCCTCTGCTTGCGTATTTCAATCGGCGTTTCGGCTTCCATGGCGCGTGCGCTTTTTTGCCTTTTGGTTTTCCCTGTTCGTCAACCTTAACCCGCCAACACCTTGAACTGAATCCCGGGCGGCTTTCCCGTTATCCAGTAATAAATCACATCCACGACGATCGCGATCCCCACGATCGCCAGTTCGCCGGCGATCAGCCCCACGAAAAGCGGCCGCAAGTGGTGATAGACCCGCCCCCCGCCGAAGCGGACGATGAGCGTCTTGGCCACCCACCCGACCAGGAAGGAGAACCAGACCACGCTGGTGGCATACACCCCCCACACCAGAAACAGCACGGGATGCAAGGGAAAGCGCGGAAACTGGAAACGCAACAGGAAAAACACAAACACGCCCACGGCGCCGGCGGCCAGGAGCCCCAGGTCTCCCGGGTCCGGATTGGCCATTTTGAGCTTGCTCAAGCCGTGAAGCGTTCGGCTCGGTTCCAGAACGCCGGTGTCGCTCATCTCCGATATTATTTTCGCGGTCCGGTTGAAGGTGTCCGTGGGCACGGTTTTCGAGGCGTATCCCTGGTCCGTGATGCCGCCGTAGGCATACTGGGTCCACGTGACGGAGACAAAGCCCACCGCCAGGGCCACCAGCGTGGCGCCCATCAGAATGCCGAACAGTTTCGTCAGCCTCATCTTCGCGTCATCCGCCATCTTCACTCCGGTCGCCACGTAGGGCATCAGGCACTCGCGGGGATCCATCGCCAAAACCGTGCCGAAAAACCCGATCAGCACAAGCGGGCCGGGCCCCACGGCCGCCGGGCCCAGCAGGGTCGTCAGCAGAGGCGCGGGCCACCAGTGGGCCTGCATGAAGGGAACGCCCGTTTCGCAAATGATTCTCGTGAACACCAGGAAAAGCAACATCACCAGCAACGCGAAAAGGATCGCGATGAACCAGTCCAATCCCATCACCACCAGCATCACCGTGAAGCCCGTGAAGGCGAGCGCCAACGTCCGGGCCGCCAGCACCGGCAGACGGCTCTCGGCATCGGCCAACCGGCGCCGGAACAGGTTCCGAACGACGGCCCCATAATAGGTGCGGCCGGTGTAGAGCAACACTATCGCATAGGCCAGATAGGCGCCTCCCCGCATCAGCCCGATGTCATTTCGCGCGGTGATGGGCGTTCCCGTCGTCGCGTAAAACCAGGCGCCAAAGAGCACCACCAGCAGTTGCGACAGTCCCATCGTGAGACTGATTTCAGAGGCGACGAAATAGGCCGCCCCGACCACGGAAAACATCAGGGTCTGGCTGCACAGATACCAGAAGCCGTCCGATTTGGTCAGCGCCGGAAAATACTGTTGCAGGGGCACGTTCCAGGACTTCAAGTTCGGCAGCAGCGTCTTCAAACCCGGCACCGACATCGGAAACCACTGGTTGAGATAGTCCAGCACGTAGAGGAAAAGCACCGGCAGAGCCCCCCACCAGAACAACCGGTTCCGGAACAGATCGGGCACGACTGAGCCCGGCTTGCGCGTGACCAGCGTGGACAGCACCTGCGCCAACGGATAACTGAGCTGCTCGTGGACCGCCCACTGGCGGTGCACCAGGAAAGCGAGCGCCACGATGGCGATCGACATCAGGCAGATCAACGGTCCCCAATACATCAACGGCCCGACCCAGGCCGACCAGGGCACCGCGGACAGGGGAATCCCGTCGGTGCCCCGCCCCAATCCCTGAAAGAGGCCCCGGTAAACCGTGGAATCCATCTGCACGATGCCGTCTTGGACGGACGGCGCGGGCGTGGGAAACAGGTAAGACGGGATGTATTCCAGGATGCGGAACTTCTCCCATTCCGTCTGCCCGCCCGAGGCCAGGTAATACCACGGCAGTGTCAGTTGCCGCTGGAAAAAGCGGAACATTCCGGCGGTCGGCGGAAAACAGGCCACCAGCATCAGCGCCATGACGACCGTCAGTTCCCGGCTGCTCAGCGACAGGGCCGGAAACCGCTTGACCACCAGGTTCCAGCCCAACGCCAACAGAATGATGAGGCAAAACGGAGCGGTCGGCAGATGCGAGTTGACCAACGACGCGGCAAAGGGCATGCGCAATTCCACGTTGCCCGCGCCCCAGGCAATTACAAACAACCCCGCCAATCCGAAAAACAACGCTTTGAAGGAAAAGCCGCTCGTCTGCTGTTGATCCATCACGATAGGGTCGCCTTTAGTCCAAACGGGTTTGATGCTCAAGAGAACAAGAAACGTACACTAGCGGCTTTGGGCATGGCAAGTTCTTTTTCGGATTTTCTTGGGTTTTCTTGGGAGCGGACGGCCATCACTCGACTTGCCTTTTCCCCGGCACTTCCTATAGAGTGCCCCAAGCCGACAAAGTCCAGGACCCCATCAGCCAGGAGCGCCCATGAAAACCCGCCACGCCCCGCCTTATTTCGGAGCCGCCTACTATCCCGAAGACTGGCCGCTCAGCCAGATCGACGCCGACATCGCGCTCATGAAGAAGGCCGGCATGAACGTCATGCGCATCGGCGAATTCGCCTGGAGCCGCATGGAGCCCCGCGAAGGCTATTTCCAGTTCGACTGGCTCCACACCGTCGTGGATAAACTGGGTAAGGCCGGCATCGCCACCATCCTGGGCACACCCACGGCCACGCCGCCGGCCTGGCTGACCACCCGTTACCCGGAGGTGCTGCTCGTCAACGAAAACGGCATCACGCATCAACATGGCCATCGCCGCCACGTCTGCTCCAACAGCCCCGTCTATCGCGACCTCTGCGCCCGCATCGTCACCCGCATGGCCCGCGAATTCGGCCGCGATCCGAACGTGATCGGCTGGCAGATCGACAACGAGATGTACCCCTGGGGCCGCGGCTGCTGCTGCCCCGTCTGCCACCGGCTGTTCCAGGACGCCATGCGCGCGCGCTACGGATCCATCGAGGCGCTGAACGCCGCCTGGGGCAACGGCCTCTGGAGCATGGACTACTCCGCCTTCACCGAGTTGCCCATCCCCCGCGTCGCCACGGGCCACGCGCCCTCGCTCAACACCGCCTGGATGCAGTTCCAGTCCGATTCCTATGTCGCCTACTCCAACCACCAGGCCGACATCCTGCACCGGTTCACGACTGTACCGGTGGGCACCGACATGATGCCGCTCATGGGGCTGAGCTACGAGACGATCCACCGCAAGCTGGATATCGTCCAATACAACCATTACAACTCGACGGACGACCTCTGGCAGGCGCCGTTCTGGATGGACCTGTGCCGGCCCCTCAAGCCGGCTCCCTTCTGGAACACCGAAACCGCCACCTGCTGGAACGGAGGAGGCTCCGCCAACGGCTACCGCGAACCCGGCTTCTGCCGCGCCAACTCGTGGCTCCCCTTCGCGCTCGGCGGCGAGGCCAACCTCTACTGGCTCTGGCGCGCGCATTGGGCCGGCCACGAACTCATGCACAGCTCCGTGGTTTCCAGTTGCGGCCGCCCCCTCCATATCTTCGATGAAGTCCGCGAGATCGCCGCCGGTCTCCGCAAGGCCGGCGCGTTCCTGAACGGCACGCGGCCGGTCAACACGGGCTTGGCGATCCATCATTCCTCCTTCGCCTGGTGGATGTTCGAGTTCCAGCCCATCGTCAACGGCTTCAACTACCGCAACGCGCTCATCAACCAGGTCTGGAAGCCGATCGTCCAGGCCCAGTACCGGCCCGACCTGATCGACGCCGCCACGGACCTCAAGCCCTATCGCCTGGTCGTCTCGTCCTACCTCCCCGCGCTTGACGAGGCCGGCCTGCGCGAGCGGATCCTGAGCTGGATCCGCGCGGGCGGCACGTGGATCGCCGGCCCGTTCACCGACATCCGCAACCTCGATGCCGTCAAGTTCACGCACAGCCCCTACGGCTCGCTCGAACAATGGGCCGGCGTGCGGGTCCGCTACGAGATCCCCGCCGATCCCCGCACCTTCGGCCTGCGCTGGGCCGACGGCCACGACGCACAGGGCTCGGTCTGGTTCGACAGCTACGAGCTGCGCGGCGGCACGGCGCTCGCGACCTACACGGAAGGCCCGATGAAGGGACTCGCCGCGATCGTGGAACGGAAAATCGGCAAGGGCCGCCTCATCCTGCTCGGCACGCAGCCCGGTCCGAAGGAATACGTGAAGCTTCTCGCCTACGCCGGCGGCGCCGCCAAGGTCAAACCCGCGGCCGAGGCCTCGCCCAACCTGCTGGTCGTGCCGCGCGCGGGCAAAGCCGGCCGCGGTTGCGTGGCCGTGGAAACCTCCCATCAGCCCGCCACGCTGAAACTCGCGCGGCCCGCAGTCGATCTGCTGACCGGCCGCACGCACAAGGAGTCCATCGCCATCCCGCCCTACGGCGTGGCGGTGCTGCGCGAGGCCCGCGCGTAACGTCTTGAAGAAGGACGCCATGTTTCTTGCGTTCCAGAACGGCCAGGAAACCTTTCGTAAGCCGGTCGGCAAAACATTCAGCCTCGCGATGACGGGCGACTGCTGCCCGTGGAAAACCGGGCTCGACGCCATCCGCGCCGGCCGAGTCGCCGACATGGTCGCCGCGGTCAAGCCGTTCCTCGACTCCGCCGACATCCGCCTGATGCAATGGGAAACGCCGCTGGCCGACACCGAATCGCCCATCGACAAAAGCGGGCCGAACCTGCTCTGCCCGCCCGAGTCCCTTGCCCTGCCCGCCGCGCTCGGCATCGATGTGGCGCTGTTGGCCAACAACCACACGGGCGATCACGGCGGGTCGACCGTCATGGAAACCATGCGACATCTTGAGGCCGGAGGCTTCCAGACCGTCGGCGCCGGCGCCACGCCGGAGGAGGCCGCGCGGCCGCTGCGGCTCCGCGCGAATGGACTCACGCTGGCGCTGTTGAATGTTGCGGAACACGAATTCGGCACGGCCACGCCGTCCGCGCCGGGCTGCGCGCCGCTGGATCCGGCAGCCAATATCCGGGCCATCCAGGCCGCCGCGAAACGGGCCGACCTGGTGCTGATCGTCATCCATGGCGGACACGAAGATAACCCCATGCCCTCGCCGCGCATGGTCGAGACCTACCGCGCCTTCGTCGACGCCGGCGCCGACGCGGTGATCAACTGCCACACGCACTGCCCGGAAGGCATCGAGCTGTGGAACGGCGCGCCCATCGTCTATTCGCCCGGCAACTTCTTCTTCCCCTGGCCGGACATGGCGCCCGACCCGATGAACGCGCTATGGTGGATCGGCTACCTGCCGAAACTGCATTTCGACAAGCGCGGCGTGTTTGCCCTGGAGGTGATGCCCTATCGCTTCGACAACGACCGGCTGTACGCCTTCCCCGCCGCGGAACGAAAAGGTTTTTACAGTTACCTGGCGGCCTTGAACCGGCTGATTGACGATCCGGTTGCCGTGCGCCGCCATTTCGAAGCGTGGTGCGCGCATCACGTCCCCGAGTTCCTGGCCTGGATGCGCGACATGCTGGCCAAATGGCCGATCGCGCTCGACAACCGCGAGGCCGTGCGGGCGATGCTGCCGCTGCGCAACATGTTCACGTGCGAGGCGCATCACGACATGATCGCCCAGTTTCTCCGACTCGTGGAAGAGGGCCGCGTCAACCAGGCCCTGGAAGGCTGGCCGGCCATCGAACGATTACGGAAGCCGGCCTGGGCGCTTCCGCATCAGCCAGCCACGTAAGGCCGCAGCGCGGTTAAAGAAACCGGAACGCGAACAGGTCGCGACGGGTTCCGATCGTCACGGGGGTCATTTTATTGGCCTATTCTCCCTCACTCCAACCGCCACCGGCACGCCTGAACGCTGGCCATCGTGTCCGCCGGCAGATGTTCATACCAGACGCTCAACAGCGACCCGTCCTCCAACTCCACGGTGGAGGGATAGCCCAGATCGCGCGGTTCCGGCTTCTCGTCCAAAATCATCGGTGCGCTCCACGTGCGGCCTCCATCTTCGCTCACACTCGCCCGGTTGCCGTAGGGTACGTGCCGGTAGCCATAGGTCGTCAGCAACCGGCCGTCTCTCAGCTTTAGCAGGTGGTTGGGCAGGCCGAGCAAGCCGGTGTTGCGCGGCACGCTGAACGTCCGGCCGCCGTCGGTCGATTCGGTCTGCAGCACGTAGCCGGTGTCCTGGGGACTGTGGTTGCGGATATGCACGACAATTCGGCCGTCCGGCGCCTGCACAGCGTGCGTTTCGTGATAGGTCCCCACCGGATCGCCCGGCCTGACCGGAATGTCGCCGAGCCGCCGCCAGGTCAGGCCGTCGTCGCGCGACTCCGAGGCGCCGAGAATCGGCGCGTACGCATTTTCGGCGCGGGGTTTGTTCGGATCATCCTTGCGATTGCCCACGAACAGCAGACGGCCGTCCGCCAGCTCCGTGGGCCCATGCGGACTGCCCACGCCGCAGTCGTATTTCGGCGACCAGCTCTTGCCGTTGTCCGTCGAGCGAAGCATCCAGGTGCCGAGTTCGCGGCCGATGATCTCTTTGGAGATCAATCCGCGCATTTTTTCGCAGCGAGCAGCATAGGCGTCGCCCAGGTTTTTCGTCACTTCCGCCGGCCCGACGGCTTCCAGGTCCTCCAGGTGGCGCAGCCAGCACACCGAGGTGAACCAGTTGACGAGGATCGTGCCCTTGGTCGTCTGCCAGATGCCGGCATCGCGGTCATCGAGCGGGCCGTTCGCGAGGATCTGCCGCGGCGTCCAGGTTTTGCCGTTGTCGCGGGAGCAGATCAGGTGGACCTGTCCGAACGGACAGACATGCCGTTCGCGGCCCGCGGAAACCACCACCCATAGTTCGCCATTTTGCAGCCGGGCCACGGTGGGCCAGCCGTGATAGGACTTGTGCGAGCTGATGGTTTTGACTTCGTGAACGACAGCCTTGGGCATGGCGGCTCTCCTTTTCAAAGCACACTATCCCATTGGCGCCGCGCGCTCAAGTTTCTTTGCGAATTGCGTTTCGGGAATCATTTGAATTTCAAGAGAGCATCCCCGTATTCCTGGACCGGCGGCTTGCCAAAACGCGCCACATAATCACCATCCATCCAGCAAGCGAAGCTTGTGACGTGCCGGATGCCGAGCCTTGAATACGTGTGCAGGTCCGCCTTGGGATCGAGAATTTCGCAAGACAATTGAGCTCGATTCACTTGACTTCCCAATTACCCTGAGCTAGTCTCCGCCGCAAGTTCGTTTTTTTAAAACTCGCACCCGGGAACACACCCATGCCGCTTATCGATCTGCCGCTCGATCAACTGAAAACCTACTCCGGCCGCAACCCCAAACCCGCGGATTTCGACGCCTTCTGGGACCGGGGCCTGTCGGAAATGAACGCCCTCGATCCCAAGACAGAATTCCGACCCGCTCCGTTCGAGACCTCCTTCGCCGACTGCTTCGACCTGTTCTTCGACGGCGTCGGAGGATCCCGCATCCACGCCAAGTTCTGGATGCCCAAGCGGGTCGCGGGCAAGTGCCCGGCCGTCCTCGCATTTCACGGCTACTCCGGCAATTGCGGCGATTGGCATTCGTATCTGGGGTACGCCGCCGAGGGCATGGCGGTCGCCGCGCTGGACTGCCGCGGCCAGGGCGGCCTGTCGGAGGACAAGGTTTCCGTCCGCGGTCCCACGCTGCGCGGGCATATCATCCGCGGGCTCGATGACGCCCCGGAAAAGCTCGCCTTCCGCAATATTTTCCTGGACACTGCGCAGCTCGCGAAAATCGTGATGGGCCTGCCGGAGGTGGACGCGGCGCGCGTCGGTTGCACCGGCGGCAGCCAGGGCGGCGGCCTGACTCTCGCCTGTGCGTCGCTCGAACCCCGGATCAAACGGGCGGCGCCCGTGGTTCCCTTTCTGTGCGATTACCGCCGCGTGTGGGAGATGGACCTCGCCACGGGCGCTTACCAGGAGTTGAAAGACTATTTCCGGCTGTTCGATCCGCGCCACGAGCGCGAAGAGGCCATTTTCACCACGCTCGGGTACATCGATGCCCAGTTCCTCGCCCCCCGCATCCGGGCCGAGACGCTGATGGGCGTCGGGCTGATGGACACGATCTGCCCGCCCTCCACCCAGTTCGCGGCCTACAATAAGATCGTCTCCAAGAAAACGATGGCCATTTACCCCGACTTCGGCCATGAAGGCCTGCCGGGCTTCACAGACTCCATTTTCCAGTTCATGCGGGGTTTGTAGGGGGAGGCGCGACACCGACCGCCTCGTGAAAATAGAGGCTGAACGAGGTCCCGGTTCCGCTTTTGCCGGACACCTCCACAAACCCCCCATGCGCCTTAATGGCGCCATACACCATGGGCAGGCCCAGGCCCGCGGTTGTCATCTGCCTCTGGGTAGTGAAAAAGGGGGTAAACAGGCACTGTCGCGCCTCCTCCGTGAGCCCCGCGCCCGCGTCGATCACCCGCACCGCCGCATAGCGCCCCGCGCCGGGACACTCCGGTTCGGTCGCCGCCCACTCGGGGGAAATATCGACCCGCTCCACGACGATCCGCAACGGCCCGCCAACCGGCATGGCGTCCCGCGCGTTCTCGGTCAGATGAACCAGCATCCGCCGGATTTCATCCGGGTCGCCGCTGATCCAGATGGGCCGGTCCGGCAACTCCAGTGAAAACCGCACCTCGGGCGGGAGCGCCCGGCTCAGCTCCTCCTGAAGGGCGCTCACCGTGGCGCCGATATCCAGCACCGTGGCGGAGCGCACCCCCCGTTGAGCAAAGGACAGCAGGTTGCGGGTCATTTCCAGTCCCCGTTCCGCGGCCTTGCGCATGACGGCCAGGCACTCCCCCTCCTTCGATCCGCGCGGATAGTCCTCGGCCAGCCGGGCCACACCATCCGCGATTCCGGTCAACCGCGCGGCGAAGTCGGGCGCAACCGCGCCGGCGAACCGCATCATTCCCTCCAGGCGGAGCCGCCGCTCCAGGCGGTCGTCTTCCCCGCGCGACTCCCCGATGTCGCGCACCGCGAGCAAGGCCAGTAACCGGTCGCGGAAGGGAATGGATGCCGCCTGCAGCTCGCCTTTGAACGGCTGGCCCCCTATTTTTTGAAATCCCTGCTCCACCTGGATCTGTCCCTTTTTCCGCAACTGTTCCATGTCCGCCTCAAACTCGCCCCGGCTGTCGGGCGCGTAGAGATCGCGGACCGACCACGGTCGGAGCATCGACTCCCGCGAGAAACCGAACAGCGCCTCGGCCCGTTCGTTGAGGCGGAGCAGCCCGCCCTCCAGGCCGGCGATTAGCAGGGCATCGGGAAACGCGTGAAAGAGACGCCCGTATTTCTCCACCCCGGCCTCGATCTCGATCTCCAGGAGCTTGTTCCGGGTGATATCCCGGCTGACCCACACCACGCCGTCGTTCCGACTTCCGTCAAGACCTCCGGGAATCGCTGCGGTGCGGGCCTCGTACCAGCGCGTCTGCCCCTCCTCCTCGACCGCATATTCCAGGCTCTGCCCCCGCCCCGTCAACGCAGTGCGCAAGACCGTCGCCCGCACGCCCGGAATCGCGCTCGCGGGAAACGCGGCCTCCAACGGGCAGGCCGCGCCGGCCGGAACCGGCTGCGGCGTCCCCGGAAAATGAAGGGGCTCCAGCCGCGTCGCCTGGGAGTCGAAAATCGCCGCCCGGTCCGGCAAGGCATCCAGGATGCTTTTCAACCGGCGGTCGTTCGCCTCCGCCTCCCGGCGCCGACTCGCCTGACGGCGCGCCAGGGCAACAGCCATGGCCCCCAGCATGATCGGAAAGCCGAACTCGGACAGCCGCGGCCCGTTCCAGGCGGCCAACTGAACGCCGTCATCCCACACCATCCCGCCCAGTAACGCCGCCGCGCCCAATCCGTACATCGAGAGACGCTCCGGCGCGGTCCGGGACAGCGTCCGGAAAATCCGGATGCTCAGTCCGAAAAAAACCAGATTCCGGAGAGCCAGGTTGACGAGGAAGAAAACGGTGGGCGCCAGGCTCGCTTCCACGCCCGGGGTAAACAGAATCCCCGCCGGATTCGCAATCGCCAACAGGCCGAAAACCACCGCATATCCCAACAACCCAAACAGCCAGCCTCGCGGGGACAATCCCAGGTACTGCTCCAGGAACAGGATCAGGTAAAAGCCGATCACGGGCATCAACACGACGCGGGCTTTCACCATCAGGAGCGTCTCCCCCCACGGATCGACCTGATACCCCAGAACCGAAAGCAGGTCGTAGACCAATACGCACAGGCAAACCCAGGCGTAACTCGCGTAGTGCCGGTCCCCGACCTCCCGGAATAACAGCAGACTGGTCAGGCCGCCGAACAGCGCCACGGCCGCCATGCCCCACACACCCGCTTCCAGTCCTTCCGGCATCAGGCGGCGCTCCCTTCCAGAAAACGGGTCAACGCCTCTCCCAGTTGGGCCAGTGAATAGGGCTTCTTCAGGACGCCCAAAAAGCCCGCCTCCCGCAATCGCGCCTCCCGCATGTCCAGCGCGTAACCGGAACTCAAGATGCCGCGCACCTGGGGATGGATGGCCTTGCACGTCCGAAAACAAGCCACGCCGTCCACCCCCGGCATGGACTGGTTCAAAATCAACAGGTCCAACTCCCGCGCGTGTTCGCGGAAACAGGCCACGGCTTCCACCCCGCCGGACGCCGTCAACACGGCATATCCCAATTCCTCCAACATGTGCCGGGTGGCATCCAGCGTCACGGGTTCGTCATCCGCCAACAGAATCCGCACCTGCTCGCGGGGCACCGTTTCCGCGGCAGGCGCCGCCGCAGGCTCGGCCTTGGCCTGTGGCAGATACAGTGTCATCGTGGCGCCCTGGCCGGGTCGGCTCACCGCCTCGATGAAGCCCCCATGGGCCTGAACTCCCGCGTAAACGGTCGTCAAGCCCAATCCGCTGCCCTGGCCCGGGGGCTTGGTCGTGAAAAAAGGCTCGAAAATCCGGACCTTGACCGCCTCGGACATCCCAACGCCCGCGTCCGCCACCGACACCATCAGGTAGCGACCCGCCTCGCCGCACCCCGGATGGCGGGGACGGGATTCCGCGTCGATCGTGACCGCTCCCAACGTCACCGTCAGCCGCCCCCCCGACGGCATCGCCTCGATCCCGTTCGCCATCAGATTGAGCAACATCTGCCGGATCGTGGCGCGCGATCCGGCGACCGTCTTTTTTTCCGTCGCTTTAAGCACCTCGATCGAAATAACGGGCGGTGCCGACTGCCGGGCCAGTTCCGTCGTTTCCCGGATCACCTGCTCCATATCCACCGTCTCCCAGACGTCGTCCGCCGGCGCGAAGATCTCCTGCAGCCGGCGGGTCATCGCCGCCATCTGCTCGCCCGCTTTTTCGATCTCGGTCATGCGCGGATGCTGGGCCGGATGTTCCCCGGCCAGCATGCGCAACAGGCTGGACCCGCCCACAATCCCCACCAGCACGTTGTTGTAATCGTGCGACATGCGGCGCGCCATCTGAGTGATAGCGTCCATCTTCTTCCCGATCCGCACCCGTTCCGCGGCCTCGCTCCGCCGGCGGGTGTCCCGGATGCACACTTGGAGCACGTGTGTCTCCCGCAGTCTCAGCACGGCCGCCTTGATCTCACCCGGAAACACCATGCCGTCCGCCTGCCGGAACTGTTCCGACCGCCTGGCCTGCCCCGTCCGCAGCAATTGCGACATGAACTGCCGGTAGGCATCGCCCGTGCCGTCCGCGAACAGATCGCGCAGGTTCATGCGTTGAAACGCCGCGTCGTCGAAACCGAACAGGCCCAGCGCCTGGGCGTTGACCTCTACCGGCCGGCCGTCCAAATCCAGCGTGAGCAGCGCGTCGACCGACAGGCGAAACAACGTCTGGAAAATCTCCGCGTTGTCGTGCCGCTGGCGCTCGCTTTCCCGCCGCGCAGTCACCTCGCGGGAAAGTATCAGCGCGGCCGGCGGAAGCCCGGACCCCGTTGCGTCCGGAAGCGGGGTCACCCGCGCCTCGAACGCCCGATCCGTGCCGTTTGCGCCCGGCAGCGTGAAATCGCACGTCTGGGTTTGCTTCGTCACCGCCGCCCAGCGGATCGTTTCGAGAATCGCCGAGGCGGCTTTTTCCGGATACACCGACCGGATGGACTGACCCTCCGCAATCGCATCCGGCCGGTTTTCGGGCGCCAGCCGGTCCAACACTTTCAGGCATGTGCCGCGTTCGTCCAACGCCATGCCGAGATCCGGTAACACGCGCAATATCCCCTGCAACCGGGAACGGCTTCGCACGAGCGCCGCCTGGGCGCAGCCATGCGCTCGGACCAGCCGCCAAGCCGTGCCGGACGCCGCGAAAACGAGTGCGCCGAAAGCGGCAAATCCGCCGAGATGGAGCCATGAACTCATCATGCGTGACTTTCATTCTGCCCGAACACCGGGGGCTTCTCAAGCCCAAACCACGCGTCGTATCGTCCCCCGTTCGCGTCCGGAAAAATTAAAATTTGCTTTTTCCCGGCCGTTATCCTATTATCTCTACCAATCTAGTAGGAAACAACGATGCTCACCCGTTCGGCCAAATACGCGATCAAGGCGCTGTCCTGCCTGGCCCGGCAGCCGGAGGGCGCGCCTCCCGTCCGCATTGGCGACATCGCCCGGGAGGAGCGGATTCCCCGGAAGTTCCTTGAGCGCATCCTCCTGCAGCTCAACCGTCACGGATTCCTCTATAGCCGGCGCGGTCCCGACGGCGGCTACGGGCTTGCCCGTCCCGCCTCCGCCATCACGCTGGGCGACCTGATCCGCCGCATCGACGGGCCGCTGGCCCCCATCCCCTGCGTCAGCGTCACCGCCTACCGGCCCTGCACGGACTGCGCGGACGAAGCGACCTGCGGCCTGCGGCTGGTGATGAAGGGCGTGAGGGACGCCATCGCCGGCGTTCTGGACCACACCAGCCTGGCCGATATGCAGAAACTGTCCGATACGGTCCGGGCGGCGCTCGCTGAATCCCGGTCCGTCAAAAAACAACAAAAGAAAAGGTCATTATGAAAAACAACTGGATCGTCGCCCTCACCCTCGCCGCGGCGCTGTCCGGCTGCGGCAAAAAAACCGCCGCGCCTCCTGTGCACGCCGCGCCCGCGAAGCCCACCGCGCCCATCGCCGGTGAATCGCTCATCCTGATGAACGTCTCTTACGATCCCACCCGCGAGTTTTACAAGGCGTTCAACGCCGCGTTCGCCGCGGACTGGAAAGCCAAAACCGGCCAGGATATCCGCATCGAACAGTCCCACGGCGGTTCCGGCAAACAGGCGCGCTCCGTGATCGACGGCCTCCAGGCCGATGTCGTCACCCTTGCCCTCGCGTACGACATCGACGCCATCGCGCAGCGCGGCGGCCTGCTCCCCACGAACTGGCAGAGCCGGCTTCCGAAAAACAGCGCCCCCTACACCTCGACCATCGTCTTCCTCGTCCGCAAGGGCAACCCCAAGGGCCTGAAGGACTGGGGCGACCTGGTCAATCCCGGCGTCTCGGTCATCACGCCCAATCCCAAGACCTCCGGCGCCGCCCGCTGGGGCTATCTCGCGGCCTGGGCCTGGTCCCGCGCCAACGAAAAAGGCGGGGATGCCGCCGCGCGCGCGTTCGTGACGAAGCTGTACCGGAACGTGCCGATCCTCGATTCCGGCGCGCGCGGCTCCACGACCACCTTCTGCCAGCGCAAGCAGGGCGATGTGCTGCTGGCCTGGGAAAACGAGGCGTTCCTGGCCCTCAAGGAGTTTCCCGACGAGGGCTTCGAAATCGTCGTTCCCTCCCTCAGCATGCTGGCCGAACCGCCTGTCTCGCTGGTTGACGGCGTGGCCGATAAGCGCGGCACCCGCGCCGTGGCCGAGGCTTATCTCCAATTCCTCTACTCGACCGAGGGCCAGAAACTGGCGGCCCGCCATTTCTACCGCCCGTCCGCCCCCGAGCTGGCCGATGCCGCCGACCTCAAGAGATTCCCCTCGCTCAAACTCGTTTCAATCGACACGGAGTTCGGAGGATGGTCGAAAGCGCAGAAGGAGCACTTCGACGACGACGGTGTCTTCGACCAGATCATGACCAACAAATAGGTTCTCATGCCTGCTGCCACGCCCGCCCATCGACAACCCGGCCTTTTGTTGGGATTGACCCTGACGTATCTTGGGCTCCTGGTGCTGCTCCCCCTGGCGGCCGCGCTACTCAAAAGCGCGTCCATGGGGGGGGCGGCCTTCTGGGCCTCCGTGTCATCCGCCCGCGCCATCGCTTCCTATAAGCTCACGTTCGGAGCCGCGCTCCTGGCCGCGGGGGTCAACACGGTGATGGGCCTGCTGGTGGCCTGGGTGCTCGTGCGCATTCCCTTCCCCGGCCGGCGGCTGGCCGATTCGCTGGTGGACCTACCCTTTGCCCTGCCCACCGCCGTGGCAGGCATCGCCCTCACGGCCCTCTACGCGCCGGACGGGTGGATCGGCCGCTGGCTGGATCCGCTGGGGATCAAGGTCGCCTACCAGCCCGCCGGCGTCCTCGTGGCCATGGTTTTCATCGGTCTGCCGTTCGTCGTCCGCACGCTGCAGCCCGTGCTGGAGGAACTGGATCCCTCCGTCGAGGAGTCCGCCGTCTGCCTTGGCGCGTCGCGGGCTCAGACGTTCTTCCAAGTCATCCTGCCGGCCCTCGTGCCGGCCCTTCTCACAGGCTTCGCCATGGCCTTTGCCCGCGGCGTGGGCGAATACGGCTCCGTCATCTTCATCGCCGGCAACCTGCCCATGAAGTCGGAAATCACCTCCCTGTTGATCGTAACCCGCCTGGAACAATATGATGTGACCGGCGCCACGGCCCTTGCCATGGTCATGCTGGCGGTCTCCTTCGTCCTGCTGTTAACCCTCAACCTGCTGCAAGGATGGAGCCGCAAACGCCATGCCGCCTCTTGATCCCATCCGACGCCCCACCCTCGCCGAACCACGGCCCATCCGGCTGCTCCTCGTCGTCGGCACGCTGCTCTTTCTCGGCGCTTTCATCCTGCTGCCCCTCATCCAGGTGCTGGTGCAGGCCTTCTCCCGGGGGTGGTCCGTTTTCGCCGGATCCTTCGCCGAACCGGACGCCCGCGCCGCCATCCGCCTGACCCTCGCCCTCGCCGCCGTCGCCGTGCCGATCAACACGCTGTTCGGCGTGGCCATCGCCTGGGTCATCACCAAAAATCCCTGCCGCGGCCGGCGGCTCCTCACCACCCTGATCGACCTCCCCTTCTCCGTCTCGCCCGTGATCGCCGGCCTGCTGTTCATCCTGCTCTTCGGCCGCCAGGGCTGGTTCCATCCCTGGCTGGAAGCCCACAATCTCAAGATCATCTTCGCCTTCCCGGGACTGCTGTTCGCCACCCTGTTCGTCACGCTCCCCTTCGTGGCCCGCGAACTGATTCCGCTCATGGAATCCCAGGGCCGGGAGGAGGAAGACGCCGCCCTGCTGCTCGGCGCCTCCAACTGGCGCGTCTTCTGGAACGTGACGCTGCCCAACATCAAGTGGGGCATCTTCTACGGCGTCATCCTCTGCAACGCGCGCGCCATGGGCGAATTCGGGGCCGTCTCCGTGGTCTCCGGCCACATCCGCGGCCGCACCAACACGATCCCCCTGCACGTCGAAACGCTGTTCAACGAATACAACTTCGCCGCCGCCAACGCCGTCGCCTCGCTCCTCGCGGCCCTGGCGCTGGTCACGCTGGCCGTGCGCGCCGTGGCGGAATGGAATCAACGCCGGCTCCGGTCGGCTGCGGAAAGGGCTTCCGAATGAGCATTGAAATCCGAGGCATCTCCAAGGGATATGGCCACTTCCTCGTTCTGAAGGAGGTTAACCTGACCGTGCAAACCGGAGAACTGGTGGCCCTGCTGGGCCCCTCCGGCTGCGGCAAGACCACGCTCCTGCGCATCATCGCCGGGCTCGAACAGCCCGATTCCGGCACGATCCTCACCCACGGCGAGGACACGTCCGGTCGGGCCATCCAGAAACGGCGCGTGGGCTTCGTGTTCCAGCATTACGCCCTCTTCCGCCACATGACCGTGTTCGACAACATCGCCTTCGGGCTCCGCGTCCGCCCCCGCGGCGAACGGCCGCCGGAAGACGAGATCTCCAAGCGGGTGAAATTCCTGCTCGACCTGATCCAGCTCGACTGGCTCGCCCCCCGCTACCCCGACCAGTTGTCCGGGGGCCAGCGTCAGCGCGTGGCGCTCGCGCGCGCCCTGGCGATCGAACCGCGGGTCCTGCTGCTGGACGAGCCGTTCGGCGCCCTGGACACCCGCGTGCGCACGGAACTGCGCCGCTGGCTCCGCCGCCGCCATGCGGACCTGGGCGTGACCAGCCTGTTCGTGACCCACGACCAGGACGAGGCCATGGAGGTAGCAGACCGGATCGTGGTCATGCAGGCCGGCCGGATCGAACAAACCGGCTCACCGGTCCAGGTCTATGAGGAGCCCGCCACCGCGTTCGTGTGCCGCTTTCTGGGCCAGGTCAATCCATGGCCCGTTTCCGGGGATTCGTCCGGGCAGGTCCATCTGGTCCGGCCCCACGACTGCGACCTGTTTCGAACCGACCCGGGCGGCGGCGCTTTGGCAGTCACCGTGAGCGCGGTGCGCCCGTCCGGACCGCTCGTGCATATCGACATGCGAATGGCCGACAACTCCGATTTCCTGGAAGCGTCCATTCCCCGGGAAACGGCGGATCGCCTGATGCCGGTTCCGGGCGACCGGCTCTTCGTGCGCCCCCGCCGCATCCGCACCTATCCGGGGTAATCCCGCGCCTGGCGGCGATTCCCTGGCCAGGCTCTTCTTTCCGCTCCTCTGCCGCCGGGGGGGTGTTCCGTGCCGCGCGCCAAAAACAGCGGCACGCCAGGTTTCGGGTATTCCCGCTGTAACGGCAGAAGGGCGCCGCGATAACGGTCCCGGACATCGATCTTCATGCCCAGTTCTAATTAACACGCCCCTTGCCCGACTTCTTAAGCGGATGGATTTCCGCCAACCTTGCCTTCGCCTCCCTTGCCCCCATTCCCCGTATCGCCAGGATCGCCGCCCGCGTGGCCTTCCGCACGGCCAGCGGGCCGTCTTTCTTTTCCATGTTCACGACGGCCTGGGCTGTTACCCCAATCAGTTTGCCGAAATCGGCCTGGGATACCCGCAGTTTCCGGCGCAGGCTCCGTATCCCCTTCCCCGTCAGCCGCGCCGTGTCGGCCGCTTCCGGGGCCGGCTGGGATGCCACCATCTTTTCCAGGACGCCCTGGATGATAGTGTCGGCCTTCCCCAGCGCCGCTACAGTCCGTTTCAAGGCGGCCACGTCATGCTTGAGTTGGACGGTCGGCTTGTGGAGTTTGGATACCGATGCCTTGACCTCCTTGCGGGCCAGGCGGGCGATTTCGTCGCGGAGCACTTTCATCACGTTGGGCATAATCAGTCCTTTCAGTTCAATGAATTGGATGACGTGATAGTTGCACCAATCCGGCCGGGTGACAAGTCTGATTTTCAGCCTATGTGGCCGTCGGATTGACCCGGAAGTGCGCGCATGGACGAATAGGTTCAAACGGCTCAAGCAACTGATCCGCCGGATAGCCACCCGGTGCGTCAGCAAGATCTGCGAAAAGCTCTGTGGTTTCGCGAAAAAAGCATTTGCCTACATCGTGGAATTGTGAAATCCCAGTGAAGATGATAAATCATGTTGCGGATTGTTAATAAAAGGGGACGTTATAGTATGCAAAACATCTATATAAATCTGACGGATAGGGTATTAGATGCATACTCGTATGAACACATATTGAATTATTTTGACGAGGCAAAGAAAAACGGCATTACCGAACACGGCTTTCCTCGCCTTACGGCTAATATTGGAATTCTTATCGCACATGGCAAGCGTACCCATTTAATACATGTTTTTGAGCAAATGATGGACTTTTGCTGTGAGTCGTTTACGCGTGAAAAGGTGGGTGGACAAGGGAATGATTTTTCTGTGAAGGAAATAATATTTTGTCTGATGGAAATCGAGAAGTCAGATGTTTATTCAAAGCATAAAACGCAGTATTGGCGTTCCCTGTTAAAACAGATTAAGGTTAGCGAATGCTATAATGTATACGCGACTTCAAGAAAAGATAATTTGTATAATTGGGCTTTGTTTACTGCCGTAAGCGAATTTATGCGCGGGTATATCGGGATTGCGGATACAGATGAATTTGTTGACATTCAAATTGCAACACAATTACGCCATTTGGACGAAAACGGAATGTATCGTGACCCGAATGAACCCATGGTTTACGATTTGGTTTCAAGAGGTTTATTTTGTTTACTTATGCATTTTGGATATAAAGGCGAATATTATCATCAGATAGATGAATGCTTAAAAAAGACAGGGCGATTAACGCTTGAAATGCAGTCGGTCAGCGGTGAAATACCATATGGTGGAAGAAGTAATCAGTTCTTGCATAATGAGACACAAATTGCACTGCTTTTTGAGTTTGAGGCAAACCGATATTATGGGTGTGGAGATCTGGAGCTTGCCGGCAGGTTTAAGGCTGGTGCTCAAAAAGCAGTTGCCACTATAGAAAAGTGGCTTTCACGCGAAACAATCACGCACGTTAAAAACAACTATCCGGTTGACAGTGGTTATGGGTGTGAAAAATACGCCTATTTTGACAAATATATGGTTACAACGGCTTCCTTTTTATATGTCGCCTATATGTTTTGCAATGATACAATTACGCCAAAGGAAACACCAACACAACCAGCCGTATTTTCGCTTACCGATTATTTTCATAAGACATTTTTGAAAAACAAAAATTGGTTTATTGAGGTTGATACGAAAGCGGATAATCATTATGACTCAAGCGGAATAGGGAGAATTCATAGATTAGGCGCACCCTCTGCTATTTGTCTGTCAGTGCCAGGAACATCGACACCTAGTTATAAAGTTGATCAAGATAAACGGTGTGACTTTTCTTTGACACTTGGAATTAAAGACGACGATAAATTAATTTTCGCAACGAGGGATAACGCGAAGTACGCTTTAAAAAATACTAAAAAAAGCAAAGATACTGTTTCGTCTTGTTTCGAGTGTGATTTCGGGAATGATGTCTATAATAGAAAGGTTGCGCAATTATGCTGTGAAGTTAACGCTGACAGCGTCGTTATAGGTGCAAGTTATGATGGTGAGGTTGCATTGATGCTGCCCGCATTTCAATTTGATGGCCGTACACATACAAAAGTTGTAGCAGATACGAACGTTTTGGCAATATTTTATGATGGTTATGTGTGCAGATACTCGTCAACCGATAAAATTATCGATTCGGGTAAGGTAGGAGGCAACAGAAATGGCTGTTATTGCGGACGCCGGAATGAAACTGGGGTAAAATTGGCGGTTTGAAGGTGTATCTTCTTGGATGGATTTTCTTGCTTGTTCGGGAGCGATTTATCGCATCTTCTTCCCCCACTTGAGTGAGGTTGAGTCGGGGTATGGGTCTGGATTTTGCGTGACGCCTCTGGGGTTCCCGGCAAAGTATCGGGATGAAACGGACGCGTCGACGTAAGTGCCGTAAGCGTCCGGCCGACCACCCCATAGACGCCGAACGGGCGGCGCGATAGACT